>JAICOJ010000114.1 GCA_025930755.1 Gemmatimonadaceae bacterium
CTCGAGCTCGGCACGGCGGATGTCGACGCCTGGTACCGCGAGCGGAGCGCCGGCCAGCGAATCAACTACGGCGTCAGCATCGGGCACATCAAGGTCAGGATGGTGGTGATGCGCGATTCCGGCACCGTGATGCCGGTGAGCGAAGGAGCCTATCGCGCAGCGTCGCCGGCACAGATTCGCGAGATCGCCAGGGGCATTGAGACCGGGCTGCGCCAAGGTGCTGTCAGCATCGGCGCGGGGCTTCCGTACACGCCAGCGGCGACGCGCGATGAGCTGCTGGCCGTCTTTCGTGTCGCCGCCGGAACGAGGACGTCGCTACACGTACACATTCGCCCTGGCGTCGCCGGTCTCAGTGACGCGCTCTCGCTTGCCAGCGCAACCAACGCTCCACTGCACGTGGTGCACATCAATAGTGCGGGGCTCGGCGAAACCCCGGTGATGCTCGAGATGATCGAGGCAGCGCGAGCTCGCGGGCGCGACGTGACGACGGAGGCGTATCCGTATTCGGCGGGGATGACGGAGATTCAGTCAGCCACCATCCAGGACATCTACAGAAGTGCTCCCGATGAGCGCCTGGCCGAGCTCGAGTGGCCCCCGACGGGAGAGCGGTTGAGCCGCGAGACGTTCGAGCGGTACAGCCGGACCGGAGGACCAATTGTGGTCCACACCAACACGGACCAGATGGTCGCCGCCGCGCTGACCAGTCCACTCACCATCGTCGCGAGCGACGCCTACTGGCAGAGCGGGCGAGGCCATCCACGGACGACGGGAACGTTCTCGAAGGTGCTGGGGCGGTACGTGCGCGAAACCCGCTCGCTCTCGTTGATGCAAGCGCTCCGCAAAATGACGCTCATGCCCGCGCAGCGCCTCGAGCGACGAGTGCCGGCGATGCGAAACAAGGGCCGCCTGCGTGTCGGCGCCGACGCGGACATCACGATCTTCGACGCCGCGACGGTGGTGGATCGCTCGACGTACCGTGAGCCATCGCTACAACCCGCGGGTATTCAGCACGTGATCGTCAACGGTGTGTCAGTCGTCGCGAACGGGCGGGCGGTCGACGGTGTCGCGCCGGGAAGACCGGTGCGGGCGCCAACCCCCCGCTGACAGGCACATCGGCGACGCAGCGGCGATCACGCTCGCAGGAGCTCCCAGAGGTGCTCGACACATTCGCGAAACCGCGGCGACGTGCGGCTTCGCTCCTCGCGCGCGGCCGGGAGGTCGATCGGGACGATCTCGCGCACGTGGGACGGGCGCTCGGAAAGCACGACGACCCGGTCGGCGAGGAAGACGGCTTCGTCCAGGTCGTGCGTGACCATCACGATGGTGCGGTCATGGTCGCGCCACAGCTTCACCAGCTCGTCCTGCATCATGCGCCGGTGCTGGGAGTCGAGCGCAGCGAGCGGCTCATCGAGCAGCATGCACGAGGGCTCCGCGGCAAGGACGCGCGCGAGCGCCAGGCGCTGGCGCATCCCGCCGGATAGCTCGTACGGGTATCGATCGCCGAAGCCGCCAAGCAGGACGCGCTCGAGCCAGCTGTCGGCGATGCGGCGCCGCTCGACGGCCCCGACACCCATCGCCTTGAGGGCGAATGCCACGTTGTCGCGCGCGGTCATCCACTCGAAGAGCGCGAGCGTCTGGAAGACCACCACGCGATCGCGGCCGGGAGCCGTGACTGCGCGACCATCGACGAGCACTCGGCCGCGGTCGCATTCGAGGAAGCCGGCGATGACATCGATCAGCGTCGTCTTTCCGCACCCGCTTGGCCCCGTCACGACGATGAACTCGCCCCGCGCCGCGGCGAAATCGATCCCCGCCAGCACGGGCACAGCGGGGCGATGGTGTTCGGCGGACGGGTACGTCTTGAAGACGCCGTCAACGACCAGCCTGGGGTTGCTCAACCGGGCGCCCTCCAAGCACCGCGTCCGCGCCGAGGGTCGCCCCGTTCCAGATCGTCAGGCGCCGCTCGAGCGCGCGCAATCCAAGGCTCATCGCCACACCGAGGAGGCCGATGACGAGCATTCCGGCAACGACGCTATCGGAACGCAGGAAGAGACGGGACAGCTGGATGCGATACCCGAGCCCCGATTGACTCGCGACCAGCTCGGCCGCAATCAGGCTCATCCACGCCGAGCCGAGCCCGGTGCGCACTCCACTGAGAATGTCGGGCAGCGCCGCGGGTAGCACCACGTGAGTGACCGTGAGCCATTGGCCTGCTCCGAGAGACCGAGCCGTCTGGATCGTCTCACGGCGCACGTGGGCGATGCCGTGCATGGTCGCTGTCACGATGGGAAAGAAGCCGCCAACGCACACGATGAACACGGCGCTGGTGGTGCCGATCCCGAACCACAGGATGGCCATCGGGATCCAGGCGATGGGTGGAATGGGACGTAGCAGCTCGATGACCGGGACCACGTTCCGGCGCACCACCGGCAGGAGCGCCACCAGCGCCCCGACGCTGATGCCGAGAATCGCGGCGAGCGCGAAGCCGGCCACTACCCGGCCCACGCTGGCCAGCGCGTCGAGAACTAGCGCGCCGTCCCGCGCCCAGTCGACGAGAGCCGTAGCGATCTGACTCGGTGGCGGGAGGAGCGTTGAATTGATCCAGCCGAGGCGCGCGCCGATCTCCCACACAGCGAGCAGCGCGATCGGAAGCCACGCCCGGCGAATCATTGAGGCGCTCGCCGCGCCGGGATCGCCGTTGCAACGCGGGTGGGATCGGTGGCGAGCTCGCGCACCGCGGCCTCCAGAGTCTTCACGTCGATGAAGTCGCGCATGGCGATGCGACGCCTCGCCATTCCGTTGTCCGCGTTGAAGTCCGCCGCCTCCTGGAGCCGCGCCACGTCGCGGGGGGTCAGCCGGACGTCGATGTCCCGAAGGGTGACGGCCCGCACGTTCGCCTCGACGGCTGCCGCCGCGTCGAGTACCGCGGGATCGAAGCGAAGTCGCGACGCGGATAGAAACCAGGCGCCTGCTTCGTCCTCGTGTGTAGCGTAGTAGTGGTACGCGGCAATGAACGCCTTCAGAAAATCCTTCGCCGCGCCGGGATGGCGCGCGGCATACTCGGTCGAGAGTATGACGACCGAGGTGACCTCACTGACGTGGAGCATGCGCGCGAGGCCGCGCTGCTCGAAGTTGGCCGCGGTCGGATCGAAGCCGGCCATCGCGTCGACCGCTCCCCAGCTCTCGGCGCCGCCCGCCTCGATCAGGCCTGCCTGCTCGGAGATGTCCATGTGCACGATGCGCGTGTCCCGACTCGGATCCAGACCCGCCGCACGGAGGGCCTTGAGCGTCTCGCGCTGTGACGCGGCGCCGAATGGCATTGCGATGGTCCGGCCCCGAAGATCGGCGACCACGCGGATCGGCGAGTTCCGCGGCACGTAGAGCGCGACGCGACTGTGCATCAGACGGCAGATGATCGTCCACCGATCGTCCCGCGCGAGGAGGGCGGCTGCGGGCTGATCGGCGGTGAACAGGACGTCGACCTCGCCGGCCAGCGCCGCCTCGTTGAGCGGCGCGCCGTACGAGAATCCCTTGAACTCTCCGCGGAGCCCGTTCAACGCGAGGGCATTCGTCCGCTGAAGCGTCTGGGCGATCTGCCCCTGCGTCGCCCACGAGAGCTGCCAGCCGACGCGGATCGTGGTCGTGGTTGGATCCTCGGCGCTCGCGCACGCGCCGAGGATGAGCGAGGAGAGCGTGCGACGCACGCGTCGCCCCTGGCGTGGGAGACGCTCGTCGATGGCTGGCATGGGGGCGAGCAGATACTACCACGCCCCGGAAGGGTGCGCCAGCGCAGGGCTGCATTCCCTACATGATTGTTACCTTACATGCGAACCGACTGGCTGGTCACAGGTTGAGCAGGACATACGCGCGCACGAAGTCGCGATCGTTGCGAAACTGGTAGGCGCCGGTCACCGCCAGCCCCGCCGGGAGTGCGAGCGTTATCCGTGGCCCTATCCCGTACAAATCGCGTCGACGGTCGGGGAAAGTGATGTTCTCCGATTCGACACCGCCACGCAGCACGGCGCCGCGCCGGGCCAACAACCGCCGCTCGGCCCCCAGCAGCCAGTAAAGGCGGCGGGCATTGAAGTAGTACTCGATGTCGCCAATCGCGATGAGTCCGGGAATCCCACGCTCCGCGAACCGCAGATTCACGAGCGTTTCGGCATCCCGGTCGTTCCGGAACAGCGTGCCGCCCATGAGCTCCAGCCAGCGTTGTGGCGTGCGGTAGAGCGGACCCGCCAGGACCAGCGACCGGAAACGATCCGGTCGGGCCGTCACGTCGGGCAGCACCCACCAACCCGCGATTCCCCAGCCGCGCGTGCCGATCTCGTGCTGCTTGTGGAGGAGCAGCCGCAACTGATAGTCGACATCATCGCGAGCGACCATGGACTGCGCGTCCACATGAGCCGCGGTGAGCAGCAGCAGGCCGGCGAGGAGCGACGATCGGCATGTCATGGGATCTGCCGCGGCTCGGGCGCAGCGTCCAGCATCGCCGCCATCTTCACGAGGTCGGCGAGGGAGGCGGCGCGCATCTTTCGCATCACCTTTCCCCGGTGGACCTTGACCGTGATCTCGCTGATCCCGAGCTCGTGCGCCACCTGCTTGTTCGCCAGCCCAGCCACGACGAGTGACATTACCTCGCGCTCGCGGCGGCTGAGCGACTCGTGGCGATCCCGGAGCGTCCGCGTCGCCGCGTCGCGCCTCAGTGTCTGCTCGCTTTGCTCGATGGCGTTTTTCACCGCATCGAGAAGCACGCCGTCGTCGAAGGGCTTGGTGAGGAACTCGGCTGCGCCGGCCTTCATCGCGCGCACCGTCGTCGGAATGTCGCCGTAGCCGGTGATGAAGATGATCGGCAAATCCAGCCGATCGGCGGCGACGTCGCGCTGGAGGTCGAGCCCGTTGAGGTCGGGGAGCGACACGTCGAGCACGAGACAGCCTGGTGCGTGCACGCGGGGAAAGGCGAGGAACTCACGGGCTGACGCGAATACCTCGGGCCGCCAGCCGGCGACACGGATCAACGACTCCAGCGACTCGCGAACGGAGATGTCGTCATCGACGACGAACACCGTCGGGATGGGAGGCGACATCGTCATTGCCCTCGCACAGCGACGGTGACGGCGTCGAGCAGCGCGGTGCTACTGAACGGCTTGAACAGGCACGCCACGGCGCCGCGGGCCATGGCTCGGGACCTGACGGTTTCGTCAGCGCCGGCGGTGATGAAGATGATGGGGATCGCCCGGCGGCGGCGCAGCAGCTCACTCTGGAGATCGAGCCCTGACATGCCCGGCATGGCGACGTCGAGCACGAGACAGCGTGTCTGGCCCAGCGAGGATGAGGCCAGAAAATCCTCCGCCGATGCGAACGTCGTTAC
Organism: Gemmatimonadaceae bacterium; assembly: GCA_025930755.1. Classification (GTDB taxonomy): domain Bacteria; phylum Gemmatimonadota; class Gemmatimonadetes; order Gemmatimonadales; family Gemmatimonadaceae; genus JAICNG01. The sequence continues at coordinate 5,372 of JAICOJ010000114.1, forward strand.
CGAAAAGCCGAACTCCCGCAGCAGGTCGGGCACCGACTCGCGCACGGACTCGTCGTCGTCCACCACGGACACCAGGCCGCGAGCGTCGCTCACGATCCCGTCACGCGGCACCCGTCATGGAAGCCGTTTGAGCCGCTGCGTATGCGTAAGCGCGGTTCACGGCGTTACCGCGGTGCGGGATCGAGAAGGAGAACGTGGCGCCTGGACCGTCGTTGGCCATCGCCACGAGCCGGCCGTGGTGACTCTCGATGATGGAGCGGCTGACGGAGAGCCCGATCCCCATACCGCCGCTCTTCGTCGTGTAGAACGCGTCGAATAGCTGCGAGACGTTCTCCGCCGAGATTCCCGTCCCGGCATCCTGGACATCCACGCGGACGTCGGGGCCGTCCAGCCTGCTCCGCACCACCAGCTCCCGCGGGCGGTCGTCGATCTCGCTCATCGCCTCCGACGCATTGAGCAGGAGATTCAGGACAACCTGTTGGAGCTGCACGCGATCGCCGAAGACGACCGGGAGGTCCTCGGCCAGCTGCATCCGGAGAACGACGCGATGTCGCTGCAGCTCGCTCAGCATGAGCGTCGCCACCTCCCGCGTCGCCTCGTTGAGGTCCACGCGCTCGCTCGCCGGCTCCCTTCTGGTGAACAGCGCGCGAAGCCGCGCGATGACCTGCGCGGCCCGGTGACCATCGCGAATCGTGCGGCGGAGCGTCTCACAGGCACCATCGACGTTAGGTGGGTCCGACGCCAGCATCCGGAGGCCGGTACTCGCGTTCGTGATGATGCCCGACAGCGGCTGGTTCACCTCGTGCGCGATCGACGCGGTCAATGCGCCGAGACTGGTGACACGCGCGATGTGCGCAAGCTCGGCCCGCGCTCTGCCCAGTGCTTCGCCGGAGAGCCGACGCTGCGTCACATCCTGAATGGCGCCGATGTACTCGAGTTGACCATGCTGATCGCGAGTGCCGTGGGCGACGACGTGCACATATCTGACCGAGCCGTCGGGCATGAGCATCCGGTGCTCGCATTCGAATGCACCGCCGTCAGTGCGCGCACGGACGGCGAGCTCGGCGAGCGACGCGATTCCCTCCGGGTGGACGCGTTCGTCGATCGTGGCGAGCGTCACCGGAACCTTCGGATCGAGTTGAAGGATGCGATACACTTCGTCCGACAGGGTGATCTCGTCCGTCGCCACGCGCCAGGAAAAGCTCCCCGTCCGGCTGAGGCTCTGCGCCTCGGCGAGGAACGACTCGCTCCGCCGGAGCGCGGCATCGCTCCGCGCGCGGTCGATGGCAATGCTGGCGAGATGCGTGAGCTGCGCGATGAGATCCTGGTCGGCTCGTGTGGGCGCACCCGGCTCGCGGCGGTAGATGGCGAAGGTGCCCAGCACTTCCTGCGCCCTCGACAGGATCGGGGTGGACCAGCACGAGCGCAGGCCGTGCGACATGGTGAATGCGCGCCAGCCGCTCGCGTCCCACCGTGTCTCGGCGGCGAGGTCTGAGACGATCATCTGGCGCTTCGTCGACGCCGCCGCGCCGCACGGCCCCGATTCGGGATGGATCGGGCGGCCGGCTTTGGATGCGTAGTACGCCGGTGGAAGGCTGGGCGCCGCACCATGCTCGAAGACCGCGGCGCGCGGATCCACCAGGAGAATGCTGCACAGGTACTCACTGTTCGCATCCTCGACGAGTCGACAGAGCGCCGGGAGCACGACCGAGAGGGGGTGTCCGACGGCGACCATCTCGAGCAGATGCTTCTCGCCAGCGAGCAGTCCGTTCGCCCGCCGCCGGTCGTCGCGGCGGGCTGGCCCCATGTCGACCGCGGGCCGCACTCGGGTGAGCTCCTCGTCCATTGGGACCTCGTCTGACGGGTGGGCCCGACCGTCACGATGGAAGGCGGGGGTGGGCGAGGCCTATTATACGATGGTATCGGTCTCCGCGCGCGAGCAGCATTCAGGTGCGGCGGAATTACCCCCGCATCTGCGGCGAGAGTGTGGCCGCCATGTTCACCAGATCGGCCAGCGAGTCCGCCCGCATCTTTCGCATCATCTTGCCCCGGTGAGCCTTCACCGTGATCTCGCTGATGGCGAGCTCCGCGGCGACCTGCTTGTTCAGGCGCCCGGAGACCACGAGCGCCATGACCTCGCGCTCGCGGCGGGTGAGGGACGCGTATCGCTCGCGAAGTCCGCGCACGGTCGCGGCAAACTCGGCGGCGGCGCGGCTCCGCTCGATCGCATGATCGATGGCGCTCAACAGCACGTCATCGACGAAGGGCTTCGTCAGGAACTCCAGCGCGCCGGCCTTCATGGCGCGAACGGTCGTTGGCACGTCGCCGTAGCCGGTGATGAAGATGATCGGCATGTCGACCCGGTCGTCGGCGATTCGCTTCTGCAGCTCGAGGCCATCGAGATCGGGCAGCGAGACGTCGAGGATGAGACAGCTGGGGACGGCGACATGGGGCCTCGAGAGGAACGGCACCGCGGAGTCGAACGTCTCCGAGCGCCAACCGGCGGATTGTATCAACAGCTCCAGCGACTCGCGCACAGACACGTCGTCGTCGACGACGAACACGGTCGGTGTGCTCATGAGTGCAGCGCGGTTGCCCATGGTGTCCGTCGCTCAATTCACTCGAAGAGCGAGATTGAGCGCCTCGAGTAGCGCCATTTCGCTGAATGGCTTGTACAGGCACTCCACCGCCCCCTCTTCGAGCAGCCGCGGGCGGATGCTCTCGTCTCGGCGGGCGGTGATGTAAACGATGGGAATGAGCCGCCGGCGGCGGGACAGCTCGCGCTGGAGCGAAGGGCCGGACATCCCGGGCATTACGATGTCGAGGATCAGGCACCTCGTGTCGCCGACGCAGTCGGATGACAGGAACGCTTCCGCGGACGCGAATGCCCGAGCGGCAAATCCGAATTCCCACAACAGGTCGGGCAGCGACTCTCGCACCGATTCGTCGTCATCGACGACGGACACGAGCGAACGCGTCGTCGTCACGCGTTCTCCATCGGTACCCGAAGTTCATCGATGACCGATCTGACGACATCGACGCCGGTAAGCGTGTTGTGCATTTGTTGCTTCCTCCGCGGCATTCATCGGTTCCGAATGATGAGCCCACCGCAGACCCAGGGGCCATCATACCTTGGTGTCGGTCCGCGACGCCGACGGGAACGACCACCGGCGCCTAACACCAACGTGTAATGGCGCCGTCAGCGTGCGCATTCGAGATTCGCCGCGGAACGAGGATTACACCCGGAGAGCGACATGGATGCCTCCTATCAGCCAAATGCCGACGTGCTCGCGGGCGTGCTTCTCGCCGAGCGATTGGTATTCGGCTTCCTGTTCGCGGCCCACGGTACCCAGAAGCTCCTTGGCTGGTTTCGCGGCGCCGGTCTGGACAACGCGGGCGGGTTCTTCGAGCAACTCGGGTTTCGTCCCGGCCGCGCGTTCGCCGCAGCCGCAGGCCTCGCGGAGTTGACGGCCGGCATCCTCATCGCCCTCGGCTTCCTCGGCCCAGTCGGTCCGGCGCTTCTGTTGAGCGTGATGGTCGTTGCGGTCATCACGGTGCACCGGGGCAATGGGCTCCTGGCCACGTCGAATGGAAGCGAGCTTCCGCTCCTTTACGCCGTCGTGTCGGTCGGCTTCGCGCTCGCGGGATTTGGCCATTACTCGCTCGACGCGGCGCTGGGCATTGCGGATTGGTCGAGCTGGCTCCGCTGGACGGTCCTGGGCGGAGGCGCACTCGCTGGATTCACGAACGTCCTCGCCCGGCGCCTGCCCGCGCCGACTCCTGCACCCATCCGCCGTTAGGTGCCGTCCGGACAGTGAGTCGATACCATCGTCCAATGTGCCGGTCGCGGGAATCGTGGAAGATTGGGTCCGCGTTGCAGTCCGGCATCTGCGCCAGGCGCACGCCGGCAGCAGACACTCTCTCTCACGGAGTTCGACTATGAAAACTCTTGGCATCGAGACCGGCGGCGTCATCGGTGACGCCGCGCGAGCTCGACGCAGCGCGGCCCGGATCCTCCGCGACTGCGCGCTCCTCCTCGCCATGTGCGCGTCGCCGGCAGTGCTCGCGCACGCACAAGACGCCACTGTGAGTCGCGATCCTCGCGCAACACTCAACGCGGGTACCAACATGACAGAGCTGAAAACCGCCGATGCGCCGCTCCAGGTAACGGCGCCAGAAATCAGAACGGCCGACACGTCCATCCGGCCCTTCCGCGTGCGCGTGCCTGACGCCGACCTCGCCGACCTCCGCCGGCGCCTCGCGGCGACCCGCTGGCCCACCAGGGAGCTCGTGAAGGATCGGTCGCAGGGCGTGCAGCTGGCGACGCTGCGGGAGCTCGTCCGCTACTGGGCGACCGAGCACGACTGGCGGAGGGCCGAGGCGAGGCTGAATGCCTACCCGCAGTTCCTGACGAAGATCGACGGTGTGGACATCCACTTCATCCACGTCAAGTCGCGTCACCCTAACGCGATGCCACTGATCATGACGCATGGTTGGCCCGGGTCGGTCATCGAGCTGCTCGAGACCATCGGTCCCCTGACCGACCCTACCAAGTACGGCGGCACCCCCGGCGATGCATTCCACCTGGTGCTGCCGTCATTGCCGGGCTACGGCTTCTCGGGCGAGCCGACCGAGCTCGGCTGGGAGTCCGGTCGCATCGCCCGCGCGTGGGGGGTGCTAATGAAGCGCCTCGGCTACACGCGCTATGTAGCCCAGGGGGGCGATGTGGGTGCCTCCGTCACGGACTTCATGGGGCGCCAAGCGCCCGAGGGGTTGATCGGCATTCACCTCAGCCTGCTTGCGGGCGCGTTAGGCATCGCCGATAAGCTGCCGGCGAAGTCCGAGGAGGAACGCGTGGCGCAGAATGCGCTCGCGACGTTCAGGACGAGTGGCTTCGGCTACTTCCTGGAACAGTCCACGCGGCCACAGACGATCGGCTACTCTCTGCTGGATTCGCCCGCCGGGCTCGCGGCCTGGTTGCTCGACCATGACACCGACAGTTACTACAAGATCTCCCGGGCGTTCGTCGACCGTAAGCCCGTGGGCAATCTCACGCGCGAGACGATCGTCGACAACATCACGCTGTACTGGCTGACGGGCACCGGCGCCTCGGCCGCCCGATGGTACTGGGAGTTCGGACAGTTTCTGGCCGCGGCCGGTGCGAACGGTGAGGCGCCTCCGCCAGTCAAGGTTCCGGTTGGCTTCACGACGTTCCCCGGCGAGATCTGGGCCGCCCCGCGCAGCTGGATCGAGACGGTCTACCCCGGCGTCGCCTACTACAACAAGGTCGACCGCGGCGGCCACTTCGCGGCATGGGAAGAACCGGCACTCTTCGCGTCGGAGCTGCGCGCAGCGTTCAAGTCGTTACGCTAGTGGACTGCGTCTGAATTTCGGAGTGCAGCGTCAACGAGCGATGTAACCGCAGAGGGCCGCAACGGGACGGGCACCCCGCACGGATCAACGCATCGACCCTTCGCCCGAATGGCCGCAAATGCTGCAAAAGGCAATGCGTTGTGGTTTCTCTGCGGCCATTGGACGAGGGGGAAGGCTATGTGCAAGGGAACGATTCCGTCCGGTTGCGGCCTTCTGCGGTTACATGCCCCTGTACTCACCACGTCGGACGCAGGCCACTAGTCAACGGTCGCGCGGTGAACGATGCGCCTAACGTGCTCGGCGTTCCTGCGCGCAGTGCCCTGGAAATAGGAGGGCGGCATGAAGACGGCGCACATTATGGCCATGGTGGGACTGGTCGTGGCAAGCAGTGTCGCACCACAGCTGGCGGCAGCACAGCCGGGCATCACGCGCACCGATCTCCAGAGGCACGATCTCGGCGTCCCGGGACGCGAGGTCATTCAAGTGCGGGTCGACATCGCGCCCGGTGTGGCGTTCGGCAAGCACAGCCATCCGGGTGAGGAGATCGTGTACGTGATCGAAGGTGCGCTGGTGTATGAGGTCGAGGGCAAGCCGCCTGTGACGCTCAGGGCCGGCGAGGTCTTGTTCATCCCGGCCGGAGCGATCCACGCGGCGAAGAACGTCGGCCGCATCAATGGCGCGGAGCTCGCCACGTACATCGTCGAAAAAGGGAAGCCGCTCGTCGTCATGACACCGCGGTGAGGAGGCGCGCCATGTCCGAAAAGATCGACGATGACCGCCGCCGCGTTCTGGGCGCTACGGTGATGAGCCTGGTAGGCGCACGACTCGGCATGCTCGGCTCGGTGATGCATCCAATGACGCCCGCCGCAGAGCCGTTGTCCGTCAGCGGTGAGCTGCAGTCTCTCGGGAGCGCGAA
>JAICOJ010000124.1 GCA_025930755.1 Gemmatimonadaceae bacterium
TCTCCCGACACGACCAATCGTGCCGCACGGTGATCCACTAGGCCTGAGTCCAGAACCGCACGCCCGGCGTAGTACCGGACCAGACTCTCACGCACGGATCCAAGCGAGTATTCGAGGAACCGCGCTCGATCCAGCCCGGTGGACCGACTGTAGCCCTCCGACACGTTCGCCGCGATTGATCCCACCGCACGAAAGAGCTGGCGCGAGGTGGGCTCGTAGAGACGTCGTGCAGGTAAGCCGCACTGCGTCGTTGCGGACGTCGTCGATAAGATTGATCGCCTTACGGAAGGCCGCCACCTCCCATAGACGATCGCTCGATAACGCACTCATCAGTGCCATCCTTCCCCCAATCGCTTCACGGGCGTTCCAAGGTGCGACGGCGACCTGCAGTCACTCGCATCCTCGGTCGCCGCCGTTAATCTTTCGAATGCGCTTCCTCGGTCCTCGTTCCTCGTTCTCCCCGCAATCGATTCAATGCCTCCAGCCACACCAGACGTTCTCGTCCTAGGAGCCGGGCCAGGCGGTTACGTCGCGGCCATCCGCTCCGCCCAGCTCGGCCTCTCCACGGTCTGCGTCGAAAAAGACAAGACGCTCGGCGGTACGTGCGTGAACGTCGGATGCATTCCGTCGAAGGCGATGCTGCAATCGTCCGAGCATTACGAGTTTCTGCGGAGCCACGCGGCGGACCATGGGCTCGTCGTGGGGGACGTGCGCGTCGATCTCCCGCGGATGCTCAAGCGCAAGGACGACGTCGTTGGACAGAACACCAAGGGACTCGAGTTTCTGTTCAAGAAGAACAAGATCACGTGGGCGAAAGGCGTCGGCACGCTCGAGCCCAACAATGTCGTTCGCGTGAAAGGTGACGACGGCACCACCACCTCGTATCAGGCGAAGCACGTCATCATCGCCACGGGGTCGGAACCGATCGCGCTGCCGTCGCTCGAGTTTGACGAGGAGCGCGTGCTGTCGAACGTCGGCGCGCTGCGAATTCCCGAAGTTCCCAAGCATCTCATCGTCATCGGCGGGGGCGTCATCGGGCTCGAGCTCGGCTCGGTATGGCGGCGGCTCGGCGCGAAGGTCACCGTCGTCGAGCTGTTCTCGACGATTCTTCCGGGCATGGACGCCGACGTCGTCAAGGAGATGGATCGCGTCCTTCGAAAGCAGGGGATGGAGCTTCGCACCGATGCCCGCGTCGTCGGCGGAAAGCGACAGGGGGATGGGGTCCGCATCGACGTCGAGCAGGGCGGCAAGATGGAGTCGCTCGAGGGGGACTACGTGCTCGTGTCGGTCGGGCGGCGACCCGCCCTCACCGGGGTGGACGCGAAAGCGCTCGGTATCGCCACCGGCAGACGTGGAGAGATCATCGTCGACGATCAGATGCGCACCAACGTGCCCAACGTGTTCGCGATCGGCGATGCCATTGGCGGGAAGCTGCTCGCCCACAAGGCGGAGGAAGAGGGGGTCGTCGCCGCGGAAGTAATCGCCGGCAGGCCCGCCCGCATGCACTACCGGTCGATCCCGTCAGTGGTCTACACGTGGCCGGAGGTCGCGTCGGTGGGTCTCACGGAAGAGGAAGTCAAGCAGAGCGGGCGCGAGTATCGCGCGGGGAAGTTTCCCTTCTCCGCCAACGGTCGCGCGCGCACGATGGGCGAATCCGCGGGATTCGTGAAGTTCATCGCCGACGCGAAAACGGACGCGCTGCTCGGCGCCCACCTGGTGGGGCCTAACGTCTCCGAGCTCGTGGCGGAGGTCGTGATGGCATTCGAGTTCGATGGCTCATCCGAGGACATCGGCATTACCGTGCACGCGCACCCGACGCTCGCCGAGACGGTCAAGGAGGCTGCGCTCGGCGTATTGGGTAGATCGATCCACATCTGATCGAGGAGCGTACAAGCTGCTGCGGTTCGTCCGGCCCATGGCGGCCGTCTGCGGTTCGGTCACGGTTGGCATCGCCCTCGTGGCCGAACCGGTCGCGGCACAGCGCACTGAGCGTGGTCGCATGCGTTGGGACGGCGTCGAGCGCACGTACACGATCCGCCTCCCGCGCATCGCCGATTCGGCGCGCACGCTGCCGGTCGTCATCGCCCTTCACGGTCGCGGTGGCAGCGGGGAGCGGATGGCCCATTGGTCGGGGCTCGACGTGAAGGCGGATGCCGAAGGCTTTCTCCTCGTCGCTCCCGATGGCACGGGCATCCCCCGCGGGTGGTATACCGGCTTTGCGCCGGGCGGCGCCATCGATGATGTGGGCTTCATCGGCGCCCTCATTGACACCTTGGCATCGCGATACCGACTCGACCGCGGCCGGGTGTACGTCGCGGGTCATTCGAATGGCGGGGCGCTGACGCATCGCATCGCCTCCGACCTCTCGGCGCGGATCGCTGCGGCCGCGGTCGTCGCCGGCGCGGTGGGCGTGCGCTCGGGAGACGGTCGAACGACGACCATCGAGCCGCCTCGCGCTCCTGTGCCAATGCTGATCATCCACGGGTCTGCGGACAGCGTCGTGCCGTACGACGCGATCGCGCTCACACCACGGGGCAGCCGCGCCATTCCCGCCCCCGAGGGAGCACGGTTCTGGGCCCGGGCAAATGAGTGCGCTCCCCTCGAGCCGCAGCGCGATACCATCGCGAGCGGGCGTGCGCTGCGCGATCGCTGGGAAAGTCGTTGCCGAGCGCCGGTCGTGTTCCTGACGCTACGCGATGGCGATCACGGCTGGCCGCGCGGCGACAGCGGCGCGGCGATCGACGCGACCGACGTCATCTGGGAGTTCTTTCGCCAGCATCGCCGTTAGGCGCCCCCCCTATCGAAGCGCCCGCATCCCGCGCCCGAGCCACTCTTCCAGCTCGGGGTCATCGGCGATCGCATCACCCGCCACCACGACCCACGTACTCATCGGCTTCTCGCCGTCCGGCGCGAACGGCACGACGTGAGCCGACGCCAGCGCTTCCTGATACTCGGAAGCCGGACACTTCACGAGCAGGCCGTCGTCCCACACGATGACGAACGCGGATTTCCCGAGCAGGAATCCGCGCCCGCCGAACACGTTCTTCTGACGCGTCCCACGCACGCTCATCCGTGTGAGCACGTCGTCCACGCGCTCGGCCAGTCCGCGATCGTAGCTCACATGCTGGGACCGAGCATCACCGCGTTGGCGAACAGGGGAAGGAGACTGCGCCACATGTCGCGGAAGTTGGGATCCACCGCGAACGAGATCACACGCCCCCGCCCGATGGTCTCCGTCCACAGAAAGGGCGAATCCCCCAATCGCGATGGCACCTCCGGCCAGAGGTAGCCGGCGATCCGCAGCCGGGACTCCGGTGCATAACGAAGCACCGACTCCCCCGCCCGGACGTCACGCGGGAAGGTGAAGACCCGGTCCGAGAAGATGTACGCGGGAAACTCGCGCTCGACGATACCGGCAAGCAGTGGCGACAGCGTGTCCGCCACCACGCGGACGATGGCGCCCGGCACGCCCGCCGGCAGGGGTGCACCGGCGGTGCTATCGGCGCGAACCGAGTCTCGTCGAACCCGAAGGCGCGACAGTCCAACGCGCTCCGTGGCGACCCATGCCGTCGACGCCTCGAGCGTCACGAGCGTGCCGCCCGCACGCACCCACGAGGTCAGGCGGTCTCGCCCTCCCTCACCGAGCATGCGCTCGAAGAACGCCCCCTGCACCGAGGGCAGGATGATGACGTTGTAGTCATCGAGCATGGCACCGCTTACCGCGGTCGGATCGAGAATCGTCGCCGGATACCGCAGCCGCTGATCCATCGTGTACCAGGCATAGCCAGCGGACTGGCCACTCACGCCCGGTCCGGCGATGATCGCGACCCTCGGTTGGCGCACCGGAAACACGAGGTTACTTCCCAGATCGAACCCCTCGTCCACGCCGGCTCCCGAAAGCGCGACGACCGGAGCGCCCGTGGCCGCGGCATGCTGCCTGACGAGCGAGTGCAATCGTGGGCCATTGCCGACCACGCGCGCGACGAACGAGCCGCGGCCGACGCGCGAGCTTCCGGAGCGAAACGCGCCAGGCTGATGCCACACGCGAACGCTGTCGCGCAGCAGCGCGGCAAGCAGCCGATAGCCGGCCTCCGTTCCCCCCTCGATCGCGTAGCCATATCGCGCGCTGTCGGGAATGGCCGCGGTCGATCGCCAGGTTGTGTCGACCGGGGTCGACGCCACCGGGGAACGCGACATCCACGCGCGCACGCGATACGTGTACGGCAGGCTCCAGGCGGTCGCATCGTAAAACCGATCCGACCGGCCCGCGCGCCGGCGCTCCAGCTCCTCGGCGATGAACGCGGAATCCAGCTCTGCGTCGGGCTCGAGAATCGCCCGCGCGAGCCGTCCTTGCGGCTGCGCGAGGTCGACCACGTACGCCGAGGCGATCGATCCACCAGGGCCGGCCGGGTTTCCGGGATAGGGCGTCGCTCCGCGGAGATCCACCGACCGGGCAAGCCCCACGGCGATGCCGTTGTCCGTGAGCCGGCGCGCCAGGGAATCGGCGCGAGCGTACGCATCACGCTCGATGATCACGGCGCGCGCCGGCAGGCGCTGGGCATCGCTCACCGCACTTCGCCGGTACGCGAGGAAGTCGCGCACCCGCTGCCGCGCATTACGAGCCGTTGCATCGACGGTCGCCCACGCCGTCGTGTAGTGCCCCCACGTCGCATCGCGCAGCGTGTGAATCGTCCCATCGTCCCGCCGAATCGCTCCGCCCTCGCTCGATGCCTGTTCGTAGGTCATTCCGATCGCCCCGGCATAGAGCGGCCACGAGGATCCGTAGCCCGGATAGAACTCGTCATACCCTTCACGACGAAAGTACGACCAGCCGTGCCGGTCGAAGGCCGCCGCGTTCGCCGCCGCGTATACATCCCACCAACGAATGATCGACGGATGCACGTTCTTGTTGACCGGCGCCATCGGTGGCGGAAAGAAGTAGGTCGAGTTCGATCCCATCTCGTGCAGGTCGACGGCGACATGCGGCCACCACTCGAGCATCGACCGGATGCGGCCGCGGGTCTCGGGGTGCGACTGAATGTACCAGTCGCGATTCATGTCGAAGAAGTAGTGGCTGGTCCGCGGCCCGGGCCAGTTCGATGTGTGCACGCGCGCGTCCGGCGAGGTCGGAACGCCGAACGCCGTGCGCATCCGCATGACGTCTTGCACGTGGCGCTCGTGGCCGTCGGGATTCTGCACGGGATCGATGAGTACGACCGTCTCATCGAGAACCCGTCGCGTGTCGGCGTCCGTTCCCGCCGCGAGCTGATAGAGCAGCGCAAGTGCCGCCTCGACGCCCGAGGCCTCGTCCCCGTGCACGCTGAATCCCAGCCAGGCCACCGCGGGAAGCCGCGCCGCGATCGCGTCCAGCTCGCCCGCCGAGCCGGTCAGCATCGCCAGCCGTGCATTGTCGGCGCGAATCTGATCGATACGTCCCTGATTCGCTTCGCTGGTCACGATCACCATCACGACTTCGCGCCCCTCGAACGTGCGGGCGACCGTGTCGACCTTCACGCGCCGGCTCGTCGCCGCCACGCGATCGAGGTAGCGCATGATCATGTGGTGCGGAGTGAACCGCTCACCGACCTCGTAGCCGAGAATGCTGTGGGGCGTCGGCACGGCGGGGTCGTAAGAGCCGCCGTCGGAGAAGGAGTGCTGGGCGTACACGACCGCCGGGGTAATCGCGCAGCAGAGAGCACCGAGGATTCGCAGTTTCATCCGGCTGGAGAGCAATGGGGAACGAGGAACGAGGAACGAGGAAGATGCGCACGGACCGCCATGATGCCAGCCCGGGCGCTTCCTCGTCCCTCGTTCCTCGTTCGCCTTCCTAGAACGCGATCTTCAACCCCGCGCTGAATCCGAAGTTGTGCGCGATGTCCGGCGTGTAGTCCAGCGTCGTCGCTTCCTGCACGTCGAAGCGCCCGATGTAGTCCTTCGCCATCACTCGCAGCCCGATCGACCGCGTGAGCCCGAAGTCCGCGCCCGCCCCCACCGTTCCAACGAAGTTCGTCGCATCGGTGGAGAGGCCGATCTTGACCTCGTGGCGCATCGCCCCCGCGCCGAGTTGAACGAAGGGGGTAAAGGCGCGCTCGGGAAGCGGCAACGACAGCTGCAGCGCACCATCGAACATCCAGGCAGCGCTCGACCCGACGCTGATGCCATCGAGGAACGGAATGCCGATGTTGATGTCGCCGCTCGCGCGCGCCGCATTCCCGACCAGCGCGACGTTAGGCGTGATCGCGACGCCGAGCTGGGCGCCAAGGAGCGTCCCGCCGGCGTGGGAGATGGAGGTGCCGAGGGGCCCCTTCACGAAATCGCCGAACACCATGTACCCGGCATAGGGCGTCACTTCGATGCGGGGGGACGTTTGCGCAACCGCGCTACGTCCCGCGAAGAGACCGACGGCAGCCAGCGAAAGAACGAAATGTCGAATCATGGAGCCTCCGGAGGCGAAAATGACTACGACGATGCAAGGCATGGTTGGGACCGCTGCACCCTCGCGATCGTCGCGCACGTATCCTGTTCGCGCTACGCGTGATGCGCGCAGCACGCCCAACGCACGCGATGCACGGTGTCCCTCCGATCGGACGCGCGGTGTCTCACTTGCGCGACTGTGTTCCCGAGTTCCATGGTTCCAGACACCGGTGTCCGTCACGTTTCGCCCTCTCGCCACGCCGGATGCCACGGCTGCCCGAGCGCTCGCCGACGCGCTGCTCGGCGACGCTCCGTACGCGGACGCGATGCTCGCGGCGCTCAACGAGGCGTTGACGTCCGCGAGCGACGAGTATCGCGCCATCGGCGTACACGATCGAAACACCCTGATCGGATTCGTCGTTCTCGGCGATACCGCGGGCGCCGTCGGCGCGGGGCGCATCTACGCGGTCGGGGTCGATGCGACCACGCGTCGCCGCGGTATCGGGTCCGCGCTCATCGAAGCTGCGTGCGCCGATCTCGAGTCACGAGGCGCGCGCTTCGCCGTCATCGAGCTTCCCGAGGAGCCCGATCTGGCCGCGGGGCTCGCCCTTGCCCGCGCTGCCGGATTCCGCGAGGAAGGCCGAGTCGGCGACTACACGCGCGATGGCGTCGGGCTGGTGCTGCTGCGTCGAGATCTCGGGAGGCGGTAAAGCGCAAATGACGCTCGCGGCGGCACGGCGCCACAGTGCTCAGCAAGTCTGTTGCAGGGAGGCAACAGTCGTGCGGAAACGTGATCGGGCCGGTACTTGTAAGTTGCCAATTGTCAACATGTTAAGTGCGGTGACAACGGCCTGAAACGGGGTCTGGATCATGCTCGGGTGCACCCGATCATGAGCTGGTCACCTACGTCGTCGATCGGGCGTCTTCGGGCGTTCGCCTGGACCGCTTGTATCATCGCCTCCGGCATGGCCGCGCCTGCCCACGCCCAGCTGGGTCGCGGCGCCGTCGCCCACGACCGGCGTGACCTGCCCCTGACGGCCTCGAATACGCCGGCCAGAGGTCTCGCCGCCCGCCGTCCGCTGCGCGGCACGCTCGGCATGCCGATCATCGCCGGGACCTTCGCCGACGTCACACCCAAGTACGATCGCACCGTCTACGACAGCGCCTACTTCGGCGCGCATGCCGGCGTCGGTCCGTACTCCGTGGCCCGATACTATGACGAGGTATCGTTAGGTGCGCTGACGTTCACCGGGGTGACGACGCCCTGGATCCGCCTCCCGCGGACGCGCGCGTCCTATGTCGACGGTGACGCGGCCAATGTGTGGCGTCGGTATGGCGAGTTCGCGCGCGACCTCCTGCAGCGCGCGGACGCCACGGTCGATTGGCGACGCTACGACAACGATGGTCCCGACGGCGTCGCGGACTCCGGTGATGATGACGGCGCCGTCGACATTGCGGTTCTGCTCCAGCCCGGCTCGGAGTACGGCTGCGGGCCGGATAGCCTGCGTGGCTTTCGCGAAACGGGCTACCGGCTGAGTCTCCTCCCTGGCTGGAATGGCCAGCCGTATGTGACGAGCGCGATTGGCGCATCGGGCACGCCGATCGTGATCGATGATTTCGTCGGTGCGTCCGCGGTCGCCTGTCAGGGCGAGGAGATCACGCCGACGCGCGTCAACATTCCGATTCACGAAATCGGACATGTCCTCGGGCTCCCCGACCTCTACGACTACGACGGCAGCTCGTTCGGCGTCGGCGGATGGGACGTGATGGGGATCTGGGCCGCGCCCCCGGCCCGACCTCCACACTTCGGCGCCTGGGCCCGCGAGCGCCTCGGCTGGGCGACCGTGCGCCACATCTCGGCATCGGGGCGCGTCGAGCTGAATGCTGTCGCGCGCGGTGGCGACATCGTGCGCATCAATCTCAATGGCGGACGCGAGCACGTCCTGCTCGAGTATCGTGCGGCGGAAGGGGCCGATGCGTCCGCGCCCGGCACGGGCCTCGTCGTGTGGCACGTCAACGACGCGGTGCTGGAGACACGGCAGTGGGGCGTCAACGATGACGAGTCGCATCCCGCCGTGCGCGTGGTGCAGGCCGATGGCCGCGACGACCTTGCCGCGCGCGCGAATGTCGGCGACATCGGCGATCCGTTCCCGGGCTCGTCATTGGTCGTCGCGCTTTCCGACTCGTCGAAGCCCTGGCTCCGCACCAGCGACGGGGGGCCGAGCGGCGTACGCATTGACCAGATCGCGCTCGCCGGCGACCGCGTCAGCTTCGATGTGACGTTCGCCATCTCGGCGCCGGTGATCGCGGCCGCAACGACGACCGTCAACGCGTCCCTCGGGCAAACCGCCTTCGCGCACACTCTTCACGCCACGGGTGGCGCACCGCCGTACCAGTGGCGTGCGCTGGATGCGCTTCCGGCGGGACTGACACTGACGCCGACCGGCATCATCCAGGGCGCACCCGAGGATCTGATCACCTCACGCATTGCGGTGGAGGTTCGGGATGCGCAAGCAAACACCGCCACCGCGGAGCTCGACCTGCGTGTGACGATGCCGTCGCTCACCATGCAGCAGGCGCTCCGAGGCGTCGCCGACCCGGCGACGCTCGACGTGACGCGACGCCGCGCCCTCGATCTCGTCGGCAACCGGAACGGCCGTCTCGACGTCGGGGACGTCGTACGCTTCCGGCAGATGCTCGAGACGAGCGTGACGGACGCTTCCAGCTCGCCGTGACGCGCTTTCGCGGGCATCGGTACGCCGCGCTCGCGCTTGTCTCGATGGCGCTCGGCTGCGGCGACGCGGCGACCGCGCCTAACGCGACAGAGGAGACCGTCCTCGTGTCGCTCGCCGGGCTCGGGAGTACCGACGCCGGCGTCGTCCTCGAGCTCACCGGCGCTGCCGACCACATCACGACGGCTGACGCGGCCCTCGAGGTGGCCTGGGTGAGTGACGACACCCACGTCGCGACGGTCGTCATCGTCGGCCCACTCTCGGAAGGAGGGAACGTGCTCATCGTCCGGCGTCCCGCCGGTCTCGCGCCGCTCCGCGCCGAGGTGCGCGAGGTCGCCGGCGTCGATGGCGCCGTGTCGTCGACCTCGCCCGCGCGGGCGATCGTTCGCGCCGCCGCTGCCCGCTGACGAGGTTCTGCTCGCGGAGCCACGGAAGGCTCGAAGCCCTGACACGTACTCCCGAAAGAAAGGACCAGCTCCCCTCATCGGAGAGCTGGTCCTTCAGTTTGCAGCCGTTACCAAGCCGCCAGCGGCGGCCGGGCTTACCGCGCGAGCAGCAGCGACGTGAGCAGTACGCCGAGGGCGAGAATCGCTGCGCCGACCGCGACGGCCATCGTCGGAGTGACGGCGAACTGGCGGCGCCAGAACGGCGTGATCACTCGCGGCGTCGCCTGCGGCAGGGCCTGCATGATGCGATCCTGCACGTAGGCCGGCGTCTTCATGCGACGGCGCTGGTCGACTTCCGTCTCGATGCGGCGCCAGAAGTCCACATCACGCGCGGTGTCGCCATGGCGCACGGCGGCTTCGGGAAGATCGCCATCCAGCCACGCCTGCACGGTCTGAGGCGTACGGCGAGTCCCCCGCGGAACTTCACGGTCGGCAAACGGGCGCGAAGGAACGGACCGCGGACGATCGCGGCCGGGCTCGCTGCGGCCCTCTCGGGGATTCAGGTCGTCGAGCATCAGGCGTACTTCTCCTCCAGGAGGACTTGGAGAGCCTCACGCGCGCGGTGCACGCGCATTTTCAGCGCCCCAACGGTGGTTCCCAATAGGTCGGCCATCTCTTCGTACGAGCGGCCTTCGACATGCTTCATCACGAACGCTTCCCGCAGCGACGGCGCGAGCGCCGATAGCGCACGATCCAGATCACTGCGCAGCTCCGAACGGTCCAGCTCTTCATCCGGCGTCGCGAACGACGAGGGTTGATCATCTTCCTCGTAGCTCAAATGCGTTCGCCGAATGTTCTTCAGCCAGTCCTTGCAGCCATTTGCAACGATGCGGAAGATCCAGGCATCGAAGCGTCCATGCACCTCGGCGAGGTGTTGATACGCTTTGATAAAAGACGATTGGAGGATATCCTCCGCTACGTCCGGACTCCCCGTCATACCGAGCGCATGCCGATAGAGGGGATCGCTGTAGCGTCCGATCAGGAGGGAGAATGCA
>JAICOJ010000247.1 GCA_025930755.1 Gemmatimonadaceae bacterium
CCATGCACCTCGGCGAGGTGTTGATACGCTTTGATAAAAGACGATTGGAGGATATCCTCCGCTACGTCCGGACTCCCCGTCATACCGAGCGCATGCCGATAGAGGGGATCGCTGTAGCGTCCGATCAGGAGGGAGAATGCATCCCGATCGCCGGCCAGCACGCGCGCAATGACTTCCTGATCCGCCTGAAGCTGATCGACGGGGGAAACCGGCGTCGCCGCTGTGCTCTTCACGTCGCTAGTGTAATCCCTCTCCGTCGCCCCGGGTAGTGCTTTTGATCCGGGTGCTCGGAGTACAATGGTGGCTGCCATGCCCTACAGACGACCGGTATCACGCCGCGTAACAAAACTATCACTAACTGCGTAACCGGGCATAAACGAGCAATTCCCGAAGCCCATCCGCCCGATATCGCCTGCCGTCCCGGTCGCTGTCTGCCCGATATCTACGATACGTCTTCCTGAAGCACACCACGCGCCCGTCAATCGACGCCTCCCGCAACGTCTCCTTCAGCACCGCCTCGGGAAGCAGCCCTTCGGAGTTGTAGCTCACGAGGACGTGACGGGCCCCGGTTGCGTCGAGAAGCTCCCGTAATGCCTGACGCACACGGCGGGCCGAACACCACGCGCTCCGCTGTCCGTCAGCCGGGAGCAACCCGGTCTTCCCCCGAAGGGTGGGAACCGTATCGCTCCATCCGCGAGCGATCAGCTCGGGAACGTGGTAGTAGCCGGGATACTGCCGGCTGTTGTACGGTGGGTCGATGTAGAGGAGATCGACCGCTCCCAGCGTTCGCGCAACCTCGACCGCGTCGCCCCGATGGGCCGACGACCCCGGAGCTCCTTTCATTGGATGTACGGGAGCCAGCCGGAGCGGCTTGAGCGCGTTTGGCTGCCAGCTCTTGATGTAAGCCGCATAGACGCCCGCGGTATTGGCGACGCGGTCGGCGCCTTCGATCAAGGCGGCCAGGAGAAGATAGAAGGCATCGTCGCCGATGAGACCCGCGTCATGCCATCGATGCAACGTCGTGCGGACGGCGTCGACACGCTGCGCATTCTCGGGCGTGAAATACATGCGATCGCCAGCGAAGTGCGTCGCAAAGAATCCCGGCTGGACATCGAGCCAGTGCTCGAGGTACTCGGCGGCAATGTCCAGGGACGATCCGCTGCGCGCTGCGGCGCGGGCGCGGAATCGCGGCGAGCGCAGCGCGCCGCGCAGATCGGGATCCGCCGCGCGAAGCTCGGCGATGGACGGCTCGCGCTGCGCGACGACGTAGGCACGCTGAAAGACGTACGAGTACGTCATGAGATCGCTCGACGCCACGCGCCACCCGCGCTCCTTCAGCGCGCGCCCGACGGCCGACGTTCCCGCGAAGGCATCGTGCGCCGCTCCGCAGGGAATTCCGAGGCGATCGATGGCGGAAGTGATGAAGCCGAGAAGGCGGGTTTTGTTGCCGATGTAGCGCATGGAAGAATAAAGGGCGCTCGAGCCGCGCCGGAGAAGGGCTGAAAAAGCGCTGGAAAAGCGCTGAAGTGCAGGCGAATGACAGCGCTTGTCCAGCGCCCTTAGCGCTTCTCCCGCGCCCTTAGTTCTTCGAACGCGCCCCATCCCTTCTCGCGTACCTCCGCCCCGTGCTCGTCCAATCTCGGCGGTGGTAGCCGCACTGAGCCAGGAACGCTGGGCGCGACGCCGGTGAGTGGAGAAGCCGGTTCCTCACGCAACGTCTCGAGGACCGATTTCACGATGCCATTCGGCACGCCCGCGGCATCGAGCCGGCGCACCCACTCGGCGGCGGTGAGCTGGCGCACGCGGTTGGCGATTTCCGTGACTACTCGTTCTCGCTGGGCGAGGCGCCCGGCGTTTGTCGCGAGCCTGGGATCGGTCGCCAGCCCGCCGAGATCGAGCGCGCGCACGCACGCCGTCCACTGGGCATCGCTGCCGACAGCAATGACGATCGGACGGTCAGCGGCCTCGAAGAGCTCGTACGGAACCAGGTTTGGGTGCGCGTTCCCCCAGCGCGACGCGTCCTGGCCAGTGACGAGGGCGTTTTGTGCGACGTTCACCAACGCCGCTGCCGCACTTCGCGCAAGCGAGACCGACACGTGCCGGCCAAGACCGGTCATCGCGCGGGCAACCATGGCGCCGAGGATGGCGATGGCAGCGTCCTTTCCAGCGATGACGTCGGCGAAAGCGACGCCCGCCTTCATTGGCGGACCATCGCTCTCGCCGGTAATCGACATCCATCCGCGCTCGGCCTGGACGACGTAGTCGTAGCCGGGGCGCTCGCTGTCCGGGCCGAATCCGGTGATCGTGCACCAGACCAGCGCCGGATGCCGTCTGCGAATGCGCTCGTGTCCCAGGAACCGGCGCTCGAGCGTTCCCGGACGAAAGTTTTCGACGACGACGTCCGCATCGGCGATCAGACGCTGAATGAGATCGCGGTCAGCGGGGAGGTCGAAGTCCGCCGCCACGCTCAGCTTGTTCCTGTTGACGCTGAGGAAGTAGGCGCTTTCCCCGCGATCGTCGAACGGAGGACCCCACCCACGAGTCTCGTCGCCGCCGTCGGGCCGTTCAACCTTGATGACGTCGGCGCCGAGATCGCCGAGCATCATGGTGCAGACGGGGCCGGCGAGGACGCGTGTCAGATCGAGAATTCGAACGCCATCAAGCACTTATGTCGCTATACATGGCTATATATGTCACGATTATGGCGGAAAAGCTTCCCCGTCCCCTGTTCCTCGTTCGCGCCGCTCCCACCTTGCATATGACACGAAAAATCATATACTTACCGGCATCCACGAGGCAGAACGCGCGCGAAGGTAGCGCAGTCGCTCGCCCCGTTCAATGAGGGG
>JAICOJ010000105.1 GCA_025930755.1 Gemmatimonadaceae bacterium
ATCTCACGCGCGGCCTCGGCGTCATTGGAGCGTCGCCGAACGTCGCCTACTTCGCTCACCTCGGTGGCTTCGCGTTTGGCTGGTTGTATCTGCGCTGGATCTCCGCGGGCGTGAGTCTGGAACGTCTGCGCGAGCGGATGTTGCCGTTGCCCGACGTGCCCGACGAGCCGCCGCGCGCGATTCCGCGGTCACGGCCTCGGGACTCGGAGCGCCGCGAGGGAATCGACGAGGTCATTGCGCGCAGCAACAAGGCACTGGCCGCGCCGCGCCGTCCGGCGACCGCGACGCCCGTCGCGCATGCGCGCGACGCGAAGGCGGAGGCGCTCGACCGCGTGCTCGACAAGATCAGCGAAAAAGGCCTGTCGAGCCTGACGAGCGAGGAACGGAAGCTGTTGGAGGAGATGTCGAAGAGGCTGAAGGATCGCTGACAACTAGCAGGCGCTGGAAAGGCGCTGAGGGCGCTGAGGGCGCTGAGGGCGCTGGAAAAGCGCTGGGAGCGCTGGAGTGGCGCGGCACCCCCCGCGCTTTTCCAGCGCCCTCAGCGCTCTTCCAGCGCTTTTCCGCAGTAAAGAAAAGAGCCCCCCAGGCAAACGCCTGGGGGGCATGACCGCCACGCCGTTCACGCGGCGGCGACGGCAGGTGCAGAGAGCGCCTGCCTTCCCGATACTACGGCCAGGAGCGTGCCTTGTAAATGGGCCTGGCTGTGGGGGATGTTCGGTTCGTGTCCATCGGACACTGGCGAGCAATCGTCAGGCATTGTACCCTAACAAAATCGTGACTCAGCCCGCCTGACGCGCGTCGAAGACGACGTGGGGGCGATGGTCGTCGGATGTTGTCAACCCGCCGCTAGCTCACCGCATTACTCCTGGCGCCACGTGCTCGAACCGTGGCCCCATAGTCTGACGCACATGTCGCCCCTGGCGACACACAGGTCTCGTCACTCATCGAAGGATGCCATGCGACCACTCCGTGCCGCCTCCCTTGTCGTCGCCGCTCTCGTGCTTGCCACCGTGGCCGACGCGCAAAAGAAGCCGAAGGAACCCAAGCGCCCGAAGATGGAAGCCAGCCGCGATACCAACGCGGCGGCCGCATACTACTACTGGGGTCTCGGTCAGATGCGGTCGAACCCGAGAGCCGCGCAGGACGCCTTTTACTGGGCGTCGCGCATCGATCCGGCGTGGGCCGATCCCTTGTACGCGCAACGCATCGCGTACCATCTCTCCGATCTCGAGCGCTTCTGGAAGTATCTGAACGGCACGAAATACGTGCTCCGTGCGGCCGAGACGAAGCGGGTCGACTCACTGCACTACCGGGCGTTGCTTCGCGATCCATTTCTGTTCCGCCGGCACGACAAGATGCTGATCGATCGCCTGATCGACACGCTGACCGATGGCCGGGGCGGGCTGATGGGATCGAGCCCGGACTTTCTCGCCTGGGTCGCGTACAGCGATACGAGGTTCCCGGAGGCCGTCCAGCTGTATGCCAAGGCGATCGCGAAGAAGCCGAAGGACTACGATCTCCACGCCGAACGTGCCCGCGCCTTCTTTCACATGGGGCGGTTCGACAGCACCGTCGCGGAAATGACTCGTGCACTCGAAGGCTACCGCAAGGAAGACGACAAGGATCTCGTGGTGCTGTACCAATCCAAGGCGATGTACGAATTCAGCATCGCCAATGCGTACATTCAGGCGGGCAAGCTGCCGGAAGCGCGCGAGGCGCTGGGCCGAGCACTGGCGGAAGATCTTTCGTTCTACGTGGCGCATCAGCGCATGGCGTCCCTGGCGCTGGCCGCTGGCGACACGGCGAACGCGCTCTCCGAGTACGGGCTGGCGGTCGAGCTGAACACCGATGACGCGCCACTTCGGGTGGAGTACGGCGCCGTGCTCGTCGCACTGGGAAAACACGCCGAGGCGGAGCCGCATCTCCTGCGAGCCATCGAGCTCGAGCCGTGGTACGCGCGTGCGTATGGGCTGTTAGGCAGCGTGTACGAAGGACTCGGAAAGCCGGCGGAGGCGATTGCGCAGTACAACAAGTTCATGTCGCTCGCTTCTCAAAACAACGAGCTCCGGCCCGTGGCGCAGGCGCGTCTGACCGCGCTCTCGTCGGTGGGAGGGAAGTAGAGTGCGCCGACTACTCCTCGCGGCGGTGGGGGTGGCCGCGCTCATGCCCGCCGCCTTCGCGCAGGACAGCGCGCGGGTCATCCGAAAGCGCACGATGTACGAGGACCTGCAGCTGTTCAGCCAGGTCCTCAACCAGCTGCGCGTGAACCATCCGGACTCGCTGGATTCCCACCGACTCATCATGTCCGCGATTCGCGGGATGGTATCGGCGGCGGATCCCCACTCATGGGTGTACGCCTACTACCAGCTCACGCCGGAGAAAGAGAAGGCATACCGGGAGCGGAAGATGCATCCGGTGCCGGTGAACTTCAGCATGGTCGAAGGTGCTCCGGTGGTGATCTCTGTCGCGCCGGGAACCGAAGCGGCTCGATCGGACATTCTCCCCGGTGACGAGCTGATCGCTGTCGATGGCAAGCCCGTCCCCTGGGCAAGTGCCGGGGAGCTCGAGATTGCGCTGGCGGGCGCCAAGAACTCGAGGGTGCGCCTAACGCTGGAACGCAGGCGGCTGGACGGCTCGCGCGTGCAGCTCGACCGCGAGGTAAAACGGGAGCGTCCAGGCGAGGAGAGCGCGGTGGTTGCTTCCTTCCTCCTCGACTCGACGACGGGCTACGTGCGACTCATCTCGTTCGAGTCGGACAAGGTCGCGGACGATTTGCACGATGCCCTCTCCCGGCTGGAGCGCGAGGGGATGAAGCGGCTGATCCTGGACCTCCGCGACAATGGCGGTGGGCTCGTCGACGAAGCGGCGAAGGTGGCCGGGGAGTTTCTTCCCAAGGGTGCCCTGGTGTACACGCAGCAGGGCCGCAAGGAAGAGGTCAGCGATACCGGGCGCGTCGGTCGCTCCTTCTGGAGTCGCGAGAAGCGTTATCCGATGGTGGTGATGGTGAACGACGGGACCGCCAGTGCCTCCGAGCTTGTCGCGGGCGCGCTCCAGGACCACGACCGCGCGCTGATCGTCGGCCGTCCGAGCTTCGGCAAGTCCCTGCTCATGCAGGGATTCCCGCTGACGGACGGCTCCGTGGTCATGCTCGTGGTCGGACACGTGCGCACGCCGTGCGGGCGCGTCATCCAGCGCCGCTATCACGGCATCACCCGCCGAGACTATTACCGACTTGCCGGTGCGGACCGTGACACCGTCGGCCGCCCCTCATGCAAGACGACGAGTGGGCGGGTCGTGTATGGTGGGGGCGGCATTTATCCGGACATCGTGTTTCCGGAGGGCGAGCCTGCGCCGCTCTGGCTGGCGCGTGTGCACGAGGAGCGACTCGATCTCAAGTGGATCGCGGGCCATGTGACGGCCGCGGGCGGGGCGTATTCGACGCTCGATGCGCTGGCGGCGTCGGGGAAGGCCGCTCCGGGTGCCGTTGCCGACTTTCGGCGATTCGCCGTCGAGCAAGGGGTAACGATTCCGGATGGGGCCGAAGCCGACACGCGCCTGGAGCGCGCGATCGTCAGGTGGGTGGCGCTCGCGAAATGGGGCGACGCCGGCTTCTATCGTCTCGCCGCGGTGCAGAGTGCGGATGTGAAGCGAGCCGCGGATGCGTTCGCGAGAGCGGAAGAAATCCTGAGGTAGAACGAGGAACGAGGAACGAGGAAGTCGATTCGAGATCATCCGAATCGACTTCCTCGTTCCTCGTTCCTCGTTCCGCTTTCTAGAAGCTGTACTTCAACGTCAGCTGCATCCGGTAGAAGTTGGCCTGGTTCTGCTGATCCTTCCGGAATGCACCGCTCGTCTTCGGAACGTTCTCGAAGGTGTAGTTCACGTACTGCTGGTTGAGCGAGCCGACCGTGCGGCTGTTCTGTCGGAGGATCGGCTGCTGCGGGAAGTTCTGATTGACGCTGGGGAGCCGGATCTGTCCCCAGTCCTTGTTGAGAAAGTTCAGGAAGTTCACGATGTCGAGGCGGAGGCTCAGACGCTGCCCACGAATCGTTGGAATGTCCTGACGCAGGGCGACGTCGAGCCGGTTCTGCCAGGGACTCCGGCAGCTATTGCGCTCCATGATCTGCCCGCGCTGATCGTCGAGGCAATCCTGACTGGCGATGAAGTCCTCGACGAGCTGCGCCTCGGCAGGGTTCGGCGCGAAGACACCGCCGACGACCGTGCCGATGCGCATCTCGGTCACATCGGTCGCGTCGCGCGGGATGTACATCGGGTCGTTTCCATTGTTGCCGTCTCCGTTGAGATCGCCGACCACGGTATAGGTGAACGGCGTTCCCGACATGCCCTCGTAGAACGCGGAGATCTGCGTCGTCTTCCACGGGAGCGAGTAGGACCCGTACGCGATGATGCGGTGTGGACGCTCGAAGTACGAGGTCGTCGCATCGTCGAGATCATCCTCGAGTCCCGCGTAGACCCGTCCGTTCCGCCAGTTTGAAATCGCACGGTCCGACGTCAGGCTCTGAACGTCCTTCGACTGCATGTACGTGTAGGCGGCGGTCAAGTGCAGCGCCTCGCCGAAACGGCGCTTGAGCTGCGCCGAGAGCGTGTAGTTGTAGTCCGCCGACTGATTGGTGACCTGGATGATTCCTTCACCGAAGCTCACCGCCGGCGTGCCAATCGACGTGATGCGCCTCTGACTGTTGTTGTTGACGGTTCCCGTGGCGCTGATCGTATCGGCGTACAGGATTCGGCCTTCCCGATCCCGGTATGGCTGACCGCTGACGATGCGGGGGCCGCGCAGGTTCTTGTCCACCACGGCGAGTCCGTTGATCGCCTTCCGGAACATCCCCTCGAAGGTGAAGATGACGTCGTACGGAAGCTGGCGGTCGAACCCAGCCGTCGTGACGAAGTTCTGAGGATACTTGAAGTCGGGATCGGTGATATTCACGCCGCCCGTGCCGGCTGCCCCCGGCGCTGGATTCGGCGACGTGCCGCAGGAGCGTGGGAGCTGCGCGACGTTGATCACGAATGGCGCCGGCCGCGTGTCGGCGTCCGGCCTGCTGCAGAGCAGCGTGACGAGGCCGAGGCCCGTGTTCGCGAACGCGTTGCCGAGCATGATGAACGGCGGCGGCCCGGTGAAGATGCCGACGTTGCCGCGAACCTGATTGCGGTCCTCGCCGCCGGGATTCCAGTTGAAGCCAACGCGTGGTGAGAGCAGCACGCGCGATTTTGGAGTCACGGTCGTGTTGAATCCGGCACGACGCTGAATGCTGTCGTTGTACGCGGGACTGTCCAGCAGCCTTGGTAGATCAGCGCGCAATCCAAATGTCACGCGCAGGTTACGCGAGAAATCCCACTGGTCCTGTGCGTACAGACTGTACTGCTGCGTTCGAAAGTCAGCCGCGATGCCCCCGCCGTTGTCGTACCCAAGCGAATAGCTGAGGGCGCCGCCGGCCTCCAGCGAATCGATATTCGCGAACAGGTAGTGACCGTACAAGCGCTGCGCAAAGTTGTTGAACACCTTGGCGTGCTCGAATCGAGCACCGAACGTGATGGTGTGCGCGCCCCAGGGCATCGTGTAGTTGTTCGTGATCTCCGTGATGTCCTGCTCGAGGATGTTGTCGGGCGAGAACTGCTCGGTTCCAAAGGTGACCGCGGCATTCGTCGGGCAGCCGGCCCCGCCGACAGGACAGGCGTTCACGCTGATCTCGGGTGCAGCGCTCGGCACGATGCGAACGTCGCTGATCTTGTTATAGGCAATCGAGAACTCGTTCGAGGCGCCATTGGCCATGTTCGTAAAGAGCTGCAGCGCCGACGACTGATTCTTGTTCTCGCGGGTGAACGAGCTGGACCCGAGTCGGAAACCGGCGAACTGCGTTCCCGGCGTGGCCGACGCGTTGAACGTGCCAGTAGTGCGCGAGAACTCGAACTGCTCGGCCTTGTTCCAGAGTTGTCGGAACACAACGCGGGTCGATCCGGTCGCCTGCCAGTCGATGCGGCCAAAGAGGTTCGTCAGCGGATTCTCATTGGTGGTCTGCTCGGCCGTTCCAACGTCGAACCCGCGCGCCTGCATGATCGAGCGAATGCGCGCGATCGTGTCGGCCGGGATCAACCCGGGCGTGCCGGCGGGAGCCCCGAGGTATGGTCCGGACGACGGCTGATTGCGGGTCTGGAATTCGGGAGCGAGGAAGATGTGAAGCTTGTCGCGGATGATCGGCCCGCCGAGCTGAAAGCCATATTGATGGATCGTGAGGTCGGCATCGCGCAGGAACGCGACGTTCTGCGCCATGCTGGAGTTGCGATAGCTGTACGTCGCGCCGCCCTGCCATTCATTCGTGCCATTTTTCGTCACGGCGTTGACGAGCATCCCTGCGAAGTTTCCCTGCCGAACATCCGTCGGCGACATCAGGACCTGGAACTCCTTCACCGCGTCGAGCGAGATGATGCGTCCGCCGGTTGCGCCGCCGGGCACACCTTCGGAGGAGCCAAGGTTGAACCGGTCATTCTGGTTCGCGCCATCGACGGTGTAATTGTTGAGGCGGTTGTACGCGCCACCAGCGCTGGGTGCGTCGGTCGTCGGCTGCGAGACCTGCGGCGTGAGCTTGGTGAAATCGGTGAAGTCACGGCCGAGTGAGGGGAGGCTCTGCAACACCGAATCAGTGACGATGGTCGCGACACCCTGGCGTGTCGGCGAAAAATCCGTCGGGGGCGCGGTGACAGTGACGCCGGCGAGCTCGGTCGCCTGACGAACCAGCCGGATGTCGACCGGGGTCGCGGTGCCGAGCACGACGCGGATGTTCTCGATCGTTTGCGGCTGATAGCCGAGGAGGCGGACCGTAACGGCGTACTGGCTGCCGACATCGAGCCCCTGGACGAAGTATCGGCCGCCGACACGCGTGAGTCCGCCGGTGGTGTATCCGGTTGCGCGGTTGGTGACCTGAATTTGGGCGTTCTCGACGCCCTGGCCT
Source organism: Gemmatimonadaceae bacterium (assembly GCA_025930755.1). Classification (GTDB taxonomy): domain Bacteria; phylum Gemmatimonadota; class Gemmatimonadetes; order Gemmatimonadales; family Gemmatimonadaceae; genus JAICNG01. Next base: position 6,969 of record JAICOJ010000105.1, read on the forward strand.
GATTCGTCAGTGACGACGCCGGTGACGGCGCCCGTGGTAACGCCCTGGGCAGCGAGTGTAGAGGGTGAGAGTGCAGCCAGCGCGGCGGCTACGCCGAGCGCAGCGATCGCACGGAATCTGAACATGCGGTGCATCCTCGAGAGAGTGTGGCGGGAGCGCTCGAACGGAGGAGCGTCGGGGGATGGCACCGGGGGTACGTGGCGCCGCCAATACGGTAACGCCAACTCACGAAGGAAAGCAACGATGGTGGGGCGAACGTCGAGGTGTCGTGGCAGGACGGTTACGGAAGCCCGGGGCCGTTTCCAACCTTGTGCCGAAGCAGGGTGTCCAACCCGGTGCTCTGCCCCTGAAACCCGGGAGAATGCCGTGCTCGTACAGGGGTTACGGCGAGGCGCGCGTCGTCACCGTCGCCGCGCTTCGCGCCCTTCCTGGAGGTCATTGTCATGAACACCGTTCTTTTCCTCGTCGTGTCCGCGCTCGCCGCACCGGTGATCATCGATGAGGCGACGCCCTCGCGCGCGCGGGCCTACGATGAGCCGCGGACGGCCCGCGTCGACGCTCGTGGTGCATCGCGAATCGTGATCGTGGGTCGCGCGGGGTGGCTACGCGTGAACGGCAAGGCAGGCACGACCGAGGTGGTCGCCGAGGGAACCGCCCGTGCTCCTCGCACGGACCTGCTGCAGGACATCAAGCTCACCGGGACTCGTGAGGGCAACGTCGTCCGCATCGAGGTGGAGATGCCCAAGGTCGAGCACCGCAACTGGGATTCGAGCTGGGACAGTGGCCCGTCGCTCGACCTCACGGTCACGGTCCCCAACACCATTCCGGTGGAGATCGAGGATTCGAGCGGCGACCTGCGCGTGATGGGCACGGCGGCGCTCGACGTCGATGACAATTCGGGCGGGCTCGAGATTCGCGACGTCGGCGGTCCGCTGCGCGTGCGCGATGGCTCGGGAGAGCTGCAGATCGAGAACGTTCGCGGCGACGTGACGATCGATGACGGGTCAGGCGAGATCGACGTGCGCGACGTGACGGGATCGGTCACGCTCCGGGATGGGTCGGGCTCGATCACCGCCCGCACCGTGGGTGGCTCGGTCCACGTCGAGCGCGATGGCTCGGGCGGCATCCGCGTCGTGGACGTCGGCGGCGATCTGATCGTCGAGCACAGCCGGAAGCGCGGGGTGAGCTACTCCGGTGTGAAGGGGAGAGTCCGGGTCGAGTAAGCCCCGCTCCGGCGGGCAACACGAGGGGCGCTCGTGCCGATGGGCACGAGCGCCCCTCGCGCGTCGAGGGCTACTTGTTAGGCGCTGCCGGCGGTCAGCGGTGCGCAGGCGACGACGCGGCTCGCCGAGCTTTGCGTCTCGTGCACGTCGATGTAGAACTCGCCCGAGTTGGGAGTCGTGAAGGGAAGCGTGACGGTGATGTCTCCGCGACCGTCGTTCCCAGCCACGACGGGGGTGTAGAGCTCCGGCGCGCCGAGAATGCCGCGGTCATTGTTGCAGGCGCCGAGGTGGAGGTGCCACGCGTGCGTCGAGCCGGGTGCGGCGCCGAAGAGCGAGAGCATCGCGTGGGTCTCCACGGAGCTGCTGCCGCGCATCATGCTGCCACGTCCGCCGAGTGAGACGGTGGTCGCGCCGGTGATGGCGCCGGAATCGCGTGTGACCGCGACGGGTGCAAGGGTAGCGACCCAACGAGAGCCGAGCAGGACATCGCCGGTCTCGACCTCGACCTGGCGTTGGGCGCAGGCGACGAGCGCGGCTGCCGTAGCCGCGAGTAAAACCCGAGTGTGGCGCATTGAAGCCTCCCAGGAGGATACGAGAAATCGCTGCATAGGTAGGGCCAGGTCGAAGGGTGCTCAGGGTCCTCGGGGTCCTCAGGGTCCTCAGGGTCCTCAGGGTCCTCAGGGTCCTCAGGGTCCTCAGGGTCCTCGGATGAGCGTTTGATATAACAGGCATGGCTGATATATTGGCGCATGTCAACCCTCCTGCTTCGTGCCGCCCCACTGTTCGCGGCGCTCGCCGACCCAACCCGCCTCGCCATTCTCGACCGACTCCGCTCCGGCGAGCGCAGCGTCAACGAGCTGTGCGGCGACACCTCCGCTCGGCAGTCCCTAATGTCGTTTCACCTCAAGGCGTTGCGTGACGCAGGGCTTGTCTTTGCTCGCAAGGAGGGACGCACGGTTTGGTATGCTCTCGATCCCAGTGGGGTCGCGCGGCTCGAGCGGCTGGCAACGTTGCTCCGCGGTGGAGTCGACGATCCCTCCGAGACCTCCAAGCTCGTGGACCTCGAGGTGTGTCTGGAATACATCAACGTCGACTGATATATCATGGCCGCACCCGGTGCCGACGCTCCAGCGAGGCATCAACGATCCCACCGACGAGAACCGCCAGCGCCGACAGGAAGAACCAGATCAACAACGCGATCACGGTTCCTATCACCCCGTAGACGCGGCTGTAGTCACGGATTGTAGTGAGGTACAGGCTGAAGAGCGCTGTCGCAAGCGCCCAGAGGACCGTCGCGACCGTCGCGCCGATGAACGCCTCCCACGTTCCGCCCCGCCGCCCCCGGTCCGGGAGGAAGTAGAACGCGAGCCACAATGCGATGAGCGGCAACGCAGCGGCGAGTGGCCAGCGGCCAACGTCCCAGACCGCGGAAAGTCCGAGCGCGCGCAGCGCCGAGATGCCGCCGACCACGATGAGCGTGCCGAGGACGATGAGGACGGCGCCAATGGCGAGAACCGCAAGCGCGAGCGACCGCCGGCTCACCCAGCCGCGCCCTTCGGAGACGCCGTGGATGTGGTTGAGCGCGTCGGTCAGCGCGGCGATCCCACTGGAGCCGGCCCAGAGGAGCACGAGCGCACCGAATGACAGCATGCCGGGTCGCCGCTCGCTCGCGAGCTCGGAGAGGAAGCCGTGCAGAAACGCGGTCGCGTCGGGCGGGGTGAGGGTGAGGACGATCGTCGTTATGCGGGCGAACGCCGCATCGCCACCGATGAAACCGGTGAGCGCGAACACCAGCAGGAGCGCGGGGAAGACGGAGAGAAAGAAAAAATACGCCATCTTCGCCGCTTCACCGATGAAGTCGTGATCGATGAATCGGTGTGCGATATCGCGTCCGAGAGGTGGCAGGCGCTCGATCTGGCGCGCGATGATCGGGTGCAGGGCGGTGAGGTGTCGGGTTGAGTGGAAACGGCCGTCCGGTTAGTTTGCACGGTCGGGGCCAGGTAGCTCAGTTGGTAGAGCAGCGGACTGAAAATCCGCGTGTCGGCGGTTCGATTCCGTCCCTGGCCATTCCCCGAAGTCGATGAAGAAAAGGGAGATACGAACGCGGCGATTATCGAGTGATAATCACCGCGTTCGCTTTCCTCCCCAAATCCTCCCCAATTCGCTCCGATCGCGCGAACGCCGCGAAGCGCGCGCGGACATCCGGGTCCCGTCCCTCGGAGCGCGCGCGATCCACGCTCGTCCACGAAAGGAGACGTGACTACGCACGCGTCTCGTGAGGCGCGATCCCGCACGCGGGGGCCATATGCCCCGCGTTCTCAGCACCGAGTGGCACGCGCGAAACTCCGCGTCCCTCCGCACCGCTTCTCTTGACAGCGACAGGAGCCGCCTGTATGCTGTCTTGTCGACAGCTACAGAAGCCGCCCGGAGCTCACATGCCAAAGTCACAAACGGACGCCCTGCGAGGCTCGCTCGACCTGCTGATCCTGAAGACGCTCTCGCTCGCCCCGATGCATGGGTGGGGGATCAGCCAGCGCGTGCAGCAGATCTCGGAGGGCGTGCTGGAGGTGAACCAGGGGTCGCTCTATCCCGCGCTGCAGCGTCTCGAGAAGGATGGCCTCGTGACCAGCGACTGGGACACGACCGACAACAACCGTCGCGCCCGGTACTACCGGCTCACTGCAACGGGACGCCGCGCGCTCGGCGTCGAGCTCGAGAGCTGGCGTCGGTTCGCGGCGGGCCTCGAGGCCGTGCTGCGCGTATCGTGACCGCGCGCGGCGCCCGCGCCGCGCGCTCTCACCCCCGGAGCATTTCATGACGTGGTTCCACGCCGCTCGCGCGCGCCTGCGCCTCCTCCCCCGGCGCGCCGCCGAGTCCCGGATCGACGACGAGATCCGCTTTCACATCGAGATGGAGACGGAGCGGCTCATGCGCGAGCAGAAGCTCGAACACGCCGAAGCCAGACGTCGGGCACTCGTGACCTTCGGCGGCGCGCAGCAGCATCGAGAGACGCTCCGCGAAGGCCGTGGTACCGCGTGGTTCAACGGGCTGTCCCTCGACCTCAAGCTGGGCGTCCGGATGCTCGTGAAGTATCCGGGGCTCACCATCATCGGCGGCCTGGCGATGGCGTTCGGCATCTGGTTCGGCGCCATCACCTTCCAGATGTTCGACATGCTGACCAGCACCGAGCTGCCCCTGCCGGACGGCGATCGCATCGTGAGGATCCAGAATTGGGATCGGAAGACGGGCCAGGACGAGGATCGCGTGCTGTACGACTACCAGTTCTGGCGCTCCATGCGGTCGATCACCGACATCAGCGCCTTTCGCGACGCGAGCATCAACCTGGTGGGCGCGGATGGCACCACGCTGCCCGCGGTAGCGGCGGAGATCACCGCATCCGCGTTCCGCATCGCCCCCGAGCACCCGCTGCTGGGTCGCGTACTCGCGGCGTCGGATGAACGTGCGGGCGCGGCGCCGGTGATAGTGCTCGGCCACGCGGTGTGGACCAGGCGCTTCGATCGCGACCCGCAGATCGTCGGACGCACCGTCAAGGTCGGGAACAGCTTCGCGACGGTCGTCGGTGTGATGCCGGACGGGTATGCGTTCCCTGTATCACACGAGCTGTGGCTGCCGCTGCGCACGGATGTCGCCGGCGTGGAGCCGTTAGGCGGCGCCCCGATCACCATCTTCGGCCGCCTCGCGCCCGGCATGACGCTTGAGACCGCGCAGGCGGAGCTGGCGACGATCGGCAAGCGGCTCGCCACGGACCATCCGACGACGCACGCGCAGCTCCAGCCGCACGTGCTTCCGTACGCGCAGTTCAGCGTGAACAGCCCCGATCCGATGGCGGTGATGGGACTGACCTACCTTTTCGTCGTCGTGCTGATGGTGGTCGTGTGCAGCAACGTTGCACTGCTCCTCTTCGCGCGCGCGGCGTCGCGAGAGACGGAGATTCTCATCCGCAGCGCCCTGGGCGCGAGCCCTCGCCGCATCGTGACGCAGCTTTTCGTCGAGGCGCTGGTGCTCGCCGGCGTTGCGGCCGTGGTCGGGCTGGTGGCGGCGCAGCTGGCCCTGACGCGCTGGGGCGAGCCGTATCTCGTCATGAACTTCGGGCGGCTGCCCTTCTGGTACGACTTCAATCTGTCGCCGACGACTATCGCGAACGCCCTCGCGTTCGCGATGGTCGGGGCGGTGGTAGCGGGCGTACTGCCGGCGCGGAAGATCACCCGCGGCCTCGGAACGCGACTTCGCGGGGTGACCGCAGGCGGTGGTGGTGTGAGCTTCGGCGGCGGATGGACGGCGGTCATCGTCGCGCAGATCGCGCTCACCGTCGCGTTACCGGCGGTCGTGATGCTCATTCGCGGCGAGAGCAGGCGCATCGCGTCCTACGACCCTGGCTTTGCAGCCGAGGAGTACCTCGGCGTGACCCTCGGCGTTGACGGTGCGCTGGGGG
>JAICOJ010000225.1 GCA_025930755.1 Gemmatimonadaceae bacterium
CGGATGAGCGCGGCAGCTTCGCTGCCGCGCCTTTCCTTCCCTGACCCCTGACTCCTGACTCCTGACCCCTACTGTCTCCCAACACCGAGGGCATCCGCCACCCGGTTGATGTAATTGAACCACGACGCGATCAGCGTGATCTGCAGGATTCCGCGATCATCGAACCCCACGGCCCGCAACCGCTCGTGATGCGCTGGAGTAATCCGCGTCGCATCCTTCGTCACCTGCACGACGTAGTCGAGCATCACCCGCTCCGCCTCCGAGATCGGCGCGGTCGTGTAATCCCTTCGGAGCGCCTCGACGAAGTCGTCGTCGAGCGTGACCCTACGCAGAAACTCTGCGTGCGAATCGATTCAATACTTACAACGATTGGTCTCCGAGACCATCGTCGTGATCATCTCGTGCTGACGTCGCGTGAGCGGGAGATCGGAGGACATCAGCACGCCGAACGTCGCGAACGCGTGATACAGTGCGTCCGGGATGAGGCTGTGTGACGCGACGATTCCCGACGTCTGCCCTCCCGCCACCGGATGCACCGGCGTCGCGTACTCTATGGGATAGAGCGCGCGCTGCATCTCGATCGCGCGACGAAGCGCGGGGTCGGCGTCGTCGAAGTCGACGGTCTTGATCCAGGTCATTGTCGATCTCCCTTCCATGTGGGTTCTTCGCACCGCGGCCGAACTACCTTACCACAGAGGCAGTCGAGCCCTTGGCGGTATCAGGAATTTTCGTCACTCCAGCGCGCGGACGCGGCACTTGACCGCCTCCCCCGCTTCACCACCAACCACGACACCGGGATTCCGAGCGCCACAACCACCCCACCAATCACCGTCTGCACCGGCCGCCCCACCGCGAATAGCACCACCATGATCACGACGAGCAGCAGAAAGATGATGATCGGCAGTGGATGCCATGGCGCGTGAAAAATCGACGGGCTCTCGGGTGGCCTCGGCAGGACCAAAATGGCGGCAGCCGACAGCCCCAGAAAGAACACCGCCGCCGGGATGAAGTAGCCCAGAATCTGATCGAAGGTACCGAGCAGCACGAGCACGCACGCCAGGCCGACCTGGATCACCGTCGCTCGCGGCGCCGACTGCCGCCGGGCATCGAAACGGACCAGCGCTGTCGGAAACACGCCGCTGCGCGCCATCGCGAGATAGACGCGCGGGGCGCCGAGCAGCACCGCCGCCAGACTTCCCGCCACCGCGACGACGACGGCTCCCGCCAACCGCTGCCCTGCGCCGTCGCCAAAGAGCGCGGAGCCTAACGACGCGACGAAGGCCTCGTCGGAGGCGTGCGGCCGGCCCTGCATCACGTGCATGAACGCGACGCTCAGGCCGGCGTACACCACCGTTACGATGACGACCCCGCCGACCAGCGCGATTGGCAGCGTCCGCCTCGGCTCCACGATCTCCTCACCCATCTTGCCGAGGTCCCACCACCCACCGAACGCGAAGAACGCACCCATGAGCGCGCCGGCCAGCGCCGGGAACGAGGGCACCGCGGCCGCAACCGTCGTTGCGGTCGCATCTCCCGGGCTTCCGCGCACGAGAACCGCGACGATGAGCAGCGCGATCGTCGCCAGCTTGGCGACGGCAGTCCATCGGAGCACGCGCGCGCTGCTCTCGATGCCCAGCGTCGTTATCGTCGCGATCCCCAGAATGCAGGCAATCGCCACCACCGGCACGAGTGACGGCGATGCGCCAAGCACGACCACGAGATAGGACGCGAGTCCAACGCCGAGCGCCGCGGTGAGGCCGGGATCCATGACGAGGAGCGACATCCAGCCATAGACGAACGCGCACCGCTCGCCGAATGCCTCGCGCAGATACACGTAGCCGCCACCGGCCTCCGGAAACCGACTTCCCAGCTCCGCGTAGCACAGCGCGCCCGCGGCCGACAGCAGCCCTACCAGCGCCCAGACGCCGAGGACCCATGACGTCGAGCCGAGTGTGCGCGACATCGACGCGGGAGTGAGGAAGATGCCAACACCCATCACTTCGGCGATGATCATCGCGAGCGCGGCCCAGACGCCAAACCGTCGCAGCAGTGTGCGGGTCATCAGGAGATCAGGTTATCTCTGTGTGAGGGTACCGGTGGGCTCTTTGCGCGCCTGATAATACTGCGCACGCGCGTCGAGGCCAGCGCGGGCCAATGATGTCGAGGATGCCGATGTGATCAGGATGGAGACACCCTCGATCACCTCGACTGCGTCGACGGCGCGACGCGACACCCTTGCCGGGTCCTTCACAACGTTCAAGGCGGTGAGCACCTTGTGCCATGCGCGCTCACCGGGCGGACCAGAACCCGATAGTGACTCCCGCGATGGTCCCGCCCTCGCGGCCAGATCTGGAGGTCGTGGGCGTGTTCAACCCGGCTGTCACACGACACGAGGGCCATGTCGTCCTCCTGCTGCGGGTGGCCGAGGCGGCGCGCGGCGTGCCGCCGGGCGAGCTCACGGCACCGGTGTACGATCCCGACACCGGCCGCCTCCAGATCAAGCGGTGGCGGCGCGACGCGAATGGCGTCGATGCCAGCGACCCGCGGACGATAACTGTCGATGGGTCGACATGGCTGACATCGATCTCGCATCTTCGCCTCGCGCGTTCGACCGACGGCGTTCGCTTCGAGGTCGAGCCGGTGCCCGCCCTCCTTCCCGCCACACCCTACGAGTCCTTCGGGGTCGAGGATCCGCGCATCACCCTTCTCGACGGAAGGTACTGGATCAACTACTCCGCCGTTTCGCCATACGGCATCGCGACGGCGCTCGCATCCACCACTGATTTCGTGACGTTCGAGCGTCACGGGATCATCTTTCCGCCGAACAATCGCGACGTCACGATCTTTCCCGAGCGCCTCGACGGGCGCTACGTCGCACTGCATCGGCCCATGCCGGAGGGGATCGGTCAGCCCGCGATGTGGCTGGCGTCCTCGTCCGATCTCACCGGTTGGGGCGAGCACCGACTCGTTGCCTCCGCACGCGTCGCCCGTTGGGATGACGCCAAGATCGGTGGCGGCGCGGTCCCGATTCGCGTCGAGACGGCCGATCGCGATGGGTGGCTCGCCGTCTACCATGGCGTCACGCGGTCGCCGCTGACGTATTCGCTCGGTGCCCTGCTGCTCGACGCGGACGATCCGGCGCGCGTGATTGCGCGCTCGCGCGACCCGATCCTCGCGCCCGAGGCGCCTTACGAGCGAGAGGGTTTCTTTGGTGGCGTCGTCTTCACGTGCGGGCTCCTCGCCGATGGAGATCTCGTGCGGATCTACTACGGGGCAGCCGATGGCGTCACGGCGGTCGCCGACCTGTCGCTCGACGAGATCCTGGCAGGATTGTACCCGCCGTGACCTTCGAGCTGGGAGTGAACTACTGGCCACGGCGCCGCGCGATGTACATGTGGCGCGAGCTCGACCTCGGCGAGGTGCATGACGACATGGCGCACATCGCGAGCATGGGCTTCGACGTGGTTCGCGTGTTCGTCCTCCTGGAAGATTTTCTTCCAGGCCCGCTCACGATTTCGACCCCGATGGTCGAGCGTCTGGTCGCGGTGAGCCGGTCGGCGAAGGACGCGGGGCTCGCGATCGTCCCAACGCTCATCGTCCTGAACATGAGCGGGCACATCTGGTGGCCCCCGTGGATGCGGGATGCGCGCGGCACGCCGCTGAGCCTGTACACGGACGCGGGGGTCCTCGATTCCCAGGAGCTCCTGGTCGAAACGTGCGCCCGCGCGCTCGCGGGCGACGATGCGATCCGCGCGTTCGACCTCGCGAACGAGATCGATGATGCGCA
>JAICOJ010000130.1 GCA_025930755.1 Gemmatimonadaceae bacterium
CGACGCTCGGGGGTCGGACGGCTGCTCATCGCGCGCGCGGAGGACGAAGCCCGCGCGTGGCAGTGCGGTCGCATCATGGTCACGAGCGCGGAGCGGCGCGCCGAAGCGCACGCGTTCTATGAGCACCTGGGCTACGCGTACACCGGGCGACGGTTCGCAAAGGTGATCGGACCATGAAGGGCAGAGGTCGTCGAGGGCGTCGAGGATGTCGCGGTGATCGAGGAATGTCCCTCGATCCCGTCGATCACCTCGACATCCTCGTCTGCCTTTCGCTGCTCCTGTGGTCGCTGGGCGCGACCACGGGCAGCGCACAGTCCCCCGACCCGCGCCCTAACGAGTGCTGGGGATTCGTCTTCGGCGCCTGGTCGCCGTCGCTCGACTGGTCGGCGGCCGGACACTCGAGGTACACTGCGCGCGGCGCGCCCCCGCCGCCGGAGACGGCAACGACCGACGGAGCGCCACGGCACGACGCCGCTTCGTTCGCGCGCACAGGCAGCCCCGCCCTCGTGCTCTATCCCACCTGGTGGCCCGTCGGGGTCGGCATCAGCCTCGAGCGGCAACCCGCGGAGGGGGATACCGTTTCCGGCATTGCGTACGCCTTCGTCGCCGACGGCCGCGCGACACCCCCCGAAAGTCGCATCCTCGCCTGGCGAAAACCCTGCGGTGAGCCGCCGGCGCGATCGGCTACTCCAGCTGTGCCTGACGAGCGTCGATCACCTCCGGAAGCGCGCGCAGACGCGCAACCACGTCGGCGTCGAGCCGCCCGTCCACGCTGATCGCGGCGATCGCCTCGCCGCCCGCCTCGAGCCGCGCCTGGTGATACTCGCCGATGTTGATGCCGGCGTTCCCCAGGAGCGTGCCCACGCGACCGATGACACCCGGCACGTCGCGATTGCGCAGGATGACGAGCGTCCCTTTCGGCACGACGTCGACGTGGTACTCGCCGATGCGCACGATCCGTGGATGGCCGCCTCCCAGGAGCGCCCCCGAGACGCGCACCTCCCGGTCGCGACCCGATGTGCGCAGCTCGACGAACTCCGCGAACGCCGGATGCGGACCGAGCCTCGTGCGCCGGACATCGAGTCCGCGGGCTTTCGCCAGGTGGCTCGCGTTCACGAAGTTCACGTTCGTCCGCCCCACGATCGCCGACAGCAGACCCACGAGCGCGGACGCGGCCAGCGGCCGCAATGCCTCCTCGTCGGCGCCGCCGGCATAGCGAACCTCGGCCATCTCCGGCGCACCATCCAGCATCGTCGACGCGAGCCGTCCCAGCCGTTCGGCCAGCTCGAGGAGTGGCCGCAGCCGTCGCATCTCCTCGCTGCCCACCGCGGGCGCATTCACGGCACGCGAGAAATCGCCGTCGGCGAGCGCCGCCCGAACCGCTTCCGCGATCTCGAGCGCCACGTTCTGCTGCGCTTCCTCGGTGGAGGCGCCGAGGTGCGGAGTGAGCACGACGTTGTCGAGTGTGCGGAGCGGATGATCCGTGGGCAGCGGCTCCTGCTCGAAGACGTCGAGGGCGGCGCCCCCGAGGCGCTTTTCCCGCAATGCTTCGACGAGGGCGGTCTCGTCGATCACCCCACCGCGCGCGGCGTTCACGACCAATGCCCCGCGCTTCATGCGCGCGAGCCGCTCTCGCCCGATGAGGCCCTGCGTGCCTTCGGTGAGCGGGACGTGCAGCGAGATCACATCGGCTCGAGCGAGGACCTCGTCGAGCGTCATGAGCTGCGCGTCGAGCGCTCGTGCCCGTTCATCGGTGAGATAGGGGTCGTACACGAGCACGCGCATGCCGAACGCGCGGGCACGCTTCGCCACTTCGCCGCCGATCCGTCCCGCGCCGACGAGGCCAAGCGTCTTGCCGTACAGCTCGACGCCCCCGAAGCTCTTGCGATCCCACGCGCCGTCGTGCATCGACCGATCGGCGGCGGGAACGCGCCTCACGAGTGCCAGCAGCAGCGCGAAGGTGAGCTCACAGGCCGAGATCGTATTCCCGGACGGCGCCGTGAGCACCGCGATGCCCTTCTCCGTCGCCGCGTCGACGTCGATCGTGTCGACGCCCACCCCGGCACGACCGATGACTTTGAGCCGCTCCGCCTTCGCCAGCGATTCGCGCGTAATCTTCGTCGCGCTGCGGACGAGCACGGCATCGACATCGGCCATCGCCGTCGCCAGGGCGTCGCCAGACAGCCCGGGCCTGGAGACGAGATCGAACCGGGCGTCATCGCGGAGCGGTGCGAGCCCGTCAGCCGCGATGGCGTCCGCGACGAGCACCTTGAACGAGTCGCTCACGCGCCCAGCACCTGCTCGAGCTCGCCGAGGAGCACGTCGAGCTCCGCGACGGTGTGGTCGCCCATGTGGCCGATCCGAATCGTCGCGTCCTTGAGCGCGCCATACCCCGAGGCGATCGTGAGCCCGCGCTGCTTGAGCGCCGACGTGACGGCCGAGCCTGTGTGTCCCGACGGCATCGTCAGGCAGGTCACCGTCGAAGACCGGTAGCCTTCGGGAGCGAGCACGCGGATGTCGAGGCCGCGGCCTTTCATCTCATCCGCCCACGCCCAGGTGCGTCGTGCCATCGCGGCGTGGCGCTCCCAGCGCGCCTCGATCGTTTCGCGCCGGATCGCGTCCAGCTGCGCGGCGAGTGCGTAGAAGAGCGGAAGCGCCGGGGTGTTCGGCGTCTGATTCTTGAGGATGTTCTTCTCGAACTCGATGAAATCGAAATAGATGCCGCGATCCTTCTTCGCCTTCGCGCGCTCGAGAAGCGACGGCCGCGCGACACCGAGCGCGAGCCCCGGCGGGAGCGCGAGCGCCTTCTGCGATCCGGTGAGGACGAAGTCGAGCTCCCACGCATCGGTCTCCACCGGGGACCCGGCGATACCGGTGACGCTGTCGACGAGCAGCACCACGTCACCGCGCGCGTGCGTCACCCTCGCGAGGTCGGCGACGGGGTTCAGCACGCCCGTCGATGTCTCGGAGTGCACGACGGTGACGGCGTCGTAGTCGCCGCGCTGAAGCGCGTGCTCCAGCATCTCCGGCGAGTGCCCCTCGCCGAGTGGCACCTCGAGGACGTCCGCCTCCAGCCCGCAGCCGACCGCGATGCGATGAAAGCGCTCGCTGAAGGCACCGTTCACGAGCGAGAGCACCTTTCGGCGCGCGCCGTTGCGCACCGCCGCCTCCATGAGACCGGTCGCCGATGACGACGAGATGTACACGGGGCGCGTCGTGCGGAAGACGTATTGAAGACCGGGCGTCAGCGAGGCAATGAGCTCCTCCATCGCCTTGCCGCGGTGGCCGATCATGGGCCGCGTTTGCGCGGCGAGAATCTCGGGACGGACTTCGGTGGGACCGGGAAGAAAGAATTTGCCGAACATTCACGAAAGGTCAGGGGGCCACTCAGGAGCGCAGCAAGCTGCGCCCCAACTCGAACACTTCACGAGCCTGCGGATCTCTCGGCGCGATTCCGCCGAGCGCGAGCACCAACACGGGAGCCAACGACGGCGTTCGCACGACGTCGTCGGCCGCATCGATCACCGCCGGACGCTCGACGACGCCGGCGAACGCCACGAATCGGTCGGCAGGTGGACGCGCCTCGAGATCCGTTACGCCATCGCCGACGAGCATGACGGGACGCGGGAGCTGCGGCAGCCACCGCTCCAGCACCGTGCGCTTTCCGCCCGACCGAGCAAGCGGCGACGTTCGGTCGAAGCCCGCATACTCGCCGTCGGCGCTGAAATGTACGTCAACCGCGGCGACGGCGCGCTCGGTGAGTCCGAGCGCGATCGCCAGCGGCACGACGGCCTGACGGATTCCCCCTGACATCACGCGCACCTCGATCCCCTCGGCGACGAGGGCGGCGATGGTCTCACGCGCGTCAGTGACGAGGGTCCGGATGTAGCGTTCGCCAAGGGCCTCGACCTGATCGCGCGTCGGCCGCACGAGCTCGAGACGGCGGCCGTACACATCCTCGAGGGGAATCTCCCCACGCATCGCGGCCTCGGTGAGCCGAGCGATCTCCTCGCGGTGACCGTGCGCGAGCTCGTCGATGCCCTCGATCGCGGAAAGTGTCGAATCGCAGTCGAAGATGACGCTGCCGAAGCGGTTAGCGGGCATGGGCGGCGCAAGGTAAGTGAGTCGAGGGCGGCGGAGAAGCGCTAGAGGCTGAAGGCGCTGGAGGCGCTGGCGGCGCTAGAGGCGCCAACACCTAGCGCTTCCGCGCCTTCAGCGCCTCCAGCGCCTCCAGATCGTGACCCTCCCTCGAACACTCTCGTCCTCTCCATGCGCGCGCGCTCCCCCCGACTCACTCGAGTCCGCACGCACGCATGGCTTCACTTCGCAGCACGTTCCCCGGGCTCGCCGCTCTCGCGCTCGCCGGGTGCGCCGAGCTCAAGATGGCACCGGTGGAGGAATACCCGGTGACCGCGCAGCGCGTGATCCTGATCTCGATCGACGGCGCGCGCGCCGATGCGCTCCCGCATCTGTCTACGGTCTCCTCGCTCATCGGGCGCGCCGTGTGGACCGACGCGATGCAGACCGTCCTGCCCGCGCTCACACTGCCCGCTCATCTCTCCATGTTGAGCGGACGGGACGTGACGCAGTACGGCATCACGCAGAACGAGATGGACGCGGGGATTGCGGCCGTGATGCGCCTGAACGGCATGACCCCGATGTTCGAGTGGGCCCGCGTCGCTGACCTGCGCTCGGCCGCGGTCGCCGGGATGTCGTTGATTCCGGCCGCGCAGCGCGCGGAAGCGCAGGCGTTCTTTGGCGTGGATACGCTGGTCGCGACCGATGGCGATGCGCCGGCGCTCGCGAGCGCCGCGATCGCCTTACTGCGCGCGGACACCTCGGTGCGGATGATGTTCATCCACTTTCCGGACGCGGACTTTGCCGGTCACACCTACGGGTGGATCGGCTCCGACGGCGCTCACACGTCCGCCTACCGCGCAGCGCTTGCGCGCGTCGACAGCGCGATCGCCGCCCTCTGGAGCGAGATCGGGTCGTCGGTCGACGCGGGCCACACCGCGCTGATCGTGACGGCCGATCACGGCGGCGGTCACGGTGACGGCTGCAACACGGGCGAGGCTCCAACCCATACCCACTGCACCGCGCACGCAGGGGATCACCTCGTCCCGTTCGTGCTCGTCGCGAAGAATGCCACGGCAGCCCGGCTCACTGGCGACGTGACGATCACGCAGGTCGCTCCGACGGTCGGCGCCCTCCTGGGCTTGCCCCTTCCAGAGCGAGTGGCGCGCCCGGTGGAGCTCGGAGGCGTTCAGTAGGGGCGCAACGAGCCTTGAAACCGCGGAGCGCCGCAGCGAACTGCCCTGAAAAGCGGTAGCCACGGATGAACGCGGAGACAGCCGCGGGTCGTTTCTCGGCGGTCTCACGTCCGCGTTGAAGTCGTCGAGCTAGGTGAAGTACCCGCCTTTTTGTGAGCATCAGGCAAACGCGGTTGCTGACGCAGCTCAACAACTTTCCCACAAGTGGGACGGCCAATCCCGGAACCGAACGACTCGTCGATGCAAGGAAGTAGTCAAGTCCAGCAACCATAACGAGTTCCGGCGCAGAATCCCAGGCACGCGGCTTCCGTATAGGGAGGGCGGTTTACACCCCTCCCGCACGCGTCAGCCGGAGTTGCCTTGGACATCCCCCGCGCACCAAAAACCAACACTCGGCGCTATCTCTACGCGGGCGGCGCGCTCGCGGGGCTCGTGCTCGTCACCGTCGCGCTGTCGCAGCTCGACCGCGCCGTCCCGACGGTCGAGGCCTCGACGCTCTGGATCGATACCGTCGCGCGCGGCGAGATGCTGCGCGAGGTGCACGGGCCCGGGACGCTCGTTCCCGAGCAGATCCGCTGGATCGCCGCCGTCACGGCCGGCCGAGTCGAGCGAAAGCACGTCGAGCCTGGTGAGAAGGTCTCGGCCTCGACGGTGCTGGTCGAGCTTTCGAATCCGGACGTCGAGCTTCAGGTGCTCGAGGCACAGCGGCAGCTCACCGAGGCCGAAGCGACGCTCGTCAACCTGCGGGCATCGCTCGAGACGCAGCGGCTGAATCAGCAAGGCGTAATCGCTACGGTGCGGTCCGAGTACCTCGACGCCAAACGCGCGGTCGAGGTCGGCGACGGGCTCGCCGCCAAGCAGCTGATCGCGCCGACGGACCTTCAGCGCGCGAAG
The DNA here is from genome assembly GCA_025930755.1 of Gemmatimonadaceae bacterium. Taxonomy (GTDB): domain Bacteria; phylum Gemmatimonadota; class Gemmatimonadetes; order Gemmatimonadales; family Gemmatimonadaceae; genus JAICNG01. The sequence continues at coordinate 6,168 of JAICOJ010000130.1, forward strand.
GACAAGCAGGAGGAGCTCGAGGCGCGCTATACGATCGAGCGGGAACGGCTGCGCGTGCACACCGATGCGATCGCCGCGCAGCTCGACGTCCAGCGGTCGCAGATCGGTCGGCTGCGCGAGATTCTCGCGTTTCGTCGCCAGCAGGTTGCGTCGATGCGCGTGATAGCAGGCACGGACGGCGTGCTGCAGGAGCTCCCGCTCGAGGTCGGGCAGTGGGCGATGTCCGGAACGACACTGGCAAAAGTCGTCGAGCCGGGACGGCTCAAGGCCGTGCTCAACATCCCCGAGACGCAGGCGAACGTCGCCATCGGGCAGCGCGCGTCGATCGATACCCGCAACGGGATCATCCGCGGACGCGTCACGCGCATCGATCCCGCCGCACGCAACGGAACGGTGACCGTCGACATCGCGCTCGATGGCCCGCTACCGCCTGGAGCGCGTCCCGATCTCACCGTCGACGGCACCATCGAGATCGAGCGGCTGGCGAACGCCCTGTACGTGGGCCGGCCCGCCTACGGCCAGGCGAATACCACCATCGAGGTCTTTCGGCTGGAGCCCGACGGCCGCGCGGCCGCACGCACGCGCGTTCAGTTTGGCCGAGGGTCGGTGAACGCGATCGAGATTCTCGATGGGCTCGAGGAGGGCGATGTGGTCATCCTCTCCGACCTCAGTCAGTACGGCGACACCCCGCGACTCAAGCTGCGCTGATCGGACCCCCCACTCCCCACTCCCCACTCGCCTCAATGACCTCTCTCGCCGAAGCCCCGCGTGGCTACTCCTCGCCGAACGATGGCGGCTCCCCCCTCATCCGGCTCGACAACATCCGCAAGGTGTTTCTCACCGATGAGGTGGAGACGCATGCACTCTCGGGAATTCATCTGGACATCCGCCGTGGCGAGTACGTCGCTGTCGCCGGCCCGTCGGGGTGCGGCAAGACGACGCTCCTCTCCATTCTCGGGCTGCTGGACGCGCCGACCGACGGCCAGTACATGCTCGACGACAAGCCGGTGGCGAACCTGACGGCCGCCGAGCGAGCGCGCGTCAGGAATCGGCAGATCGGATTCATCTTCCAGGCGTTCAACCTCATCGGCGATCTCACCGTCTACGAGAACGTCGAGCTGCCGCTGACCTATCGCGACATGTCCGCCGACGAGCGGAAGCGTCGCGTGCAGGAGGCGCTCGACCGCGTCGGCATGCTCCATCGCATGAAGCACTATCCGGCGCAGCTGTCGGGCGGTCAGCAGCAGCGCGTGGCCGTCGCGCGCGCCGTCGCGGGCTCGCCGCTCCTGCTGCTCGCGGACGAGCCGACGGGCAACCTCGATTCCGTCAACGGGGAGTCGGTGATGCGCCTGCTCCAGGAGCTCCACCGGGATGGCGCGACGATCATCATGGTCACGCACGATCCGCGTTATGCGCGGCACGCCGACCGCACGGTGAGCCTGTTCGATGGTCGCGTGGTCGATGAGGTGAGTCAGTGAATTCCCTGACCCGCGATCTTCGCTACGCGGCGAGGACGTTGCTCAAGGACAAGACCTTCACCCTCATCGCCGTCTTCTGCCTCGCGCTCGGCATCGGCATCAACAGCACCATCTACAGCGCGATGCACGCCATGCTCGTGCGGCCCCTGCCCTATCACGACCCGGGGGCGGTCGTCGCGATCGGCGAGAGCTACCCGAAGGAAGGGTGGACCGACAGTGAGCTGTCGTTCCTCGACTATCTCGACATTCGCGAGCAGACGAAAGACGTCTTCGACGATGTGGCGCTGTACACCGACCGGTTCGTCAACTACGAGGAGATGGCGTCTGGTGGAAGCAGCGTGACCGAGGCGGAAGGCATCGAAGCCGCGACGGTGACCGCGAACATGTTCCCGATGCTCGGCATTCGGCCCGTACTCGGACGGCACTTCCGCGAGGAGGAGGACCGGCCGGGTGGACCCCGCGTCGCCATGCTCGGCTACGACCTGTGGCGGAGCCGGTACGGCCTGGATTCCTCGGTTGTCGGGCGAACCGTTCGGCTGAATGGGCAGCCGACCGAGATCGTCGGCATCATGCCCGCGCGGTTCGGGTGGTTCGACGAGGAGGATCTGTTCCTCCCCGCGGCCCTCGACCGCGCAACGGAGTCGCGTGGATCGCACTACCTGGAAGCGGTCGGACGTCTCAAGGAAGGCGTACCGATCGATCGCGCCAATGCGTCGTTGACCGCCGTGGCGGCGCGTGTAGCGGAAGAGGCGCCGGCGGACCACGCCGGCCACGGGTTCGGCGCCATTCCCATCCGGGAGCACCTCGTGCCCGGTGAAGTGAAGCTCGTCGTCACGGTGATGATGGGCGCAGTGATGTTCGTCCTGCTGATCGCGTGCGCCAACGTCGCCAACCTGCTGCTCGCCCGTGCGACGGCACGCCAGAAGGAGATCGCGATCCGCACCGCGCTGGGTGCGAAGCGTGGGCGCATCATCCGACAGCTGCTCACGGAGAGCGTGCTCATTGGCGCAATCGGCGGGGGGCTGGGTGTTCTGTTGGCGGTGTGGGGCAACGACATGGTGCTGTCGCAAATCCCGGAGGAGCTGCCAAACTGGATGGACATCAAGGTCGACGGTGGCGTCGTGATCTTCACCGCGATCATGTCGTTGATCACCGGGCTGGTGTTCGGCCTCGTCCCGGCGCTCGAATCATCGCGGCCCAATCTCAACGAGACGCTGAAGGACGGCGGGCGTGGCACCAGCGTGGGCGGGCGGCGTGGTCGGATGCGAAGCGGGCTCGTCGTCGTGGAGACCGCGCTGGCGCTGGTACTGCTCATCGGGGCAACCCTCATGATGCGAAGCTTTCTTTACCTGCGGCATCTCGAGCCGGGCTTCGATACGACCACTCAGGTCACCACGCGGCTCTATCTGTCGAACGACCGCTATCCGGACGGGCCGAGTCGCATCGCGTTCTTCCGTAGCGCGCTCGAGCGACTGTCGAACACGCCGGGTGCCGAGGCCGTTGCCGCGATCAACTACCTCCCACTCTCCGGGAACAACTCAGGTTCGTCCTTCCGAGTCGAGGGCCAGGCGGTCATGCCGGGGGAGCACCCGATCGCCAGTTGGCGGCCGATCACGCGCGATTACTTCCGGACGTTCGGCATGCGCGAGCCGCGCGGCCGCACCTTCACGGACGCGGAAGTCTTCGACAGCACGGCGCGCGTCGTCATCATCAACCAGGCCATCGCCGATCGCTTCTTTCCGAATCAGGATCCGTTAGGCAGGCGCGTCGCCACCGGCCTCGCCGACAACGCCGAATGGCTCACCGTCGTCGGTGTCGTCCCAACGGTGAAGCTTCGCGATCTCGACACGCCGCCGGAGAATCAGATCTACGTCCCGTACGCCTACGGGCCCTGGCGCACGATGTCGCTGGTGGTGCGTGTGCGCGGAGATCCGGCAGCATTCGTCCCGTCGATGCGGCGCGCCATCGCCGAGGTGGATCCGACGCTGCCTCTCTTCGAGGTGCAAACGATGATGGACGTCGCCCGGCTGTCCTACTGGGACAAGCGCCTGTACGGGATGTTGTTCGCGAGCTTTGCCGTGATCGCGCTCCTTCTTGCGGCGATCGGCGTGTACGGCGTGATGTCGTACGCGGTGAGCCAGCGAACCCACGAGATCGGCGTTCGCGTTGCCCTCGGCGCTCAGCTGCGCGACGTGCTATCCCTCGTTGTGCGGCGCGGAGTGTGGCTGACCGTGATCGGGCTCGCGATCGGCCTGGTGGGCGCGTTCGGGCTTACCCGAGTGCTTTCGGGAGTCCTGTTCGGCGTGAGCCCGACGGATCCCGCGAGCTACATCGGGATCTCGCTGGTGCTGTTCACGGTGGGTCTGGTTGCGTCGTATGTGCCAGCGAGGCGCGCGGCGCGAGTGGAGCCGGCGGTGGCGTTGAGATACGAATGATCTGGGGATCAGGAGTCAGGAGTCAGGGATCAGGGGGTGCCAGGGTGAAGGTTCAGGAGAACGGCTCGCGCAGCTCCTCACACCTTCACCCTGACACCCCCTGATCCCTGACTCCTGACTCCTGATCCCCAGCTCATTCGTATCGCCACGCCACCGCCGGCTCCACTCGCGCCGCGCGCC
>JAICOJ010000041.1 GCA_025930755.1 Gemmatimonadaceae bacterium
ATCCTCCAGGGCGACGACTCGGTGGGCGAGTTCTATTCGGTGGCGGTGGTGAACAACCGCCAGCAGGCCGACACGGGGACGAAGATGATCCACATCGGCAAGAACACGAAGTCGAACATCGTGTCGAAGGGCATCAGCGCCGGCCAGGGGAACAACTCCTATCGTGGCCGGGTGAAGGTGATGCCCAAGGCGGAGAACGCGCGCAACTATACGCAGTGCGACTCGATGCTGATCGGCAACCGCTGCGGCGCGCACACGTTCCCGTACATCGAAGTGGCGAACAACACCGCGACGGTCGAGCACGAGGCGTCGACGTCGAAGATCGGCGAAGACCAGATCTTCTACTGCAAGCAGCGCGGCCTGTCCGCCGAACATGCAGTCTCGATGATCGTGAGCGGCTTTTGCCGTGAGGTATTCAAGGAGCTTCCAATGGAGTTTGCGTTGGAGGCCCAGCAGCTTCTTGGAATCACTCTCGAAGGCAGCGTTGGCTAACACTTTTTTTACCGCAGAGGACGCAGAGAGCGCTGAGAACTGCAACCGCAGGAGCTTTTCCAAAGGCATTGGCAGTTGCAGTCCTCTGCGCGCTCTGCGTCCTCTGCGGTAAAAATCTTTCAAAGGTTACATGTTAGAGATTCGGAATCTTCATGCATCGGTCGACGGCAACGCGATCCTCAAGGGAATCGACCTCGAGGTGAAGGCCGGCGAAGTACATGCCGTCATGGGCCCTAACGGGTCCGGGAAGAGCACGCTGGCGCAGGTGCTCGCGGGACATCCGGCGTACGAGGTCACGGCGGGTGAGGTGTATTACCAGGGCCGCGACCTGCTGGCGATGGAGCCCGAGGAGCGCGCCCAGGCTGGCGTGTTCCTCGCCTTCCAGTATCCCGTCGAGATTCCCGGCGTCTCCAACGCGTACTTCCTGCGCTCGGCGTACAACGAGCTGCGCAAGGCGCGCGGGCAGGAGGAGGTCGATCCGCTCGACTTCCTTCAGGTCATGGAAGACCGCCTGAAGCTCGTCGACATGGAAGACACGATGCTCAACCGGTCGGTGAACGCGGGATTCTCGGGCGGTGAGAAGAAGCGCAACGAGATCCTCCAGATGGCCGTGCTGCAGCCGACGCTCGCCATTCTGGACGAGACCGACTCGGGCCTCGACATCGATGCGCTGCGCGTCGTCGCGCACGGCGTGAATCAGCTGAAGCGGCCGGACAACGCGACGATCGTCGTCACGCACTACCAGCGGCTGCTGAACTACATCGTCCCCGATCGCGTGCACGTGCTCGCCGGAGGGCGGATCGTGAAGTCCGGGGGGAAGGACCTCGCGCTCGAGCTCGAGGCGAAGGGCTATGACTGGGTGACGGGAGCGGCGGCGTGACGCAACCGTACCTCGCCGATTTCGAGACCTTCTCCTCGAATGGCGGCGGAGCTGGTCCGGACTGGCTGCCGCCCGTGCGCCGGGCCGCTCTCGCGCGCTTCGCGGCACTGGGCTTCCCCACGCCACGCAACGAAGACTGGCACTTCACCAGTGTGGCGGCGATCGCGGAGTCGGAGTTCCATCCGCTGCCGGTCTCGTCGGGCGACGTCAAGCCGGAGGACCTCGCGCCGTTTCTCTTCGGGCGAGGTGACTGGCCGACGTTCGTCTTCGTCAACGGCCGATATGCGCCGGAGCTCTCCGCCGCCGACAACCTGCCGTTGGGCGTGCGGGTGATGCATCTCGCGCGGGCCTGGCGGGACGCGCCCGACGTACTCGAGCGCCATCTCTCGAAGATCGCGACGTTCGACGAGCACAGCTTCACGGCGTTGAACACGGCGTTCATGTCCGACGGGACGCTCGTTCACGTGGCGAAGGACGTGCAGGCCGATGCGCCGATCCACATTCTCCACGTGGTGGATCCGATCGCGGCGCGCGTCGTCATGCATCCCCGACACCTTCTGGTCGTCGATCGGCAGGCGAGCGCCCGGGTTATCGAGAGCTACGTCTCGCTGGGGAATGCACGGTACTTCACCAATGCCGTGACCGAGATCGCGCTCGGGGAGGGCGCGCATCTCGCGCACTACAAGATCCAGCGGGAGAGCCAGCGCGCCTTCCACGTCGGGACGACCGAGGTCCGCCAGCCGCGGGACTCGAAATACGCGTCGTTCTCGTTCGCGACCGGCGCCGCGCTGTCGCGCACGAACATCTACACGACGCTCGAGGGCGAGGGCGCCGAGGTGTGGATGAATGGCCTGTACATGGTCGATGGCGAGCAGCACGTCGATCACCAGACCCGCATCGAGCACGCCGCGCCCAACTGCGCCAGCCATGAGGTTTACAAGGGCATCCTCGGGGGCGCCTCGCACGGCGTGTTCAATGGCAAGGTGTTCGTGCGGCCGATCGCGCAGAAGACGGATGGCAAGCAGGAGAACAACAATCTGCTTCTGTCCGACAAGGCGCGCATCGACACGAAGCCGCAGCTCGAGATCTTCGCCGATGATGTGAAGTGCACACACGGCGCAACCGTCGGGAAGCTGGACGCACTCTCGCTGTTCTACATGAAGAGCCGCGGCCTCCCCGCGGAGGTGGCGCGCCGGCTGTTGATCTACGCTTTCGCGGCGGATGTGCTGGAGCGGCTCGAGGTCGCCGAGGTGCGTGACGCCCTCGAGGATCTCACCTTGGCGAGATTCACCCGCATGGACGAAGGCGCTGAAACCGCTGAAAGCGCTGAAAGCGCTGGCGCGATACGAGTTTAGCGCCTCCAGCGCCTTTAGCGCCTCCAGCGCCTCGACACCATGGATCTCTCTGCCCTCTACCAGTCGATCATTCTCGACCACAACCGCCGCCCGCGGAATTTTCGCGAGCTCGTGGATGCGGATCGGCGGTCGGAGGGGCGCAATCCCATGTGCGGGGACGAGCTGACCGTCTGGCTCAAGATGGATGGGGATCGCATCGACGATGTGTCGTTCGTGGGCTCGGGCTGCGCGATCTCGAAGGCGTCGGCATCGATCATGACCACGACGGTGAAGGGGAAGACGCGTGAGGAGGCGTCGGCGCTGTTCGAGCGCTTTCACGACCTGGTGACGGGCAGTCCCGCGGCGCGCCCGGATGACCCGACCCTCGGATCGCTCGCGGCGTTCTCCGGGGTGTCGCGATTCCCGGTGCGCGTGAAGTGCGCGAGCCTCGCCTGGCACGCGCTGCGCGCGGCGCTCAAGGGGGACGACGCGGCGAGTACCGAACGACAGTGAGCGCGCCGCAGTCCGGGTTCCATCTCGCGGCTGCGCTGAAGGATGTGCCCGACGGAACCATGCTCTCGGTACAGCTCGAGACGGGGGAGCGTGTGTGTCTCTACAACTTTCGTGGTGAGATCGGCGCCGTGAGCGACACCTGCCCGCACCAGGATTTCCCCATGTGCGATGGTACGCTGCTCGAGGATGGAACCATCGAGTGCGCCTGGCATGGCGCGCGCTTCGACCGCCTCACTGGCGACGTCCGTCGGCATCCGGCCACCGATCCGCTTCCCGTGTACGAGGTCGCGGTCGCCGACGGCCAGGTCTTCGTCGGACCGAGAAGGGCTTCATGACGCTCGCGCCGCGCTCCGAGTTCCCGCTCCTCGCGGGGAATCCCGACCTGTGCTACCTCGACTCGGCCGCCACATCGCAGAAGCCGCGCGCCGTGCTCGACGCGATGCGGGCGTACTACGAGCACGACAACGCGAATCCGCATCGCGGCGCCTACGAGCTGTCGGTCCGCGCCACAGACCGGTATCAGGAATCGCGCGACCGCATTGCGCGCTTTCTCGGGGTCCCGGACTCTGCCACGCTCATCTTCACGCGCGGGACGACGGAGTCGCTCAACCTCGTGGCGGCAGCGTGGGGACGGGCCAACGTCCGCGCGGGCGACGGGATCGTCATCACCGGCCTCGAGCATCATGCCAACTTCGTCCCCTGGCAGCAGCTCGCGCTCGAGAAGGGCGCGACGCTTCGCATCTGTGATCTCACCCCGACGGGCGAGATCGATCTCGACTGCCTGACCGGCCTGCTCGACGCGCGGACGCGTATCGTCGCCTTCAACCACGTCTCGAACGCGCTGGGGAGCATCAATCCGGTGCGCGAGATCGCCACGCTCGTGCGCGAGCGGTGCGGTGCGATCATCGTCTGCGACGGCGCACAAAGCGCCCCCCACTTTCCTGTCCGGTTCGACGCGCTGGGTGTCGATTTCTACGCCTTCAGCGGCCACAAGATGCTCGGGCCAATGGGCATCGGCGGGCTGGTCGGCCGGCGCTCGCTCCTGGAGCGCATGGGCCCCTACCAGACCGGCGGCGACATGATCGAGTCTGTGCTCGACGACCGCACGACGTGGAACGTCCTCCCACACAAGTTCGAGGCAGGAACGCCTAACGTCGCTGGCGCCGTGGGGCTGGCGGCAGCCGTCGACTATCTCGACGGGCTGGGGATGGACCGTGTCGCCGAGCACGAGCGACTGATCCTCGAAGCCGCGATCGGCTCGCTCGGAGAGCTCGAGGGCGTGCACGTGCTCGGGCCTCCGGTCTCACGCCGAAGCGGCGTCGTGTCCTTCGTCGTCGATGAGATTCACCCCCATGACCTGGCGACCGTGCTCGACCAGCAGGGTGTGTGCGTGCGGGCGGGGCATCATTGCGCCCAGCCACTCATGCGCCGACTCGGAGTTCCCGCGACGACACGGGCATCGTTCTACGTGTATACCGATGTGAGCGACGTCGTGCGACTCGCCGAAGGGATCGCGCGCGCACAGGCGATGTTCGCGTCGCCGAGCGCGCCGCGGCGCTGACGAGCTCGTCGAGGGCGGCCTCGACCGCGTACAACCCCGGACGCAGCTGGAGCGCCTCCCGGAGCGAGCTCATGGCGAGAAAGAGCTTGCCGGTCTCGCGCAGGGAGATGCCTAGACGCCAGTGCACTTCCGCATCGAGCGGCCTCGCGTCGGCGGCCGCGCGCAGCGACACGATCGCTTCCGCATGGCGCGCCTGCCCTGCGAGCGCGATTCCGAGGTAAAGGGACGCGTCCGCATCGTCGGGGCGCGCCTCGAGCACGATTCGAAATGCGCGCTCCGCCTCTCGGAACTCCTCGTGCTGCAGCGACTGCCACCCATGCGCAAAGGCGACGTCCGCCGCTGCGCTATGCGTCTCGCTGCGCGAGTCCAGGGTGACTCGAGCCTTGCGCGGCCGTAGGAGATCGAGAGCGGCGGACAGAATCGATCGAAGTTCCATGGGGGAGTGCCTTGCGAGATTGAATCCTCGCTCGGCCAATTCGCACTCGCCGCGCCAAGCACGCCCACGGACGCAACACGTGATCAGCGAATGACTTGACAGATTTCCAACGCGTGGGCTCGTCCACTCGCGAGGACAGCCCGCATCCTGCGCCGCGTACACAGCCACACTCCGCCAGTGCCACGACCTGCCCGGACTACCGGAGTCCGTGACACTGACACTTCAGTGTCATCGGTCGGCCGCGAGACCTAGCAGAGGTGCACGGCCATCGCCTTGAACGACGCATGGACCTCCTGCCCCGGCGTCAACCCGAGCTCGTCGGCTGATCGTGTCGTGAGCGCGGCGATCAGTGGCGTGTTGTGAATGTCGACGGTCACGCGTGTGAGCGCGCCTGATGACGCGACCTCGACGATACGGCCGCGAAAAACGTTTCTGGCCGATGACGGGTGCGGCTCGAGCGAGAGCAGGATCTCCTCGGCGCGAATCACCGCGTGGCCGGATCCTTCCTCGGCATCGCCTACCGTGTAGAGCGTGAGTGGGCCAGCGCGAAACTCGATCGCGTGTTTGCCGCGCGCGGCTGGATCCGACAGGTCGTCGGCCGAGGCGCTCCAGTCGGGCGCGGTGTCTCTCAGGTGATGCACCGTTCCGGCGAGCACGTTCTCCGCGCCAAGAAACTCGGCGATGTAGGGCGACGCCGGCTCGCGGAACACGCGCTCCGGCGGGCCGGACTGGAGCACGCGACCACCGTCGAGCAGGATGGCGACGTCGCCGAGCAGGCCGGCTTCGGTGAAGTCGTGCGTCACCTGCAGGACCGTGATGTTCCACTCCTGATGCAACGCACGCACCTCGCGGCGCACGCGCACTCGGCGGCGTGGATCGAGCGCACTGAATGGCTCGTCGAGCAGGAGAATCGAGGGACGTGCGGCGAGCGCGCGCGCGATGGCGACGAGCTGGCGCTCGCCGCCGGAAAGTCCGCGCACGGATCGTCCCAGCAGATCGTCTGCACCAAGGCGAGCGGCCGTTTCCCGTGCGCGCTCCGTACTCGCCGCGCCGTAGGCGATGTTCTCGTCGACGCTCAGGTGCGGGAACAGATAGCCATGCTGGTAGACGAAACCGACGCGTCTCGCTTCCGGTGGGAGCGCACGCGCATCGCGCCCATCGAGGGCGACCATCCCCGCGCGCAGCGGTCGGATACCCGCGATGGTCTCGAGCAGCGTCGTCTTTCCGGACCCGGCGGGGCCGATGACGACTCCGTAGTTGCCACGCGGCACGATGAACGACACGTCGCGAAGCTCGAACGCGCCGACTCGCGTGTGCACGCCGCGAGCCTCTATCACCCGTCCCCCGCCCAGCCGGTGTCCGCGGCCGTCCTGCCGTAGCGCAGGGCGCGCAGGACGGTCAGCGGTACGAGCGCGAGAATCGCGAGCACGGCCGCGACCGGCAGCGCCTCGGACAACCCGAAGCTCGTGAAACGGTCGTAGCTCAACACGCTCGCCGCCTTGGGATTGTACGTGATGACGACGATCGCCCCGAATTCGCTGACCGCGCGCGCCCACATGACGACCGCGGCCGCAATGAGCCCGCGCATCGAGAGGGGTAGCGAGACGCGGCGGAAAGCGCGCCATGGCGGATCGCCTAACGTGCGAGCCACGGCCTCGTATCGCGGATCGACTCGCGCGAAGGCCTCACGAGCGCCGCTCACGTACAGCGGCGCGGAGACGAACAGCATCGCCACCGCGATACCGATCGGTGAGCCCACGATGCGGAGGCCGGCGTCGAGCGCGGCGCCACCCACCACGCTGTTGCGACCCAGAACGAGCAGCAGCGCGATCCCCGCCACCGGATGCGGAATCAACAGCGGAAGGTCGAGAATGGCCGAGAGCACGGCGCGGCCACGGAACTGTTTGCGCGCCAGGAGGTAGGCGATCGGCGTACCCCCGGCGACACCGCAGAGCACCGCCGACGTTGCCGTGACCAGCGTGAGCCAGAGCGAGGACCGCAGCTCGGCATCGGTCGTGAGCTTGCGGAGGCCGCTGCCGCCCCCGGTCGCTACCAGCTCCGCGATCGGTGCAACGAGGAACAGGAGAAACAGCGAGGCGAACGTCGCGGCGACGACGCTGGCAACGCGATGGGAGATCCGGGAAGGGGTCACGGAATGGAATGCAAGGGGTCGAGGGTGTCGCGGAGGAATCTGTCGACTGGCGGCGAGGGCTGCCACGAGGCCCATCCTGCCTCGACCGGTCGACCCTCCGATCCCATATATTCCCCACCATGTCGAACGCCGCCGTCGAGATACAACACGCCTGGAAGCGGTACACGGGTCACGTGGCCGTGCGTGACCTCTCGCTCACCGTTCCGCGCGGTTCCGTCTACGGCTTGCTCGGGCCGAACGGCGCGGGCAAGACGACCACCATCCGGATGCTGCTCAACATCATCGCCCCCGATGAGGGCACCATTCGCATCTTCGGTGAGCCGCACTCGAAGCCGGGAATCACCAATCGGATCGGGTACCTCCCCGAGGAGCGCGGGCTGTACCGGAAGATGCAGGTCCGGCGCGTCCTGCGCTTTCTCGCGCAGCTCAAGGGCATGGCGAAGGCCGACGCCGATCGCGGTGTCGACCAGTGGCTCGAGCGCCTCGGGCTTCGGACGAGCGACAAGGATTGGGGCGCAGCCAAGGTCGATGAGCTCTCGCGCGGAATGCAGCAGAAGGTCCAGTTCATTTCGACGCTGATCCACGATCCCGACCTCGTCATTCTCGACGAGCCATTCAGCGGTCTCGATCCCATCAACGCGCAGGCGTTGAAGGACATCGTCATCGAGCTGCGCCAGCGCGGGAAGTCCGTCATCTTCAGCACGCACTTGATGGACAACGCCGAGCGGCTCTGTGATTCCGTCTGCATCATCGCGCGCGGGGAGAAGGTGCTCGATGGCGCCGTGGCCGAAGTGAAGGCGAGGCAAGGCGACCGTCACGTCGCGGTCGTTCTGTCGAACGGAACTCCCGTCGGGGTTCCGGAGATTCTTCGCGATCGCGCGCTGGTCGCGCGCTGCGATGATTCCAATCGAATGCTGGAGATCGAGCTCGCTCCGCGAGCGTCCGCGCAGGATCTCCTCGCCCGGCTCATTGCCGCCGGCGCGGCGATCGAGCGCTTCGAGCTCGTGCGGCCCTCGCTCCACCGCATCTTCCTCGATCGCGTCGGCGCGACCGGCGTCGAGGAGGGAATGAGCGGCCATGGATAAGCTCTGGGTGATCACCGCACGCGAGTATCTCGAGCGCGTGCGCACGCGGTGGTTTCTGTTCAGCACCGTCTTCGGGCCGGTGTTCTTCGCCGCGCTCATGATCCTCCCCGCAATCGTCGCGCGGCGTACCAAAGCCTCGGAGGAGGTCTCGCGCATCGTCGTCCTGGATGCCACCGGGCATCGGCTGGGGCATCGCATCGCCGATGGGTTGAGCGTTGGGATGATCGGCGACACGGCGCGCACGCGCGTGCAGGAGATGACGCCGGACCAACTCGCACCCGCCGAGAGCCTGGCGACGCGCGAGATCGTGCGTGGCGAGCTCACCGGGTATCTGGTGCTCGATTCCGCGGCTCTCGATGGTCGTCGCGTCCGCTACGCCGGTCGCAACGCCTCGGCGGAAGCGGACATGGACATGATTCGCCGGGTGGTGCGGGAGAGCGTGATGCAAACGCGACTCGAGATGGCCGGGGTTGGGCCGGATCGCTCGGCCGCGCTGGTGCGGACACAGCTCGAGTTCGAGCTCGAGCGTATCACCGACCGCGGGCGCGGGGGGTCGGCCCGGGTCAGCATTGCTTTCGCGCTCATCATCGTGGTCATCCTGTACATGGCGCTCATGCTCTATGGCCAGGCCGTCCTGCGCGGTGTCATGGAAGAGAAGCAGACGCGCGTCGCGGAAGTCGTGGTGTCGAGCGTGGAGCCGTGGAAGCTGCTGGCCGGCAAGGTCATCGGCGTGGGGGCCGTCGGGCTCACGCAGTTCGCGGTCTGGATCGGGTCCGCCATCCTGCTGCTGCGCTACCGCGCACCGATTCTCGAGAAGCTCGGCGGATCCGCGATGTCGTTCACGCCGCCCGATGTCACCATCGGCATGGGGCTGGTGCTGCTGCTCTTCTTCGTCGCCGGGTACGTGTTCTACTCGGCGCTCTTCGCCGCCGTGGGCGCGATGGTGAGCAGCGAGCAGGAGGCGCAGCAGGCGCTGATGCCGATCATTCTGCTGCTGGTGTCGAGCTTCGTGTTCTTCCAGCCCATCCTCTCGAAGCCGACGAGCGGGCTCGCGCAAACGTTGTCGTGGCTGCCCTTTTCCGCCCCCATCGTGATGCCGTTGCGGATGGCGGTCATCCCCGTTGCCGGATGGGAGGTGGCGGTCGCGCTGATCTCGGTGGCGGCCGGGAGTTACATCGCCGTCTGGATCGCCGCGCGAATCTACCGGACCGGCATGCTCATGTACGGCAAGCGACCGACGATGCGGGAGCTCGCGCGGTGGCTCCGCACGACCTGACCGTGGTTCGTTAGGCTTTCGTCAGGCGCGGCAGCCGGAGCGCCGGTACGTCTGGGTGACGAAGGTGTACTCGGCGCCGAGCATCGAGACCCGAATCGAGTCGGCGTCGGCGAGGCTGCCGGCGATCTGCTGGCGGGCGGAGTCCACCCGCGTGCGTGCGCGGCCAACCAGGGCGTACGCGCGATCGAGCACGCGGCAGCCCACCAGCCCATCGCGATGATCGTTGGCGATATCGCGGTAATAGGCCAGCGCGCCCGAGAGCGAGTCCACGGCGGCCGCGAGCGACAGCTCGACGGGCGCGGTATCGCCATCCATCGCCGCGACGAGCCCGGCCGATGACACGGGCTGCGCGGCCGCCGGAGCCGGCGGCGGTGGGCCGCCGCTCGTCCGAGAGCGCAGCGTGGAGAGCGCGATGACGCTGAGGAAGGACACGGCAGCGACCGCGAAGCCTATCCGGCGCCGGCGCTGCCACCGTCTGGCTTCCTCGTGGAAGTCGGGTGGCAAGGCCACCGCGGGCCCGTTCGACGCGCTGGCGACCGGCATGGCCAACGGCGGCGCCGGCCGCTTGCCGCGCGGAGCACCGAGGGGCGGCGCCGGCCGCGTCAGTGGCTGCGGACGCTCGCGTGGAGGCGCGGATGGCTTCGTGAACGGGGGCACCACCGGCGCCCGCTCGACCGGCAACGGCTGCGCGACCGCCGACTGCGAGCGAGCAGGTCTCGGAACACCACTCCCGGCCGGCGGGATGATCGGTGCCCGCTCATCATGCATCCGCGGCTCGCGTACCGGCGCGGTGGGCGGCCGTATCGGCTCGACCTTCAGCGGCCTAACGGGCACTCGCTCGCGCACGGATTCCACCACCGGCGAGGGCGCCTCCTCGCGACGCGTCGCCGACGTCGCGACGTCCTTCAGCTTCACCCAGGGATCCTTGATCGCCTCCCACCACTCGTCGATCGGCTCTTTCGGCTCCGGCTCGGGCGTCGGCTTCCGCGGCGGAGTGACCGTCGCCTCGACGACCTCCTTCTCGGCCACGGGGAGCGGAGCCACCGGTTCGGCGGCGACGTACGTGGTCCAGCTTACGCACGTGCGGTCCAGCCGGTTGGCCTCGAGACCGGGCGAGTCGAACAGCTCGTAGAAGGGAATGCAGTAGCTGCGGCCCACGCGCGAATCGTAGGTGAAGAACGCACCCTTGGGCTTCGCGGGATCCGGCATGACGAGCATGGTCGTCTGCCAGGGTTGATCGAAGTACGTCAGGTGGGTCTCGACGTCGTCAGGCAGCAGCTGCAGGCCGAGCCCCGTTCCGTTCCGGTACCATCCGATCAGCGACAGCTGGTGCGCATCGAGCCGTTTTCGGACGGTGTCGAACGACTCCTGCGTCACTCGGGACAGCAGCGCATTGCTGCTGACGTCGGCGAAGGGGACGACGGTGTTGATGACCGAGTAGCGCACGTGCGTGCGCGAGCATTCGAAGAGCTGTCCGGCGAGGAAGCCGCCGAGCTCGAGATCGGGCGCCGAGCGAAGGTGACGCTCGACCTGAAGGAAGGCGCGCTGCGTGATGAACAGCACCGCCTGCTGCTCGCTCGTCCGCATCATGGACGCGAGCAGGTGGTACGAATCGGGGAGGGGCTTCCAGAGGAGCGCGCGTGCCGTGGGCAGCGGATCGCGGAGGACGTGTCCGCGGGCCGTCACCTCCTGGTGGACTTCGGTGTCGCGCGCCGGTCGCCGCATATCGCTGCGCTCACCGCACCAGGACGGGGCGGAGCAACGTCGACGCGGCGGTCTCGTCCACGACGCCGAACGCCGGCTGCACATCGAAATAGCCGTGCATTCGCGCGTGAAGGACCTCGTTTCCCTGATTCCAGTCGAGGCTGTCGACGACGAACGAGCCTGTCGTCCGCGTGATGAGGCGAGAGCGGGCACCGTCGTCATACCACGGCACGATGTCCGGATCAGGGAGGAATCCCGACCAATAGACCACGCGGAGCGGCAACTCGATGCGCGCCCCATTCGCGCGGCACGTGAGCACGTTGGTGCCTACCAGATCGCCGCCGAGCGAGCGGCAGATTTCGCCAAGGCCATCGCGGACCGCCCTGACTTTCGGCTCGGGCTCGGAACGAACCTGGTCGCCAGGGCGGACCCGTGCGCTGCACCGTCCGTCAGGCGGGCCGGCGAGATACGAGCGATAGGTCGCGGTATCGAGCGAAGGACGCGTGAACATGCCGGGATCGGCCCGGTCGTACGTGGAGTCGATGTCGATAGGGAAGTACTGATCCCACTTGAGGTGGTTCTCGCCGAACTGCGATCCCCCGGCCTGACTGTGCTCCGTCTCCATGTCACCGAGGTGGAAATGCCACTTCCGCGCGCTGAGCGGCATTTCACGAAGCTGACGGATGTCATCGTCCGTGAGCGCGATATCCGACCACGCGGGATGACCGAGAATCTGGAGCAGCCGACTGTACGGAACCGCGAGCGGCTTGATGCATTGCGGCTCCATCACCGGGCCGGCCGACCACGCGATGGCGCTGGCGCTGACCATCACGGTGGAGTCGCCGAACACGCGCGCCAGCGAAAGCGGCAGCGGGTGGCGTGTCGTCACGCGCACCGCGTCCTTGGGCTCTCCGCCCGCGACGAACGAGCGCTCCGTGGGAAGCCAGACACCGTATTCCACTTCCACCGAGTCGATTCCGTTCTGCTCCACCCGGTTGCGCTGGGCATACACGCGGGCGGTGTCTTCATAGGTCTCGACCCCTTCGAGGAGCTGAAGCGCTCCCGCGAGGGCGGCCGCGTCGGACGCAGTCTGGAGCTCGTTCTTCGCCGCGAAGATGCGGCTGGCGTCGACGGAGATCGCCGCGATCACCATGATCGCGACGATGAAGATTCCCGTCATCACGACGAT
Organism: Gemmatimonadaceae bacterium; assembly: GCA_025930755.1. Classification (GTDB taxonomy): domain Bacteria; phylum Gemmatimonadota; class Gemmatimonadetes; order Gemmatimonadales; family Gemmatimonadaceae; genus JAICNG01. The sequence continues at coordinate 12,623 of JAICOJ010000041.1, forward strand.
CGCGCCGCGACGATTGCGCATCCCTGCTCCGCACGGGGTCGCGCTCCGGGTGGTCATCCTATCGCGCCGCCGCGGCGAGTGAGGAGATGACCTGAAGCACTGCCGGACCGAGGATGATGATGAACAGCGCGGGCAGGATCATCGTCACCAGCGGGAACGTCATCTTCACGGGGGCGAGCGCCACGCGCTTTTCCGCGTGCTGGCGGCGCTTGCGGCGCAGCGTGACCGCCGCCACGCGCAGCACCTTGGTGATGCTCGTTCCCCACTTCTCCGTCTGGATGAGGCTCGTCGACAGCGAGCGCAGGTCTTCGACGCCGGTGCGACTCCACAGGCCGCGAATGGCTTCCTCACGGGTGACGCCGGCGTTCGTCTTCCGATTGACGACCAGCAGCTCTCGCGACAGATCCGCGTACGTGAAGGAAAGCTCCTTCGCCACACGCAGGATCGCCGCATCCAGGCTGATACCGGCTTCCACGCAGACGACCAGCAGATCGAGGGCGTCCGGCAGGCCGTGGCGGATGCGATCCTGCCGCGCGCGGACGAGGCGCTCGAGCACCGCGATCGGCAGAATCCACGCGATGAGCGCCGCGCCGGGAACGAGCACGAGCAGTAGCGGCAGCGGTGCGCTGACCATGGCCAGTGCCACCGCCGTCGGGATCACGATCAGCGCGGCGAGCCGGGCCGCGGCGAAGATCGCCGGCGCCGTGGGCCCGTCGTGTCCCGCATAGACCAGTTTCTGCGTGAACTTCGAGTTCTCGAGGCCGGTCGGGAGCTGCTTCAGCACACTCGCGCGGCGCTCCTTCTTTTTCGCCACGCCCAGCAGCGCGCTCCGACGCGAGACCTCGGCATCGGTGATGCCGAGCGCGCGCTCGAGCATCGCCTGGCGCCGGCGATCGACGACGAACGTGTAGGCCGCGACCCCCAGGGAGGTTACGCCGAGTGCAATGAGGAACAGCAGAGCGATCGTCATTCGAAGAGCCTCACACGTCGATGTCGGCGATGCGCACCATCACCAGGTATCCCAACGCGACCGACACTCCGGCCAGTACGAGCATGACCTGACCGGCGGTCTGCTGCAGCATGGGACGCATGAACGATGGATTGAGCGCGAACATGCCGACGAACACGAGCAGCGGCAGCGCCGCGAGAATGCGCGCCGACAGGCGCGACTCGGCGGTGAGCGTCTCCAGCTCTCCCTCGAGCGCAAACCGTTCGCGCATGATGTCACTGATGTTCGCGAGCACCTCGCCGAGGTTACCGCCCGACTCCCGCTGCACGAGGACGGCGGTGACGAACATCTTGAGGTCCATGCTGTCGACCCGGGTCTGGAGCGAGAGGAGCGCCGACCGCACGTCGATGCCCAGGCGCTGCTCGTCATAGAAGCGGGAAAACTCCGGACCTAACGGGGCGGGCATCTCCTCGCCGATGAAGTTCATCGCCGCCTGGAACGAGTAGCCCGCCTTCATCGCGCTCACGAGCATGTCGATGGCGTCCGGCAGCTGGGCCTGGAACGCCTCGAGTCGCTTGCGCTGGCGGCGCTTCATCCAGAGGAAGGGCACCACGGCGCCCAGCAACCCGAACACGAAGGCGAAGATGGAGCTGCCGAACAGGATGCCGAGTGAAGCGCCAGTGACGATCGCGATGAGGCAGATCTGAACGAAGCTCGCCGGCGACATCGACGAGCCGGTTCGGCGAAGCTCCTCGGCGAGCGACTCGGTGTACGAGCGGCCGGTGAGCAGGCGCCCGAGGAGCCCCGCGCCGCCTGCCTGCGCGCCCTTGAGGATGCTGATCGCGCGGCGCTCCTCCTCGGTCGTGGCCAACCGAGAGAGCGCATCGTTCGCTGCCTCGATGCGGCGGCGATTGACGAACATGTACGCCGCGACGAGCAGAGCGATCGTCGCGACGAATACGGCGAGGAGGACGAGAAGATCCATGCCTAGATCCCGTCGAACATTTGCGGGGGCAGCTCGACGCCGGCGACCTGGAGACGCTCGATGAACAGGGGACGCACGCCGGTCGCCTCGAACTGGCCGACGACCTGACCCTCCGCCGTGATGCCACGGCGACGGAAGCGATACACTTCCTGCGTCGTCACGACGTCGCCTTCCATGCCGGTCACTTCGGTGATGCTCATGACACGGCGCGAGCCGTCGGCGAGGCGCGCGATCTGGATCATCACGTCGACGGCGGACGAGATCTGCTCGCGCATGGCGCGCGTGGGCAGCGCCGTTCCCGCCATGAGGATCATGGTCTCGAGACGGGCCAGCGCGTCCCGTGGCGTGTTGGCGTGGATCGTCGTGAGCGATCCCTCGTGGCCGGTATTCATGGCCTGGAGCATGTCCAGCGCCTCGGCGGAACGCACCTCACCGACGATGATTCGGTCGGGGCGCATCCGGAGCGCGTTCTTCACGAGGTCGCGCGAGATCACCTCGCCGCGTCCTTCCGCGTTGGGCGGCCTCGTTTCCAGGCGCACCACGTGCTCCTGCATGAGGCGCAATTCGGCCGCGTCCTCGATGGTGATGATGCGCTCGTCCGCCGGAACGAAGGAGCTGAGGGCATTCAACAGCGTCGTCTTGCCGGAGCCCGTACCGCCGGAGATGACGATGTTGAGCCGGGCGTGCACGCAGCCGGCGAGGAGGCGGATCATCGCCTCGGTGAGCGTCCCGTTCTGAATCAGCTGCTGAACGGCGAGATCCGCCTCGAAGCGCCGGATCGACAGCACCGGGCCATCGAGCGCCAGCGGCGGGATGATCGCGTTGACGCGTGATCCATCGGGCAGGCGGGCATCCACCATCGGCGACGACTCGTCGACGCGACGACCGACCTTGCTCACGATGCGATCGATGACCGACAGGAGATGCGCATCGTTGCGGAACGACGCCGGCACGCGAATCAGCTTGCCGTACCGCTCGATGTAGATCTCGTGCGCGCCGTTGACGAGGATGTCGCTGATCGTCGGATCGCGGAACAACGGCTCGATGGGGCCGAGTCCGATGATCTCGTAGACGATCTGCTCGACGACTTCCTCGCGCTCGTTCTGACTCAGCGGCGTCTGCTCGGCGCGCAGAAACTCGACGACGGCGGCGCGGATCTGCCGCGACAGCTCCGCCTCGTCCTTCACCTGCTCCAGCGCCTCGAGGTCGAGCCGCTCGATCAGGCGGCGGTGCAGATCGACCTTGAGCTGCTCGACGGCGCTGAGCGTCGGCTGCTCGCGGCCGCGCCCCCCGGTGTACATCCCCGACACGCGCTCTTTCGGCCGCGGCGGGGGAGCGTACTCGCCGTAGGTCACGGGTTCGGCTGCCGCAGGACGGGTCGGCGGCGGCGGGACCGCCGTGCGGCTACCACCGTTCGACTTGACGCCCATCAGACGTTCGCGCAGCGACATTCGTTAGGCCCTCTTTTTCATGCCGAGGAGTGCGCGCAGCGACCGGACGCCCGCGCGATGAGCACCATTTCGAGCAACCTCTCCCACACCGGCGAGCTTCGCCGCCAGCTGTCCGTAGCTCCACGCCAGCTTCGAGCTCGCATCGAACTCGGCCACGGGAATTCCCTTCATCAGCGCGCCGGCGGAGGTCCGATAGTCGTTCGGTAGCTTCCAGAAGACGTCGCACTTGAGCACGTCGGTCGCGTCGCTGAGCGACAAGACCTCACCCGACTGATAGCGGTTGACGACGACGCACATCTTGTCGTTCGGGTAGCCGAGCCGGCGGCAGATCGCGAGGCTCCGCTGCGTGCTGCGCAGGGCGGGCACGTTGAGCTGCGTGATGAGCAGAATGCGGTCGGCGATGTCCATCGCCGCCAGCGTGCGCTCGCTCATGTGATGCTCGCAGTCGAGCACCGTGAACGCGAAGTGGTTGCGCAGCTGCTCGATGATGGTGCTGATCGTCGCGCCATCGAGCAGATCGTCGAGCTCGGGATTGTCCGGGCCCGGCAGCGCCCAGATGCCCTCGCGATACGGCGTCATCAGCGAATACAGGAGCTCGGCATCGACGCGATCGAGCTTCTTCACCAGATCGCCAAGGTCGTACGCCGGCTTCAGATTCAGGAACACGCGAATGTCGCCGTCGGTGACGACGAGATCGGCGATCGCGACGCGCGAATCCTTGTGCCCCTTCGCGAGCGCGTGCGTGAGGTTCGCGGCGATGGAGGTCGTGCCGACGCCGCCCTTGCTGCTGTACAGGGCGTAGACGACGCCCCGCTGCCCGTTGGCGTTCACGCGGCGCATGAGCCGGTCGATCGACGTCGCGAGATCTTTCGGATCGGGCGGGTAAACGAGGAACTCCTGGATCCCCGAGCGCATCGCGCGAAGGATCAGGTCCGGCTCGGCGCGCGGTGCGGTGCCAATGGTGAACGACACGCGGCCCGCGCGCAGCGCGCGCTCGACGGCCGCGAGCTGAAGCGAATCGAGCTCCTGAAGCGGAAGCACCAGGAGGTCGTAGCTCTGATGCTGAAGGTCCGCCAGCGCCGTGCTGACGTCGATCGACGCGCTCGGCTCTCCGAAGCCGAAGCGCGTCAATACGCCCTTCGCGGCATCGGGTGGGCCGGCCGCGCCGGCGACGATGAGCGCCTTGCGTTGCGTCGACACGCTAGGGCCGTTCGCCCGGCGGTAACCGCTTCTCCAACGCCTCGCGCGCCGGCAACGAGGTTTCGGGAATCAGCTGAATCGTGTGCTCCGGCGGCGGCCGCAGCGGATCGACGATCACCGGTGTCACGATGACGATGAGCTCCGATTCGTTCTTCTGGAACCGGGTGCTGGAGAACAGCTGGCCGAGAATCGGAATGTGCATGAGGAGCGGAATCCCCGTCTTCACGCGCTCCTCTTCCATGTTGAACATGCCGGAGATGATGAGGCTCCGGTCGCGGCGGACGTCGATGGTGCTCTCGATGCGACGCGTGCGGAAGGCGGGAACGCGGAAGCCCGAGACGAGCACAGCGTTCACGAAATCGAGGCTCGAAACTTCGGGACGGACGCGCAGCTTCACGAGCGAATCGCTGATGATCTCGCCCATGAAGTTGAGGCGGACACCGAACTCCCGATATTCGATGGTGACACGCGACCCGGTCGCGTCGCCCGCGCCCGCTTGCACGACCGGCACCGGGAGCTCGCCGCCGGCGAGAAAGTTCGCCTCTTCCTTGTTGGCGGCGAGGATCGTCGGCTCGGCGAGCACCTTCGCGCGTCCCGCCTGCTCCTGGGCCTCGATCCATCCCACGAGCCTGTCGGTTCCGAAGTCGGTAATGATCGAGAGGAAGCGGCGGGTCTGCGTGATGATCAAACTGTCGGCCGGAAAGACGCTCCGCGGGTCGATGAGTCCCGTGCCGGCGTTGATGTTCTTGTCGTAGACGACGCCCGACACGCTGAGCTCGCGCAGCGCGTCGCGGCGCACCTCCGCGAACTTGATATGCAGCGCGATCTGCAGGCGATCGGCCGGCGAGTGCACCGAGACGCGGTAATGCTGGCGGGTCCCGTTGGCCTGCCAGATGATCGCGTCGGTCTCACCGGCGGTGAGCGCATTGATGACGACTTCGCGCTCCCCGATGACGATGACGTCGGCCACTCCCGGCGCGGCGATCGATACGCGGGAGATGGGCACCGTGGTCGAGATCGGATAGGACCGGCCGATGGGCAGGTCGATGCGCGTGACCTGAAGCGCCTGTGCCGCTGCGCTCGTCGCCGTGAACGTGATCAGGGCAGCGAGCATGACGCGCGTGCGAATCGCGGTGAGGCGGTTCAAGAGAGCTCCTGGCGTACGAATGAGGCGCGGAGAGACGCTCATGGCGTCCCGTTACCGTTGGCCGTGTCGACCTGGAATTTCTGCTGGCTGACCTGGTTCCCGCGGTAGACGCGGACCGTCAGTGAATCCGGCTTTGCGACCGGGGGAGCGACGGCGACCGGCGGCGGAACGGTGCGCTCCGGTTGCGCCTGACGGCGCGGCGTCGAGCGCGGACGCGACGGCGCCTGCGCGACCGCCGGCGCCGGCTTCGCATCGCGAAGCTGCGCAAGGACCTCGGAGGAGCTCGAGCCCTTCGTGTTCGTGCTGTCCGTGTCATCGAAGCCACGCAGCACCAGCTGAATCATCCCCTGGCGCATGGCCACGGCAAGCTTCTCGGCCTGGGCGGGCGTGACCTCCAGCGTGGCCGTCGTGGCCGGCGTGGGATCGCCCGTATCATCGCGGGTTGTGCGCGAGCCCATCGAGAGTACTCGCATATTCTCCAGGAACAGCTTGGAGACCTCTTCGGAGCCGCTGGATCCCGATTCCCGCAGCGACACGAGCACGTCGACGCGGCTGTTCGGCTGGACGAGGCCGCTCATGCCGGCCACGTCATTGATGCGCACCGACATCGCGCGCATGCCCGCCGTGATGCGGGCCTCGAGACCGGGGGCCGTTCCCGCACGGGCGAGGCGCCCGGGCACGATGGCTTCACCGGTGAACACGGGAACGCGGGCAACGCGACCCACCGCAGCCTCGAGACTGCCGAATGCCTCCTTGGGCACCGCGACCGCCGGCCACTGCTTCACCTCGAGCGATTGCTTGTCGAGGGCGGCGCCGGCGGGGATGTCCTTCGCCGCGACGACGACCGGCTTGGTCGCGACGCGCGAACTCATTTTGGCGGCCTGCAGCACGCGATAGACGCCGTAGGTCGCCATTGCCGCGATGAACACAGCGGCGTAGAAGACAATCGTATACCGTCTCTGAGCCATGATTCCTTGCTCCGGAGGGCGACGCGAACCGCTGTCGCCCGATGGTCTGCGTTAGGTGCCGCGCTCCCAGCGAAACGTGGCCTGTCGCGTGATGGGCCACGTCCCCACTCCAAGGGCACTGGCGATCGGGGTCAGCGGACGGAACGGGTAGTTCTCCACACGCACCCGGACGAATTCGCCGTTGGGAAACTCGATGCGTATGTGCTCATCCCGAAGGGAGTCGCCACCAAAGGGCTGCGATACGCTTCGCACCCGATCGCGAATCTCGCGTTGCCCGGTGACGCTCATCGGCGTGGACAGGATCGCGCCATACCGGGCGCCCTCCCGCACGGCCGAAATGATGTTGTTGACGGTGTAGAATGCGCGCCCGAAATCGATGATTCCGAAGATGATGAGCGCGAGGATCGGCATGACGAGCGCGAACTCGACCACCGCGGCTCCCTCTTCATTTCGGAAGAACGTGCGTGAGCGCATAACGATCCTCTTACCAGATCAGTCCAGGAACCCAAGCCGCCGCAACGGCACCAGCGGCAATGGCGAGCCCATACGGGATGCGCCGTTCCTTCGGGGTCAGCTCCGGCGCGATCGTGCCGGTCGTACGGGAGGTGAGGATCCACACCCCGAACCGCGCTGCGCCAGCCGCGACCCCGCCCTGCCGGGCGAGCGCCCAGAAGGCGAGCACGCCACCGACTGCCGCGCCGATCAGGGACGCTTCCACCACACCAGCGCTTCCGAGCCATACTCCCGCGGCGGCGGCGAGCTTTACATCGCCGGCGCCGAGGACCCCCAGCCACCAGAATGGCAGCCAGAGCAGGAGGCCGACTGTCCCGCCTCCCAGCACGTGCAGAACAGCGGTCATCGCGGGCAGCGTCGCGAAGACGTACAACACGCCGGTAACGGCGAGCGCCGCGACCAGCCGATTGGGAATCCGGCGGACGCGAAGGTCGAAGGCGCAGGCACTGGCGAGCAGCAGCGTGAACGCTGTGCCCGCCAGAAGCCCGAGGGGTGCCCCACCGAACAGCATCATGATCCGGTGTGCGCTGCCAGCGTTCCTTGACCTAGCCAGCTCGGTCAGGGCGTGGCGCTGGGGAGCGAGCTTGGATCGGCGGCCGTGGGCTGCGCGGTGATGTTCTCACGCATTCCATTCCACCACGTCGCGATGTCGTTCCGGAAAGCCGTGAGGATCGCGATCAGGCCGACAGCGACAATCGCGAGCAGAAGCCCGTACTCGGCGATCGCGGCGCCCTCGTCTTCGCGAAGGAAGCGACGGACGCCCTGCATCATGCGGTTCATGCGAGAACTCCTGAGAAAAATGGGTGGGACTTGCTGCGGGGTGAGACGGCAAGGCGTAACGCCGCTGTGTGTCGGTCGCAGCGACGAACGTCACACGACCGCGCAGCCGTCTCGGGCGGCAAAGGCCGTTGCAAGGAGAGCACCGACCACTGCACCCGGCTCGGCCGGGGTGCCGGGCATGCTCTAATGGTGCGATTGCGCGGAATCGAACGGCTGTTCCGGGGCCCCGCCGGCTGGTGCAGCCGTGCGTGTTATGCTAGGAAGGACAACAGCTTGCGAGCATTGGGGAGAGCGGTATCCCGCGGGGTTCCAGCGCGCGATGCAATGAGATGCATCGGGTGGTCTCCGGCGCCTCACCGGGTCTGGCCAAATGTTGACTGCCACCCACTGTGTCGCATGTGCACCACAGGTGATGATGCGAGCCATCATGGTCCGGCGAGGGCGCGCTACACCGGCGGTTGATCGACGTCCTCAGTAGGGCGTCCTGCGACCCCCCATCCGCCGGCGAAGCTCCTCGGCCGCTGACCGCCGGCGCTCGCCGACTCCGAGGCTCGCGTTCACCGAGCCCGCTATCAGCAGCATGAGCCAGGCGGCTCCGCAGAGGATCAGCAGCGCGCGCAGATGCCAGGTGTTCCGGTTGAAATCGGGAGGGAGCCAATTCTCGATGTAGACGCCCGCCCCTGACGCCCGGAGGATGAGGTCGAGGGCAGCAATAATGAAGAGCGCGATGGCGAAGCGCGCGCTAACCCGGGCGACGAGCCCGCCCCGCCGATCGAAGGCGCGGGCGCGCCTCAGCGCGGCCACCGAGAGCACCAGCCCGCTGATCCATTGAATGCCGCCAAGGATGGGGAGGAGAGTTCCGAGTCCGTCGCCCATGAAAGGGGATCAGGAGTCAGGAGTCAGGAAGCAGGGGGTGTCAGGGCGGAGGTTGGAGGAGAGAACCGTTGGCTGTCTCCTGCCCACCTTCACCCTGGCACCCCCTGATTCCTGACTCCTGACTCCTGACTCCTAGCGGTCAGTCCGCTCGCGCGCCGAGGGCGCCGGACGGGTTGGCACTCGATCGCGATCCGTCGAGGCCGACGTCCTGCAATCCGGACCGTGCCGGCGACTCGCCGTAGCCCACCAGCTGACGGTCCGACGTCGAGCGCGACGCGGCGTGGGTGCCCGTGGGCGCGCCGAGCGCGTTCTTGAGCTCACTTACGAGACCGTCGACCCGCTGCGAAAGCGCGGTACTGACTCCACCAATGAGCGTGGCCGCGAGATCGTCGAGCAGGGCGCCGACCTTGCTGCTGGCGCCGTCGGTGGCCTTCACGGCCGCGGCGGCGGCCTTCACGTCCGCGCGCGAGTTGGCGAGGGCGAACCCCGCCCCTGCGGCGACGGCGAGTGCTGGCCATGGGTGATCGCGAACGATCTCCATGACATTCAGCTTGTGCTCGAGCTGCGCGAGCGTGTCCGACATGCGCTCCCGGGTTACCTCGATGTCGCGCCGGACTTCAGCTGTCGTTTCAGCCATTCCTTGTCCTCCTTGAGCGTCTGCACCGTCTCGTCAGGCAGGAGACGGCGAGGCGAGAGATGCGCGGCCCCGCGGCGTGCCATCCACGCGGCGATCCCGCCGGCGATCACAGCGCCAATGAGTGCCGCAAGCCAGTACCGGTCCCGAAGCCACTGGTCCCCGGCGAGCATGATGAGGCCGATCAAGAGCGCGAACGTTCCGAGCAGGGCGAGTACCGCTCCGCTGGCGGTGAGCGCCGTGCCGACGCCCACCGCCCTGGCGATTCCGCCGAGCTCGACGCGCGCGAGCCGCCATTCCTGACGGAGCAGCGCGGCGCCGCCGTCCGCGAGATCGCGCAAGAGCACCCCGATCCCGCGTCCGTTGTCGCGTCCAGTCGCCATGAATCCTCCTAGCGGCGGAACGCCTTGCCCAGCACGTACCCGAGCCCGACTGCCACGAGCAGCGAGCGAGCGGGATGTTCCTTGACCTGGCGCTCGATGTCACCCTTCACCGTGTCGAGATCGGCGTTGCGCACCCAGTTCGCCGTGCTCTGCATTCCGCCGGCGACCTTGTCGGCGACCTGCGTCATCTTGTCGTTCTGGGCGACGCCCACGGTGCCATCAGCGGTGGCACCCGCATACTGCCCGCCGCTGTGGGCGCGCTGGCGAAGCTTCTCGGCGCCCTGCTCGAGCCGATCGGCCAGCGAGGTCTTCAGCTCGCCGGCGCGCTCGCTGATCTTCTCCTTCGCCTTCCCAACCTTCCCGCCGACGCCTTCCGTCGAGGTGCTCGCGCCCATCGATCCCGGCGCGCCGGAGAAGGATGTGTCGGCACGCTGCGCGCCCGACCCGAACCCGGTGTCGCCAGCGCCCGTGCTTCCGCTCTGCCCGCTGGTGCCCCCGACGTTCGGCGTGTCGCTGCCACCGAACGTGTCATTGAAGTTGCGTTCCATTTTCCACTCCCCCTTCGGCTGGTGTGCATCTCTCAGAAGCAACTGAGGTGAGTGCAGAGGCTATGCCAAACGGCAGAACGAGGAATGAGGAACGAGGAAGCGGCAACAAATAGCGCTGCGCACTTCCTCGTTCCTCGTCCTTCGATCCCGGGCTGCGCTAACAGTGCTTCTCGAATGCCGCGACCAGATCCTTCGCGATCTCCTCGGCGTCGCGACCTTCGATCTGCCTGCGCTCGAGCATGAAGGCGACCGCGCCGTCCTTGAGGAGCGCGATCTGCGGCGAGGATGGCGGATACGGCGCGAAGTACTCGCGCGCGCGGGCCGTGGCCTCGGCGTCCTGGCCGGCGAAGACCGTCGTCAGGCGGTCGGGGTGCTTCCCGCGCTCGAGCGCACGCGCCACCGCGGGTCGGGCATTGCGCGCCGCGCACCCACAGATCGAGTTGACGACGACCAGCGTCGTACCGCGCACGTCCCGAAGAACTTCATCGACCTCGTCTGCCGTGCGCATCTCGCGAACGCCGAGCTGCGTCAGCTCCTCGCGCATCGGGGTGACGAAGCGCTCGTCGTACATCTGGATTCGCATCACGGGCTCCATGTCGGTGGCATCACTCTTCCTCGCGCACCGCCCCTTCGCGAACCAGGGCAAGGATCGCCGTCTGCGGCACCACGAGGTAGCGGTCGGCCTCGAACGTAATCTCGACCGCGGCGCGCCGGAAAAAGAGGGCGTAATCGCCGACCTTCGCCTGCATCGGCACGAACCGCGTCTCACGAGCGGCCGTTCGCCAGGGCTCATCCGAGGTCTCACCAGGATCGGGCATGGGAAGCCCCGGCCCAGTCGCGACGATGCGGCCGCCCTGAACGGCCTGGTTGTCCACGGCCGATGGAGGGAGGTAGAGACCGACCTTCGTCCGCTCTTCACCCTCCTCGACGGCGATGAGGACGCGGTCTCCGACGACAATGAGTTTCTTGTCCTTCTTGCGCATTGCTGCGCCTCCGATAATCGCGCACGCGGATGAAAGGCAGAGACGTCAGATGTCAGAATACAGAGTTCAGATGTCGGATAATACCCTCCTGATTCTGAAATCTGCATTCTGAATTCTGATTTCTGGCCTCTGCCGTCCGACCCTACCGGATAAGATGGAATTCGGTCTGTCTTCGCAGCGCCCACCGGATCTTGCCCTCCCGGGAAATGATCGCGTCTTCCTCCTGAGCCGACCACACCCGCTGATCCCCCCACTCCGGCACGGCGGAAGCCGCCTGAAGCTCGATCGAGAACCACATGCCGGGGATCACGCGATGGTCGCCGCGGGGGAGCCCCTCCTGATTGTCCCAGCGGCCGATGAGCGGGCCCGCCCCGTGACCGTGAACGCCGATCGGGTGCGTGTACACACTGCCGTCGATCCCCTCACGCCGCATCTGCTCGAGCGACGTCTTGAGGATCTCGTTGCCCGTCCGGCCGACGCGAATCTCCTGCATAACGATATCCTGCAGCCGGTTCGACGCCGACAGGGCGCGCCGCAACCCCGCCGGGGGCTCCGTCTCGCCGACGGGGAGCACGTAGCCCATGTGCTGCGTATCCGTCGCCAAGCCGAGCGCCACGAGGCCGACGTCACAGTGCAGGACGTCGCCCCGCTGGATGATGGGGTCCTCGCCGAGCTGCTGGGCCGTCGCCCCCCGACGCTGCACGGTCACCGACGGGTGAAACCAGCTCGTGAGTCCGAGGTCGTTCACGCGCTGCCGAAACCACCACACGACGTCGCTCGTGCGCGTGACCCCCGGCGTGATCACGCGGCTCGAGAACGCGGTGTCGATGAGCGCCCATACCAGCCGCTGCAGACCTTCGTAGGCCCGCTCTTCATCGGGGAGTCGTGAGGCAATGAAGTCGATCGCCAGCCCATCCACACGCACGAGCCGGCTCGTCAACGGCTCCCCGATCGTCTCACGCATGGTTTCGTACTCCCCGGCCGACAAGCCATCGGCGAAGGCCCACTCGTGCGACACGTTGATGGCAATCCGCGCCGGCTTTCGCTGCTCGATGAGATCCTTGAGCACGAGCCATTGCTCGTTCTCACCGATCTCGGCCCGGTTCGCGGCGAGCCAGCTTCCCGAGACCGCGCGCTGGGACCGCACGGCTTCATACACCCCGCCCTGTGACGTTCCACCCAGCGCCAGACGCTCAACGCCAGCCTCCGGCCCGCGATCGAAGAAGACGTAGATCGTTCGCCGGCGAGCGGCGAACGTCGTCGGGGCGACGATCGAGGAGAACACGGGATCCTCGTTGTACTCGCGCATCGGGATGACCCACATGTCCACGCCGTACTTTCGCATCAGCGATGGCAGCACGGTCTCCATCCGCTCACGGAGCCACTGCTGTCGCACCGTGGCTTGCTCGCGCAGCGTCCCAAACGGTCGCCAGGGATGGGAATCCTGCGCGCCCGCGTCGGCGGTGAACGCGAGCGCGCCCGCGAGCGCGCCACTGACGAGCGCCGCTCTCATTGGAATCGTCATGGCCTACGGATGTGAAGGGGTTAGACGATCAATCCGCGTGATGCGAAGCCGCCTGCTCCTGCCGCTCGTGCTCCTCGTGGATCGCCACGGCGGTGTGGTCGCGGTTTTCGCTGCGTAGAAGGAGATACCGCACCACCTGGACGACGCCGGCCAGCACCAGCGCGAAGAGCGACACCATCACGATGCGCCCATCGAGGAACGCGAGTCCCGGTGTGCCGACGATCGTATCCGTCGCCATCGACGGCCAATCGCTGAGGTGGGCGCGCGTACTGCCGACGCGCTCGACGCCGATCACGGTGAGCAGGGCGCTCACGCCCGCTTCGGCGGCACCTTCGGCGAGGCCAAAGAGCGGCGCCCGCCAGAGCCACTGCTTCACCGGGTAATTGCCGAGGTGCGCGGTGGCGGTCGTGAGGAGCACGATGAGTCCGAGCGCAATCGCGCCGAACACTCCCCACCAGCTGACGGTGATCCCGCTGACGCCCACGCGAATGAGCCTGACGAGGAGGCCTGCGATCACCGCCATCGCCGGCAGGCTCAACGTGAGCTTGCGGAGTACCCTCGGCTCCTCGAGGTGCCACGCGACGTTGTCGCGGGGGAAGTAGCGGGCCACGGACGTAGTATGTAGCGCGAGGGTGGGCTGGCCAAGTAGGGGTCAGGAGTCAGGAGTCAGGGGTCAGGGAAGGAAAGGCGCGGCAGCGAAGCTGCCGCGCTCATCTGATGAGGGCCGCACGCGCGTAGCGCGGCGGCTCCTTTCCACCCCTGACTCCTGACTCCTGACTCCTGACTCCTAATTCCCCGTTCCGATAACCCCGGCCATCCACGCAAGACTCTCCACCACATGCAGCCGCCAGTACGCCCAGTCGTGCTTGCCGGGCCACTCAGCGTACTTCACGGGAATTCCGAGTCCCGCGAGGTCGGCGCGAAAGGCGCGGTTCTGCTCGAGGAACGGATCATCGCGACCGACATCGACGAAGAGGGCGGGCGCGCGCGCGCCGGCGGCGACGAGATGGCGAGCGTACACCGCGGGATCGCGGGCCCGCCAGCCGATCGTGTCCCGACCAAAGACCGGGCGCATGAGGGCCCAGAGGCCCGGTGCGTAGCGAGGCCGAATGGCGTCTACCGTCGCCGCGTAGCGCGTGGGCGGTGTGTACGGCGCCGGGCCCGCATAACGAGGCGACAGCACCCCGGAGTGGCTGGCGGCGGCCGAGAACAGAGTGGGATAGCGCACGGCGAGCGTGATCGCTCCGTACCCACCCATGCTCAGGCCGGCGATGCCGCGGTGCTCCCGTTCTCCCAACGTCCGATAGGTCGAGTCGATGTGGGCGACGAGCTCCCGCGCGATGTACTCGTCGTACTTGGGCCACGTCACGCAGTAGGTCGCGGCGGGCTCGCGTCGCACCGTGTCCGCGCGGCACGCAGCCAGGGTGTTGAGCGCGTTCCAGGTCGTATACCACCCATCATCGCCATCGGGGAGAACGAGGATCATCTCGGAGAGCCCACCCGCGATCAGCGAGTCCATGGCGCGGTCGATGTGGCCGAGGGTGATCCAGTCGTCCTCTGCGCCCCAGGCGCCGTGCAGGTAGTAGGCGACGGGATAGCGGCGCGCCGGCTCCCGCTCGTAGGAAGGCGGCAGGTACACGAAGAACCGCTTGGACACGCCTAACGCGTGCGAGAACAGCGTGTCGGGCCGCACCGCTCCACCGGGGGCGGTCGCGACACTGGCGGCGAGCGCCAGCGCGATCCAGCTCACGCGCTAGCGTGCTCCGTGATGTCCGCGGTCCAGCGGATGGGGATGGCAGCGGCGAGGGACATCGCGGTGGGGCATTTCTCCTGGTGGCGCGACAGCGCGCGGTCGACCGCGTCCCGGGTCCCGGGCGGGATGCGCAGGCGGTAATGCACGGCAATGGAGATGAGCCTCACGATTCCGTCGACGAGATCGTTCACACCGGTGGCGGATGCGGAAATGTCATCGGGGGCGAGCTTGATCCCGCGCGCCTCCAGCGCGCCGTTGAGCGTCCCCAGCATTCACCCCGCCGTGGATGCAACGATGTAATCGACCGGCAGGGGCAACGGCTCTTCCTGCAGCCGGAAGTGCGCCGCGATCGGGCCGTGGACGCCGAAATCGATCGCCTGCCCGGTCGGAAGCGTCGCCCGCCGGTGGGTGCCCTGGACCTTCTCGACGCGGACTACGGAGTCGTACAGAGACATGAGGTCACGAGCCCCCGCACGCCACGCCTTCCGTGATCACCCACAGGCTGGTGACCCGCGCGGTGTCGGGAATGACCGAGGGGTCGTCACTCACGCGAGTGCTCGCGCTGCCAAGATCGGACAGACGCGTGTCGAGGCCGAACGAGACGTTCGGCAGGCCCGCCAGCCATACCGCAACCGTTCCCTCCCCGACCGCCCCGCACAGACGGCCGTACCCCTCACGCAGCTGCGCGACGGTACTGCCGACGCCAAGCCCGCGCTCGGTGCGAAAGGCGGAATCGGCGACGATGAGGCGGGAGATGGTGCCGTTCTCCACGAGGGCGAGTACGCGATGGCCGGCGAACTCGA
This sequence comes from Gemmatimonadaceae bacterium, assembly GCA_025930755.1. Taxonomy (GTDB): domain Bacteria; phylum Gemmatimonadota; class Gemmatimonadetes; order Gemmatimonadales; family Gemmatimonadaceae; genus JAICNG01. The sequence continues at coordinate 28,121 of JAICOJ010000041.1, forward strand.
TCACCGCACCGTCCTCCTGAACGCCTTCGCCCAGCGAGAACGTCGTGTCGCGCGTCGCACACGATTGACCGACGTCGCGCACCGTTGCTCCGATGCGTGCCAGCCCGATGCCGCCCGAGGTGACGGTCGGAACGCGCCCGTTAGGCGCGCAGGCCTCGGCCGCCACGCCGCCGGCGGCCGTGTCGTTCGGGCGCTGACCTGCCGAGTCGCTATCCCTGTCGCGCTGGCAGGCCGATGTCAGGAATGCGAGTGCGCCCGCGAGAGCGATCAGTCGACCGTTGCCCAGCATTCGATCTCCACGCGTGCACCGAGCGCGAGCCCGGTAACGCCAAACGAGGACCGGGCAGGCTTGTTCCCGGGAAAATACGACGCGTACACGACGTTCATCGACTCCCACTCACGCATGTCCGCCAGCATCACCGTGCACGTCACCACGCGCTCCATCGAGGACCCTGTACGCTGCAGCACATCGCGAATGTTGTCGAGCGCCTGCCGCGTTTCTGGTCCGATTCCGCCCGGCACCAGCGCCCCCGTCGACGTCGTCCCGATCGCCCCCGAGAGAATCAGCAGATTTCCGACGCGCACCGCCGGCGAGAACGGCCGCGTGGGCGGCCCGTACGGCGTGAGAAA
>JAICOJ010000067.1 GCA_025930755.1 Gemmatimonadaceae bacterium
CTTCTCCCGGACTGCTCGCCGGCTTCGAGCAGACCGCGTTAGGCGCCGATGCCTCGCCCCCGACCGTCCCGCTGCTCGACATCGAGCCGACGGCCCTCGGAAGTCGGACCGGGCGCGCCCCATCCGACCTTCCGCTGATCGATTCCGAGCTCTCCGTGCCCGAAGTCTCGGATGACGAGAGCGTCTCGCTGCCGGGCGAGCTTCCGATGATCGAGATCCCGGATACGGATACCCTGCGCAGCGCGCAGCGGCTCGACCTCATCATGCCGGAGGAAGAGGCGGTGAATCCGCTGGCGGATCTCAACGCGTCCGGGTCGGCGATCGAGCCCGACGAGATGCCGCTGCACCCGGATCCCTCGCGGAGCTCACTCACCGACGGGACCGAGTGGGAGATTCGCCTCGAGGATTCCGCCTTCCTCGACTCTGACGATACGCCAAGCGGGGGCGCCGACCTCCCGCTGATCCATCCGACGGGACAGGATGGTGGGCAGGCGGGGGCCGACGAAGATCCTGCGGCGGTGCGATCGGCACTCGTTGAGCGGCTGCGCGATGCCGTCGCCGATGATCCAGGAAACTGGCCACTGCATCGCCAGCTGGGTGAGGCGCTGCTCGAGGACGGGGATCGCGAGGGTGGGATCGACGAGCTCGAGATCGCCATGGTCGGGTTCGAGAGTACATCAGACCACGCCAGCGCGCGAGCGGTCGCCGACGAGATTCTCCATCTCGACCCGAACTCGGTCCGGCACCATCAGAAACGGGTCGAGTACTCGTTCCTGCTCAACGACAAGACGCGTCTCGTCGACGCCTATCTGCAGCTGGCCGACTGCCTCTTCCGCAATGGTCACGAGGAGAAAGCGCAGGCGGTGTATCAGCGTGTCATCGACATAGCGCCTGACGACGCGCGCGCGCAGGCGGCGCTCGCGGTCTTCGGCGATTCCGCCGCGCCCGCGCCGGCCGAGCCGGAGTCGCCCTTTGCGCCGCCTCCCGTTTCGCAGGGACGCACGGCGCCGCCGCCTCCTCCGCCACCGGCTGCGAAGGCGCCCGCGCCCTCCAAGCCTGCCCCGGCGAAGCAGCCGCCCAAGCCTGCGCCTGCGCCGCGGACCGAGCGCGTACGTGATCCGATCGGAGACTTGCGCAATGCGGTGAAAGACCTTCCGCTCATCGAAGACACGCCCTCGGCGCCGCCCCGGCCCCGTCCAGCGCAGCCGACGCCGGCCGGCAGAGGCGAACCGCCGCGGCCGGCGCCCAAGCCCGAGCCGCGACGGTCAGAGCCGGTTCGACAGCCCAAACGTCCGGAGCCGAAGCGCCCGGAGCCCAAGCGGCCATCGCGCCCGGCGGCGAGGCACACCGGATCGGGGGGCGACGACGATTTCGTCAACTTGTCCGATTGGCTGAGCGAAGACAAAACGCCGAAGTCCACGCGGATGGTCGCCGATGTGCGGGAGCCCGAATCCGATCAAGTCGACTTCTCGGACATGCTCGAGCGCTTCAAGCAGGGAATCGCCGAGAACGTCTCGGATGAGGATCACGAGGCGCACTACGATCTCGGCGTCGCCTACAAGGAAATGGGCCTGCTCGACGAAGCGATCGCCGAATTCCAGAAGGCACTGCGTGGGGTGGAGCACCGCATCCGCACCTTCGAGGCGTTAGGCCAGTGCTTCATCGAGAAAGGGCAGTATCAGATCGCCGTCACGATTCTTTCGCGCGCGCCGGCGGAGCCGGGCGCGACCGACGAGCAGCTCGTCGGCGTGCTGTACCTGCTCGGCTACGCCTCCGAAGCGCTGCAAAAGTTCAACGACGCGCTCGTCTACTACGAGCGGGTGTTTGCCGTCGACATCACCTTCCGCGACGTGAACGACCGTCTCGCCGCGCTGGAGCGAGTAGCGAGATGAGTGCTCCCGCCCGCGCGGGAGCGCGCGCCGTCCGGGCGCCCTCCGGGCAGCTGCACGAGATACAGGCGCCGGTGCGTGAACGACTCGATGAGGTGGCCGCGGAGCTGCAGCGCGTCGTGGTCGCCGACTTCCCCATGATCGAGGCGATCACGGGCCATCTTCTCAGCATGAAGGGGAAGATGTTCAGGCCGACGCTCACGCTTCTGGCGAGCGCGGTGGAAGGACGACCGGAGCCCCGCGCCATACCCCTGGCCGCGGTCGTCGAGCTGGTACATCTCGCGACGCTCGTACATGATGATTCCGTCGATCACTCGACGCTGCGACGCGGCATGCCGACGATCAACGCCCTCTTCACACATCAGATTTCCGTGATCATGGGCGACTTCCTGTATTCGCGCGCCGTCGTCGAGCTCGTTCGTGTGGGCGACATGGCGCCGCTTCAGGTGCTCGCCCACGCCACGAATCAGATGACGATCGGGGAAATGCGCCAGTTGACCGCGCTCGATGCCCTGCGCTTCTCCGAGGACGACTACGACGCGCTCATCCATGCGAAGACCGCATCCCTGCTGTCAGCGGCGTGCGAGATCGGTGCGATCGCCGGCGCAGCGCCGCATCGCCAGGCGCTGGCCCGGTATGGCCTTCAGCTCGGAATGGCGTTCCAGATCGTTGACGATCTGCTCGACTATACTGCAGATGCCTCGACGACGGGGAAGCCCACCGGCCTGGATCTTCGTGAGCACAAGGTGACGCTCCCATTGATTCACGCGCTCCGGCATGTGAGGGCGCCCGGTCGCGCGGTGGTCGAGCGGCTCTTCGCAGAGTCGGAGCCCGACGATGAGCTGATCGCCAACGTGATCGGCATCGTCGAGGAATACGGCGGGCTCGACTATGCTCGGAGCCGCGGCGAGCGGTTCGCCGAGGAAGCCGCGGACGCGTTGTCGAAGCTGCCTGACTCGCGCGCCACGGCGGCGCTGCGTGATGCCATCGTCTATGTCATGGAGCGAACGCAGTGATGAATCGTCCGTCATCTTCACTCTCCCGCTCCGCGCGCCATCGCCCGGGGTTTCACGCGCTCGTGCTGGCGATCGGCTTTCTCGTCGGCGGGCTCATCACCCACATCAGCCGCCGGTTCCTGCCCCCGGGCGCGGTCAAGGAATTCCTGACCACGGGCCTTAGCGGCTCCGTTGGGCCAGTGTCGATCGACCTGATCATGATTAAGTTCTCTCTAGGACCCGTGGCCGTCGACATCTCGCTGCTGAGCCTGCTCGGCGTGCTGATCGCCTATCTCATCGCTCGATCGCTGTTCTAGGAGGCACAATGCCATTCGGCAATTTCAGCTTTTGGGAGATCATCCTCCTGATGGTGGCGGTGCTCCTGCTCTTCGGCGCCAAGCGGCTTCCCGAGATCGGCGCCTCGATGGGGAAGGGCATTCGCGAGTTCAAGAAGTCCCTCACCGACGTGAATCGGTCGCTGACCGAGCCTGAGGCGCGCGAGAGCCTTCCTCCCGCCCGCACGGAAAGCGAGGCGCGTCGTGAGGAAGAACGACGCCCTGAGCCCAAGCGGCTGATCTAGGCGCAGGCCGTTGGCCTCGCTCTACGAAGCCCTTTCCCGCGTCAGTGCCTGAACCTCACTCCGCCGATCATCCACATCCGCCTCTTTTCGGAGTGCCGTCACGAAGTCCTGAATGCGCTGGCGGCGGAGGCGAAGGAGGAGCTGCTGGCGCTGTTGATCCTTCTGCGCTTCCCACGCCGCGCGGTCGGCATTCACGCGCGCGTCAACCCGAAGGATGAAGACGCCGTCCTCCGTCTTCACCGGGCCGCTCGTGGCTCCCACCGGCAATCCAAAGGCGGCGCCGATGGCTTCGTTGAGCCGGCCGATTCCGGGCACGAGACTCACTCGCGTGAACATGCCCGTCTTCTCGACGGCCGCCCCATTCTCCTGCGCGGCCTGCTCGAGCGTTTTGCCTGACACGACAGCGTCCGTAATGCGTCGCGCGCGCGGGTCGAGATAATCGACTTTCCTGCGATTGACCAGCACGCGCCGGATATCCTCGCGCACATCGTCGAGATCCACCTCGCCGCCCTCCTGGAGCGAATCGACGCGTGCGAGATAGAACGCCTCCGGAGCGTCTACGATGTCGCTGATGTCGCCGACCCGCGTTCCGCGGAACGCCCAGGCGCCGAGATCCTGCACGTACTTGCCGTTCCACGTCAGTGGCTCCCCTTCGGTCGCCACCGCCCGGGCGATGGGCAGGTTGAATCGCCGAGCCGCGCTGTCGAGCCGCGTTGGATCCTCTGCGGCCGCCGCGACATCCGCCACCGAGTCGGCGAGCGTCGTTATGCGCTGCGCACTCGAATCGCTCTGCGTGATCGGCAGCAGGATATGCCGAACCGTGATCGAGTCACCCTTTTTCTCATCCACCTTGATCAGGTGATAGCCGAATGGCGACAGCGCCGGTTGCGAGATCTCGCCTGGCCGTAGCGCGAACGCGACGGCCTCGAACTCCGGCACGAATGCGCCGCGCGCCACGGTGCCCAGCAATCCGCCCTGCGCGGCGGATACGCTGTCCGACGATTCGCGCCGCGCGACGCTGTCGAACGGCACGCCACCCAGAATCTCCTCGCGCAGCGCGACCGCGCGCTGCCGCGTGGCAGCGCTGTCCGCCGCGGTCACCGGACGCGGTATCGCGAGGAGCGACAAAACGGCGCGCCCCTGGCGCTCGGCGAAGTCGTCGCGATGCTCGTCGAAATACCGGCGAATCTCGTCTTCCGTGACGCGGACCGCGGTATCGGGGACCGTGACCGGCCGCAGCGCGACGTACGAAACGCGAGCCGAGTCGCGCTCATCCTGCCAGATACGCCAGAGCCGGGCGTCGGTGAGGTAGACGCCAGCGGCGATCTGCTCGAAAAGCTTCTGGCGGGGAATCTCGGTGCGATAGTACTGCTCGAGGAACTGGGTCAGTCCCTGCTGCCGCGCCATGGGGCTCTGCAGCAGCCGCTGATACTTCTCGGGATCGAAGCGGCCTTCCGTCTGCAGATCAGGATTCTGCGCGAGGTCCGGATGCGGCATCGCCATCGCGGCGTACTGAATCTCGCGGTCCGTGACGGTGATCCCGCGCCGCTCGTACTCGCGAGCGAGGAGGATCGAGTCGACGATCTGCTGGAACGCGATGTCCTCGATCCGGCGCATGTCGTCCTGCGTCAATGAGCTCGCCCCCCGACGCTGCTGCTCCTGTGCGGAGAGGGCGCGAACCTGCGTATCCCAGCGGTCGTACGTGATGTCGATGCCGTTGACGCTGCCTACTGCTGTCCCTCGTGTGATCCCGCGGCCGGTGAGCCCCGAGGTCTCGGCGAAGAGAAACACGCCGACAAACGAAATGATGATGATCCAGAAGACGATCTTCGCGGATCCGCGGAACGCTTGCAGCACGGAAAGGACAGGCTGTGGGTGGGTGGAGGTCGCAGCCAGAAAATCTATCCGGCCGCGCTTCATAAAATCAAGCCACGATATGACTTCCGATTGACTTCAATCGTCAGGAGGGTATATCTTGCCGCGTCTCGCCGCCCCGGGCCTGGGGCAGTTCCTCTGAGGGCATTGCATGGCCGCCAACACCGCCCTGATCGAAGACCTTCTTCGACAATACGCTGAAAACCCGCGCCGTGTCTTTGCCCGACTTGCGAACGAGCTTCGAAAGTCCGGAGACTACGACCGCGCGATCGAGATCTGCCGCGGGCAGATCCCGCAGCAGCCCGGCTACATCAGCGGCCACATCGTGCTCGGACAGTCGCTGTACGACAGTGGGCGGCTCGAAGAAGCCCGTCAGACGTTCGAGGCCGCTCTCAACCTCGATCCGGAGAACCTGATCGCGCTGCGCCACCTCGGCGACATCGCGCGGCAGCATGGCGCGAACGACGTTGCTCGGGGATGGTACCGCAGGCTGCTCGAGGTTGATCCCCAGAACGACGAAGTCGTCGCGCAGCTCGAGGCCATGGGCGACGCCGCCGGCGGCACACCCGCGATGGGTCAGCCTGCCGTTGCGGGTGAGTTCTCGCCGACCGTCGACCTCGAGGGCCTGAGCGTTCCCCCGATCGAAGCCGCGCCCTCTCCCGACGCCGCGGCCCCCGTCGCGCCAGAGATCGAGATCGACGAGTACCGCCTCGACACCGCCGGGAAGCCAAGTGACGGCGTCGCCGAGCACGAGCCGCTCGAGATCGAGACCGCCGACGCTTTCGAGCCGGCGACCGGGGCGGAAAAGGCATTCCCCGATCTCGAGCAGAGCCTCGAGGTGAGCGGAATCGGCCCAGGCGAAACGCCTCCCAAGGCTGCCGATGCTCAGGCGATGTTCGGCGATGCCGTCATCGACGAGACGCGGGACAGCGGCGGTGAGCCGCGCGATGCGGTCGACGCGTACTACCCGATGCTCGACGTGCAGGCGACCGGACCCTCTCCGGCGGCGTTCGTGACGGAGACGATGGCGGAGCTGTACCTCCAGCAGGGATATGTGCAAGAGGCGCTCGACATCTACCGCCAGCTGGCGGCGCAGAATCCGGCCGACGACACCCTCCGCGAGCGCGTGAAGCAGCTCGAACAAGGGTCACGGTCGAGCATTGGGATTGCCGCGATCTCCGACGAAGTCGTAGAAGCGGCCCATAAGCGGGCAACGACGAAGCCGAAGAGAACCATTCGCAGCTTCTTCGCGAAGCTGGCCATGCGCCGAGTCGTCGAGCGCGAGGCCGCCGCGCTGCCTGACGAGAGGCCCGGCGACGATGATCAGGAGCCTGACGAGCGCATCGGAGCGACCCGCGTCGGCGAGCCTCCGGTCCCGCCTCCCGCGCCACCGGAGCGGCGCCGTACCGCACCGGAGCTCGACGAACCCGCGTGGCTGCGGTCCGACCCCGAACCGGAAGCGCCTCCGCAGGGCACGGGCGACGAGGGCGGACCATTCGCGCTCCTCGATGAATCCGAGTTGAGCTCGGTGATGCCGCGGACGCCATCACGTGGCGTCGAGCCCGCGCAGCGGCAGCCAGCGGCGCAGGAAGATGTGCCGTGGCTCGCTGGATACGAGCCAGAGAAGAGCGAGGCGTCGCAATCGTCCGCAGGCCCGCAGGGACACACCGGCGAGATGATGGCGATTCCCCCGTCGGAGCTCTTTCCCACTCGGAGCATTCCCACCGAGGATGAGAACGCGGCCGCCACGCTGGCGAGCGTCTTCGAGCCGGAGTTCGCGGCGCGCCTGACGCCCGTTCGGCCAATGCCGAGCCAGCAGCCGCCCGACACCCGCTCGCGCACGCCTGCCGAAGGCATGCGTCCCAGTGGAGCGACTCGTCAGGCGGAGGAGGAGCTGTCGCTCGATCAGGTCTTCGGACGCACCCCGGCATCCGGCTCGCCGCCGGCACGCTCCGGCTTCACGTTCGATCAATTCTTCGACGAGCAAAAGGACGCGAATCGCGAAGGTTCGCAGGACGCGTCGAGCGAGATCGAGCTGTTCAACACGTGGCTCGACCAGCTCAAGAAGTAGTGCGCATCGCCGTGCTGAACGGGCCGAGTCTGAATCTCCTCGGCTCGCGCGAGCCCCAAATCTACGGACGCGCCACCCTTGGCGACATCGAGAAGCGGCTCCGCGTGGTTGCCGGGGAACTTGGCGCCGAGGTGGAGTTCGCTCAGCACAACGGCGAGGGCGAGCTCATCGACCGCATTCACGCCATGCGTGGCAACGCTGACGGCGCCCTGATCAACGCCGGCGCGTACACGCACACGAGTCTCGCCATCCGTGATGCCCTCGTCGCCGTCGACGTGCCCTTTGTCGAGGTACATCTGACGAACATTTTTTCGCGCGAGCCCGAGCGCCGGCACTCGATGCTGGCGGGCGCGGCGACCGCCGTGCTGTGCGGATTCGGGGCCCTCGGATACGAGCTGGCACTTCGCGGCCTCGTGGCGAAGCTGGCTGAGCAGAGTGCCTGACCGACGGCCGCGGCGCCTCGAGGCGCTCTCGGAGGCGATCCTCGAGGCGCACCTCGATGGGATTCTTCTCACGAGCCTTCCCAACATCCGCTACATCACCGGCTTCTCCGGAACGAGCGCGCTCGCGCTCATCACGGGGAAAGACGCGACGCTCATCACGGATTTCCGGTACCAGACGCAGGCGAGCGCCGAGGTTGGCGAGCTCGCGCGAGTGGTGATCGAGCCACAGAGCCTATGGGCTGGACTCTGGCGCACGCTACCTACGCGATCCCCGTCGAGCATCGGATTCGAGTCGCACCATCTCGTGCATCGTGACTTTCAGCGACTGCTCGAGCAGGGGGCGCGGTGGCAGTGGCGTCCGACGATCGACGTGGTCGAGACGTTGCGTGAACGGAAGGATGAAGATGAGCTCGCGCTGATCTCGCGCGCGGCCAACATTGCCGACGCCGCGCTCGAGCGCGCGATTGCCGAGGTCCGCGTGGGGATGTCCGAGCTGGAGATTGCCGGCGTGCTCGAGCGGGCACTGCGGGATGGCGGCAGCGAGGGCTTTCCCTTTCCCACGATCGTTGCGTCGGGCGAGCGCTCGGCGCTTCCGCACGCGCGCTCGTCGGAGCGGGCGGTGAAGGATGGCGACTTCTTACTGATCGACTTCGGTGCGGTGGTGGGCGGCTATTGCGCGGATGTGACACGCACGTTCGTCGTCGGCGCGGCCAGCCAGGAGCAGCGCGAGATTCACGCGATCGTTCGCGAGGCGAATGAGCGGGCGTCTCGAGCCATCCGCGCTGGGATGCGGGGGCGAGATGCCGACGCGGTGGCTCGGGGCTACATTGAAGGCCGCGGCTTCGGAGACGCGTTTGGCCATAGCCTTGGCCACGGAATCGGTATCGAGGTGCATGAGGCGCCGCGCCTGGCGAGAACTGCTGAAGCGTCCCTTCCGGATCATGCCGTCGTCACCATCGAGCCCGGAATCTACCGTCCCGGGTGGGGCGGCGTGCGCATCGAGGATGACGTCTTTCTCGAAGATGGGGGCGCCAGAGTGCTCACCGCATTCTCGCATGAACTCATCGAGGTCGGGTAGGACGAACGAGGAACGAGGAAGACAGACGAATGCTGCCTGAGGAGAAGGATTCTGATCGGATGAGGCACCTCGCAACCAGCTTCCTCGTTTCTCATTCCTCGTCCCTCGTTCCTGGCATGCGGTTGTCGACGATCCCCATCCTAGGCTTATGATCGACCTACGCTACGTGAAGAAGCTCGTCGAGATGCTCGATGAATCGAGCGTCGATTCCATCGAGATCTCGACGGACAAGGGGATGAAGATCCGGATCTCGAAGACGCCCCAGCAGCGGGGGACGGTCCAGGTGGCGCCCCCGATGCCCATTCCGATGCCGGTGGCCGCCCCGGCGCCCAGCCGGGCGACCCCGAGCGAGTCGCTTCCGGCCGTGGGAGACGTGGAAGCCCCCAAGGCGGAGCCCAAGTCGAAGATGCTGGAGGTGAAGTCCCCGATGGTCGGGACCTTCTACAAGTCGCCCGAGCCGGGGGCTCCTGCTTACGTAACGGCGGGGGCGCGCGTCTCTAAAGGACAGATCCTCTGCATCATCGAGGCTATGAAGATCATGAACGAGATCGAGTCCGAGTTCTCGGGCGTCGTGCGGGAGATCCTCGTCGAGGACGCGCACCCGGTCGAGTATGGACAAGTCCTTTTCCGTATCGACCCCAGTGGCTAACCGATGACCACCGCCGCCCGTACCGCTCCGACCCCCGCAGGCCAGCCCACGGCCGGCTTCAACTTCAAGGCGGTCCTCCAGCGGATGATTCAGCAGAACGCGTCCGACCTGCATCTCAAGGTCGGTCGCCCGCCGGTGCTTCGCATCAATGGCGAGCTGCAGCAGCTCGATCTCCCGCCGCTCAAGCCGGAAGACCTCAAGCAGCTGGCCGAGCAGATCATGACGCCCAAGCAGGTGAAGGAGTTCACCGAGAACAAGGAAGCCGACTTCGCCATCGGCGTGCCCGGCATCGGCCGCTTTCGTGTGAACGTCTTCCAGCAGCGCGGAACCATTGCGTATGCGCTGCGACTCGTGCCGTACCAGGTGAAGAACGTCACCGAGCTGAACCTGCCGCCGGTCGTGGAGGAGATCGCGATGAAGCCGCGCGGCCTGGTGCTCGTCACGGGTGTCACCGGCTCAGGCAAGTCGACCGCGCTCGCCGCGATGATTCAGCACATCAACGAGCGCCGGCACGCGAACGTGATCACGATCGAGGATCCGATCGAGTTCCTCCATCGCGACATCAATTGCAACATCAACCAGCGTGAAGTCGGCACCGACACCGGCAACTTCGGCTCGGCGCTCCGGCGCGTGCTGCGTCAGGATCCCGACGTCATCCTCATCGGTGAGATCCGCGACCTCGAGACGCTCGAGGTCGCCTTGAAGGCGGCCAGCACTGGTCACACGGTATTCTCGACGCTGCACACGACGGATGCGACGCAGACCATCAACCGCGTTCTGTCGTTTTACGCGCCGCACCAGCAGAGCGAAGTCAGGTTCTCGCTGTCGAGCGCCTTGCAGGCGGTGATCTCCTTGCGCCTCGTGCCACGCTCGGACAAGCCCGGCCGCGTGCCGGCCTGCGAGATTCTGATCAACACGGCGGCCGTCCGCGATCAGATCCGCGACATGTCGAAGTCGCTCAACATCCCCGACCTCATCAAGGAAGGCACCGTGCAGTACGGGATGCAGAGCTTCGATCAGTCGCTCATGCACTGGTACACGCAGCGCGTCATCTCGTACGAGAGCGCGATGTTCTACGCCACCAACCCGAGCGAATTCGCCCTCCGCACGCAGGGCGTCGAAGGCTCGAGCGACAAGAGCTGGGACAAGTTCCGGGACAAGCAATAACGCGCGGGGTGGTCAGGGTCCTCAGGGTCCCCAGGGTCCTCGAGGTGCGTGACCCGATCGGGTTCGCACCCGGAGGACCTCGAGGACCCTGAGGACCTTGAGGACCCTGAGGACCTTGACCACCTTGCTTCCCTCATGTTCAAGAAAGTCCTAGTCGCGAATCGCGGAGAGATCGCGTTACGCGTGATTCGCGCGTGCCGCGAGTTGGGGATCCAGACCGTCGCCGTGTACTCGGAAGCCGACCGTGAATCGCTGCACGTGCGATTCGCGGATGACGACGTCTGCATCGGCCCCGCCCCGGCGCGCGAGTCGTATCTGCGGATTCCTCGTCTGATCGCCGCCGCCGAGATCACGGGCGCCGACGCGATCCATCCCGGATACGGGTTTCTCGCCGAGAATGCGGAGTTCGCCGAGACGTGCGCGGCGTCGAATATCACGTTCATCGGGCCGACACCCGAGCAGATTCGCGTCATGGGGGACAAGGCCGCCGCTCGTAAGGCGATGGCCGATGTCGGCGTCCCGATCATTCCCGGAACGCCCGGACCCGTCGAGGACGCGGAGGAAGCGCTCACGCTCGCGCGCGAGATCGGCTTTCCCGTGATCATCAAGGCGGCGGCCGGGGGGGGTGGGAAGGGAATGCGTGTCGCCAAGGATGCGGACGACTTCGCCCGCTCGTTTCAGCTCGCGCGATCGGAAGCGTTGTCCGCGTTCGGCAATGGTGAGGTCTACGTCGAAAAGTACCTCGCGCGCCCGCGGCACATCGAGTTCCAGATCATGGGGGACAAGCATGGCAACACGATTCACCTCGGCGAGCGCGACTGCTCGGTGCAGCGGCGTCATCAGAAGCTCATCGAGGAGGCGCCGAGCCCGATCATGACGCCGGAGCTGCGGGAGCGGATGGGCGAAGCGGCGGTCCGCGGTGCCAAGTCGATCCGGTACGTCGGGGCCGGCACGATCGAGATGCTCTATAACGAGGATGGGTCGTTCTATTTCATGGAAATGAACACCCGCATTCAGGTCGAGCATCCGGTGACGGAGATGTTGACCGGTATCGATCTGGTGAAGGAGCAGATCCGAGTCGCGGCGGGCGAGAAGCTATCGGTCAAGGAGCTGCCGCCGTTGCGCGGGCACGTGATCGAGTGCAGGGTCAATGCGGAAGACCCGGCGCGAAATTTTCAGCCGTCGCCCGGCAAGATCGAAGTGTTCCACCCTCCCGGCGGTCCGGGTGTGCGCCTCGACACACACGTCTACGCTGGGTATACGGTGCCTCCCTTCTACGATTCGCTCATCGCCAAGCTCGTAGTGCAGGGACGAGACCGGCAGGAGGCGATCCGCCGGATGCACATGGCGCTCGAGAGCTTCATTATTGAAGGGGTGACGACGACCATACCCTTTCTGGGACGCGTGATGATGCACAAGAAATTTCAGGCCGGTGACGTCGACACGAAGTTCCTCGAGCGCGAAGGCGAGCTCATGCGGGAGCCCGTCTAAGTGCGCGTCGACGTGTACTTCGGCGTGCAGGGGCTGCAGCCAGCAAGCGTGCAGAGCCGGCTGGTCGCGGTCATCGACGTCCTGCGTGCGTCGACCGTGGCGGCCATCGCGTTGGCGAATGGCGCACGAGCGGTCGTACCGCTCGAGAGCTCCGACGAGGTGATCACCCGGTCGAAGAGCTTCGACCGGTCGGAGGTGAAGCTCGCTGGTGAGCGCAGGATGAACCCGATTCCGGGATTCGACTTCGGCAACTCGCCCAGGGAGTTCACGCGTGAGGCGGTCGAGGGGAAGACCGTGCTGTTTACGACCACCAACGGCACGGGGGCGTTTCTCGCCGTGCAGGGTGCGCGCGACGTCGTCGTCGCGTCCTACGTGAACTTCACCGCCGTGCTCACCATGATGCGCGCAGCGGTGCGCGCGGGAACGGACGTCAGCATCATCTGCGCGGGGCGCGAAAAGGAATTTGCCCTCGAGGATGCCGGGTGCGCCGGGCGTTACGTGCGCCAGCTGACGACCCGCACTCCGGAAATGGAAATGAACGATGCCGCGAGGGCGAGTGAGCTGATCGCCAAGCGCTATGGCGACCGCGTCGACCAGCTCTTCGCGGAGTCGGCCCACGGCCATGCGCTGTCGGAGGCGGGCTATGCGGAGGATCTCGTGACGTGCGCGCAGATCGATTCGCACCCGATCATCCCCATCTATCAGGACCGGCAGATCACCAAGCTCGGTCCAGAACGCGAGCGGTAGGGTAGTCCGGTGGGTAGTACCACATTGCGGCGTGAGCTTGCCGGGATCGCATTGCTGCTCTTCGCGCTGTTCCTCGGCGCCGCCATCGCCTTTCCCGGAACCGATGCCGCCAGCTGCATGGACGCGCGCGGACCGACCGGACCGGTGGGGGCGTGCCTGAGGTCCCTGTTCGTCGCCACCCTCGGGCTTCCCGCTACGATCCTGCTCCCGCTGCTGCCCCTCGTGTACGCCTTACGAGTCTTTCGTCGCATCGAGGCCGACACCGACCGGTCCTGGCTGGTCTTTCTTGGCGGGCTCGCGTTGCTGCTGCCGGTGGCGATCGCGCTCGCCATGGGCGCCGCGCGGGAGGTGACTCCGCAGACCGGTCTCTGGGGGAGCTTCGCGGCGTTCTATCTCCAGCGCGCGTTCGGCTTCGCCGGCGCGTGGATCATCGTGATGCTGCTCTTCAGCGTGCTGACCGCGGTGACCCTGGCGTGGAATCCCGTGCGCGTTCTCATCGGTTGGAAGCCGAAGCCGAGCGCGCTGGTGATGGACCAGGCGCCGTCGAAGGCGAAGCGGCGCTGGCCCGTGACCGAGGAGAACGTCGTCGATCGTGGGGCGGCGGCAGTGGCGCTGGCACCGACGCCGGAAGAGATGCCGGGGGTGGATCCGACCTTCAGCGGCGCGGTCGAGAAGACCGAGGAACGAGGAACGAGGAAGAAGAAACGGACCAAGGCCGAACTGGCTGCCGAGCACGCGGAGAAGATCGCGGCGGTGATCGATGCCAACGCATCGGTTCCCGAGGTGGCCGCCGACGAGCTGCCGACGCCCGACATTCTCTCGCCACCGCCGCCGCGGAATCGCGACTCGTCGCAGCGGGAGCTCGATGCGATGGGCGTGAAGCTCATGGAGGCGTTGCGCACGTTCCGGGTGGAAGGGGAGCTCGTCGGGCGGACGACCGGGCCGGTCGTCACGCAGTTCGAGATCGAGCCCGCGGCCGGCGTGAAGGTGAGGCAGATCGCGAATCTCTCGAACGATCTGGCCCTCGCCATGCGTGCCCAGAGCATCCGCATCGTGGCCCCGATTCCCGGACGCGGCGCCGTGGGCGTGGAGGTGCCGAATCCGGTGCCCGAGATCGTCGGGTTCCGCGAGATTCTCGAGTCCAGGGACTTTCAGCAGGCGCGCGCGGCGCTCCCGATAGCGTTAGGCAAGGATCTCGAGGGAAAGCCCGTCATCGCCGATCTGGCCAAGATGCCGCACCTCCTCATCGCCGGCGCCACCGGGTCCGGCAAGTCGGTGTGCGTGAACACGCTGATCACGAGCCTCGTCTTCCGCCATACGCCGAAGACGCTGCGCTTCCTGATGGTGGATCCGAAGATGGTGGAGCTGTCCGTCTACAATCAGCTTCCCCATCTCCGGCACAAGGTGATCACCGACAACCGCGACGCCGCGGCCGTCCTGAAATGGGCGGTGATGGAAATGCAGGAGCGCTACGAGCTGCTCGCCGCCAACGGGTGCCGCAACATTCAGGATTTCAACCGGAAGGCTCAGGACGGCCTCCCGCTGTCGATGCCGAAGCGCGCCGACATCGCCTTCGAAGATCTCACGTGGCGGGGCGGGGTGCTCCCCTACATCGTCGTGGTGATCGACGAGCTCGCCGACCTCATGATGACCGTGCAGGGCGAAGTCGAGACCCCGCTGGCGATGCTGGCGCAGAAGGCGCGTGCCGTGGGCGTGCACCTCATTCTGGCCACGCAACGCCCCAGCGTGAATGTCATCACCGGCCTCATCAAGGCGAACTTCCCGAGCCGCATCGCGTTCCGCGTCGCCTCCCAGGTGGACAGCCGGACGATTCTCGATGGCATCGGCGCGGAGTCGTTGTTAGGCAGCGGCGACATGCTGTTCATTCCGCCAGGGAAGTCGGAGCCATGGCGGCTTCAGGGCGCCTTCATTCCCAACGAAGACACCGAGCGCCTGATGCAGTGGTATCGAGACGAGCGGGACGCAAAGCGGAAGGCGTACGAAGCGCAGGGCCTCGTGCTCGAGGAGCCGGTGGAAGCGGAGCCCGACATCCTCGAGACCGTGCGGCAGCGCGAAGCGCTCGATCAAAGCGGAGACGAGGGCGAGGATGCGGAGGTCGGAGACCGGGACAAGCTCTTCCGTGAGGCCGCCGAGGTCGTCCTGCATCATCAGCAGGGCTCGACGTCTCTGCTGCAGCGTCGGCTGAAAGTGGGCTACGGGCGGGCGGCGCGAATCATCGACCAGCTGCACGCGGCAGGCATTCTCGGCCCGCCGGACGGCTCCAAGCCGCGAGATGTGCTGGTTGGCCTCGAAGATCTCGACCGGATTTGCGGACCGCGGTGAAGCGAGGGGTCAGGAGTCAGGAGTCAGGGATCAGGGGGTGACAGGTGATGGGTATAGGAGAACGCCCCTGGGGCCTCCTGACACCTCGAACCTGATACCCCTGATCCCTCACTCCTGACCCCGATTCATGGCGTAATCAGTCCCTTCTCCGTCAGGTCCATCATGACCTGCATTCCCATCTTCATCCCCCAGCGCTCGGCGGCACCTACCGTCTCGAGCGCGACGGCCGGCTGTTTCTCCGCCATCATGCGGCCGAGCGGGGTCTCGAAGAAGGCGATCATCTGATCGATTTGGTCCTTCGTGTAGTGGCGATCGTGCACGCCGACGAGAATCGTCACGAACTCTCCGATGTTGTCGGTCGCGCGCTTGATGAACTCGTCCCAGAACACATCCGGGATGTCGGGCTGCGCCTTCTTCTGAGCGTCCAGGCCGACCTTCATGCCGTCGAGCATCGTCTTCTCGGCGCCCGTCAGCGCAATCAGCTTCCGGATTGCCCGCTCCTTTTCCGGGTCGACTTTCTTCTCGGCGAGGGCTGAGCCGGCCTGAGCGTTCGGTGTTTGCGAGATGGCTGGCGACGCAATGAACAGCGTCAAGCCGGCGAGGATCGCGATGATGCGCATGGGAGGAGGCTGTAGGGGTTAGAACAGACGGGTGCGTGCAGGCAATTCCAGAATCAGAGTGTGCGAGGGGCCGGCAAAGGGTCATCCCGATCCGGCAACACATGCCCGCCGACGGCAGCCCGCCACTGATCATAGGTGTCGCGGACCTTGCCCTGTGCGATCAATGTCGCCGCCTCGGTTCGGTCAACGGCCGTTGGATATGCTGCGTAGCCGAAATGCGCCTGCTGCGGGGTGCCGCGGAGCACGCGACCTCTTGCCGCGTCTCTGAAGAGCTCGCTCGTAACCTGCGCGCATAGCAATTCAGCCTTCTTCCGCAAGGACTCGAGCGTGTCATGCGAGGTAACGGGAACCAGCTGGCGATGCACTATGGGACCGGTATCGATTCCGGCGTCGACAAAATGCGCGGTAACTCCCGGGGGCACGCCGCGCAGCACCGATGCCTCGAGTCCGCCCATACCTCGCACCCACGGGAGCAGCGCGGGATGCACGTTGAGCACGCCGACCCGCGCGCTTCTCAGCACGTTGTCGCCCACGATGCCAGTGCCCGCGAGCAAGATATAGTCCGGGGCGAGCGCGCTCAGAAGCTCCGTGGTGACCGAGTCGTGTAGCGTGGCGACCTGGTGCACATCGACAGCGAGTCCTCTCCACCGACCTAACGGATCCGCTTCCGACGGGGGGCTCGGCCGCAGGCGACCCAGCACTCTCGTGAGAAGTGATATCGCGACGCGCCTGACGACCGGAACGGCGGCACGGGCGACAGGCCGGGCTTGTCGAGTTGCGCGCGGCCCGTGGGGCGACTGGGACAGTATCAACGCGTCCGCAGTAACGTTGTCCAGGGCGAGGTGTGTTAATGCCCGCTCTGCAATCGCACCTCCAAATGCGAGAACGACAAGCCGCATGGCCCTGGGGTGGACGGGGCGAACCGCTGCGCGACGCACACGGCTCGATCACTGTGGTGCGAGCCGCGACCAAATGGTCGGGTGCGGGATCGAACGGTAACGTCTTTAGGCGGAGACGGAATAGCTTGCCGGCTCATGACGACCGAGCGGCTGGCGTTCGGAGAGTTGGGCGAGCGCGTGGCGGAGCGGTGGCTCAGGCGGCAGGGCTGGCGGGTCCTCATGCGTCGCTTCAGGAGCGGCCATCGCGACATCGATCTCGTGATGGAGCGGGATGGGATGGTGACTTTCGTCGAGGTCAAGGCACGTCGGGGCTCCGAATTCGGCGAGCCCGTGGAGGCCGTGGGGTGGCGCAAGCAGCGGGAGCTGACGCGGTCCGCGCTGGTCTGGATCGACCGTCACGGTCGGTCCTACGAGAGCTATCGGTTCGATGTCGTCGGGGTGCTGGTGGAGCAGGAACGCGTGCGAATTCGGCACGTTGAGAATGCATTCGAGGTGCGTGTTTCACGTTGACTTTCCCGGAGGGGTTTCGTAGTTTCTTCGGGTATGGTGTGCTCCCAGGCCACGGGTAGATTCACCGCACGGCCAGAGCTTTCCACGACAAACACAAAGGGCGGACGAATGGCAGTCTCTACGGTTCAGGACGACAAGAAAAAAGCGCTGAATCTGGCCATCGCGCAGATCGAAAAGAGCTGCGGCAAGGGCTCCATCATGAAGATGGGGTCGGACTCGCCGAAGGTCCGGATCGAGGCCATCCCGACCGGCGCGATCAATCTCGATGCGGCGATAGGAGTGGGAGGCATTCCGCGTGGCCGCGTGACCGAGATCTACGGACCGGAGTCCAGCGGCAAGACGACGCTCTGCCTCCATGTCGTCGCCAACGCGCAGAAGGCCGGCGGCGTCGCGGCGTACATCGATGCGGAGCATGCCCTCGATACCGAATACGCGCGCAAGCTCGGTGTCGACGTGGACAATCTCCTCATCTCTCAACCCGATACGGGCGAGCAGGCCCTCGAGATCTGCGACATCCTCGTGCGGTCCGGCGCCGTTGACGTCGTGGTGATCGACTCGGTCGCCGCGCTGGTTCCGAAGGCCGAGATCGAAGGGGAGATGGGCGACTCTCACATGGGTCTTCAGGCGCGCCTCATGAGTCAGGCGCTGCGCAAGCTCACCGGGGCGATCGCTCGGTCACGGACGTCGGTCATCTTCATCAACCAGCTGCGCGAAAAGATCGGCGTCATGTTCGGCAACCCCGAGACGACGACCGGTGGGAAGGCGCTCAAGTTCTACGCGTCGGTGCGTCTCGACATTCGCCGCATTGGTCCGGTAAAGGAGAAGGAGGACGTGATCGGTTCCCACGTCCGCGTGAAGGTGGTGAAGAACAAGGTGGCTCCGCCGTTCAAGCAGGCCGAGTTCGACATCATGTACGCCGAAGGGATCAGCCATGCGAGCCTGGTGCTCGACATTGCGGCCGAGGGGAACATCATCGAGAAATCCGGCGCGTGGTACAGCTACAATGGCCAGAAGATCGGCCAGGGCCGTGAGAATGCGAAGATGTATCTGAAGGACAACCCAACGCTGATGACGGAGGTCGAGGAGAAGGTGAAGGGCATCCTCGGCATCCGTGCGACGGCTCCGGAGGAGGAGACTGCGGCCGAGGAATAGGTGGGGAATCCCGCCGGTGGTTCTGCCGCCGGGGAACGGATTACGTCGGATGTGGCGCTACCCGGAATGCGCTCACGTCCACGTGATCTGGGCCCCGGCGGTTTGCCTTGAGAGTGTCGAGCTACTCGAGGGGGCAACACGTGGCACGAACAGGAACTGAGCGCAACCCAGAGCCTACGGTCGAGCCCGCTCGGACATACCGTCGTTCCCTCGACATGCTCGCGCGCGCGCCACGGTCGGTGCGCGATCTTCGACGCCGGCTTCTCCTCAAGGGGGAGACCGAGGCCGACGTCGACGCCGCGATCGAACGGCTGACCGCTGCCGGCTTGCTCGACGATGCCGCGTACGCGCGCGCGTACGTTCGAGCGAAGGTTTCGTCTCAAGCCTTTTCCCGTCGCCGGTTGCAGCAGGAGTTGGCGAAGCGCGGTGTCGCGCGCGACGTCGCCGACGCCGCCATTGTCGAGGTGCTGCACGACGATGAGGTCGATGAGGTCGCCAACATCGAGCGTGCAGCGTCCAGGAAGCTGCGCACCCTTCGCGGTCTCGACGAGGAGACGCAACGGCGTCGGCTCTACGGGTACCTGGCGCGGCGCGGGTATGCCGCCGACGATGTCCGCGCCGTTGTCGACCGACTGCAGCGTACAGTCGAGCGGTAGGCTGTCTTTTTTTTACCGCAGAGGTCGCCGAGGACGCCGGGGGACATAAACAGCAGGAGGCGTTTGTAGATGCCATGGCCGTAGCCGTCCACCGGGGGCGAGTGGACCAC
>JAICOJ010000161.1 GCA_025930755.1 Gemmatimonadaceae bacterium
AGGTTGCGAGATGCGAACTGCGAGCTGCGAACTGCGAACTGCGAACTGCGAACTGCGAACGGCTCCATCCTATGGTGTTTCCGTTCCCCAGACGCTCCAGCAGCCGTTAATCCGTGCCGTTTTGCCTTCAAAATGCCGCCGCATGGACCTCACACGCGTTGTCCCGATGCAGCTCGCAGTTCGCAGTTCGCAGTGGCAGCTCGCAGTTCGCAGTTCGTAGTTCGCAGTTGCTTACGCGAGATGACCAATTTCTCGAGGAATGTCGGGGTCGACCTTGACGACGCGAATGACATCGGCAGGAGCAGCGCCGGCGACATCACGAAGAGTGACGCTGCCACGCGGGAGCGAATCGTCGATGCGAACGGTGACGAGCTCGTGGCGTCGGGGTCCGTACACCCACACGAGCTCGCCATCCTGAAGGAGGCGCATCCGTGCATCTTCCCCACGCATGCTGATCTGCGGGCCGCGCTCGCTGTCGGTCGGTCGCGTCGCCACGAATCCCACCACGGACAGCGGTGGGTTGTAGCGTTCGTACCGCATCACGGGCCGGTGCCGACGGCGACGTAGCTCTCGTCGAAGCGCATGATGAGTCGCCGCCGGGAAAGTCCGTTGAGCAGCACCTCGGCTTGCGGCTCCTCGAGGCCCACCTCACCCGCGATGTCCGCCGGCAGCGCGCGGCCCAGGCGAGTCACCGCCTCCCAGGCGCGTCGCTCGCGATCGTCGACGGTGCCGATGAGGAGCGGCATCCCGTCGTCCGTTTGTGCCACCAGGGCGAGCCCGCGGCGCTGCAGGACGGCGTCGATCGCATCGAGGTGCGAATCGCTCACTCCCTTGAACAGGAAGTAGCAGTCGCGCGGCGCCACGAGTCGCGCCGCGCTGCCGCGCTCGCCGGCCGGCTCGCAGTAGCTGACGAGCAGCTTCGCCACGATTTCATCGGCGCACGAATAGTCCAGCAGGCCGACGTGCGTGAAGTCGATGACGGTGAGAGTGCGTTCCTGGGCATCGGCGAGCTGCTGCTCGATGCCGGTGCGGACTGCGGCGCCCGTGGGGCGCGTGACGAGATCGGAGTAGAGGTCGCAGACGGTGCGGCGGAGCACCGTGCCAAGATCGATGTGGTTGATCACCGCGCGGCGGTCCGCTCTGGGATCGTGATCAGCACCTGCGCTCCAGGAAACGGGGGAAGCTGTTCCTCCAGCGGGATGTCTTCATCCCAACTTGGAACGATCGCGATTCTAGCTGTTCCGCTTCGAATCGACAACTTCCCATCCCATCGGCCGACGTAGCGACGGATACCCGCAAGTCCCTGGCCGCGACCCGCATCGCGGAACCTTGACACCGAGCGAATCACCGCATCCTCCAGCGCCATCGCATCATCCCACCGGTCACCTCGACGACCTTGTGCACTCTCGAGCGACTGGCGGAACCCAATGCCGGCATCACAGACGGCGATTTGAACCACACGCCGCCCGAGGCGCTTCTGCCACCGATAGGTCTGAACCGCCACCCAGCCGCCGCGGCCGGCGTGCTCCACGATGTTCTGGCACGCCTCGGAGAGCGTCATCGCGAAGCCCATCGTCGCTCGCGGGTCGAGATTGAGCTCCTTCGCGAGAATCGCCTGCGCCTTCGACTGGATCCGTCCCACGACCTCGTGCACATCTTCGCTCTTCGCGACGGGCGTGATCTCGAGCAGCACGTCCGATTCGCCCGCGCCACGCGCGCGCGGCACGGAGCCGTGCATCTCGAACAGGCCCTCCGCGTAGCGAAAAAATTGCGCGCGCGCCCAGTACGATGCCGTCTCCTCCGCCTCGGGAGCGTAGAGTGCCGGTCGCTCGGCGCGCGTTTGCGCGAGCACCAGGAGCGCGGTGAGCCCATAGGGCGACGCCCAGCGCGTGTGCCGGGTGTCGATCAGCACCTTCTCATCGGGCGGCAGCGGCGCGAGCTGCTGCAGCACCGACTCGAAGGTGCGATCATCCAGCGAAGGTGGGATGTTGATGACGGTGGTCATCGTGAGCTGAGCTCTCCGCGCAGATGGCCGGCGAGCCCGGTGGCCCCCCGATGTTCGACGTTGCGAGCGGCCGCGTCGTGGGCCGCGCGCATCGCGACGGTCAAGTTATCACCGGCGAGCAGCCGCGAGAAATACGTCGCGCCCCACACGTCCCCGCATCCGGTGGGATCACCGGCGGAGAGCGCCGCGGTGGTCGGGATGAGCGCGGTACGAATCGGGCCGAGCGCCGCGCCCAGTGGGGGGCGCGCCGCGAGATCGGTGAGGCGCTCGAATCCGGGAGCCGCAAAGAACACCGCGCCCTTTCCGGCGAGCGTCACGTTGAGACACCGGACGTTGTTCGCGAGCGCCGTCGCGGCCAGCGCCATCGGGTCGGGCGCCATCATCGACATCTCGTTTTCGTTGACCTGGATGACGTCGAAGCAGCGACACCATGCGGCGACATCGGGCAGCGGCTGCAGCGTGCGAAGGCCATCCGGCTGCACGGCCAGCACGAGCGAGTGAAGATCCGCGTAGATCGGTCCGCGAAAGTGCTGGCGCAGCAGCGTCGCCGTCTCCAGGTCGAGCTCGAACCCGCTGATGAAGTTGACGTAAAGCGCGTCGAGATTCGTGAGCAGCGGCTTGAGCCCGAGTCACGTCCACGGCGGCACGCCACCCGTTAGGTGCTCGGTGCGGTGGTCGAGTGACTGGTAGCGCAGCTCGACGCGATTGTTGGGGTACGGCACCTCGACGAGGGCGGCGTCGGGCGCGATCCGCCGCAGTCCGCCGATGAACTCGCGCGCGCGCGCCGCGAGATCGAAGCCGACCTTCATGACGGGGACGATCTCCCAGTCTTCCGGCAGTGCCGCGTCCAGCGCGCTCAGCGCGTAGGTGATGCCGCCCCATTCCTCGACGGGAACCTGCCGCGCGTCGCGCCCATGGATCGTGTCCCACACGAACGTTCCGATGACGCCGAGACGCTTACGACGAACGAGGAACGAGGAACGAGGAAGTGTGCCCTCCCGAACCTCGGAGCCAGGCCTTGCTTCCTCGTTCCTCGTTCCGCGTTCCTTCACACTTCCCCCAGCTTCTGTGCCTTGAACGTCGCGATGGCGCCGACGACTCCCGCGGTGCCGGGAAGAATGCCCGGCACGATGCGGCACGCCTCCACCGCCGGCCGGAACGCCCGACGCTTCACTTCCGCCCGCAAGGGCTCGAACAGCTTGTCCCCCGCCTTGGTGACCCCGCCGGCGATGACCACCACATCCGGATTGAAGACGTTGAGCAGATTGGCCACCCCCGTGCCGAGAAATTTCGCCGTGTCTCGGACGACTTCGAGCGCGAGCGCGTCGCCCTTGTTGGCCGCCTCGTACACGGTCGCGGCGGTGATCGCATCCACGTCGTCGTGCACCATCTTGCGAAGCATCGACACTTCATCGCGGTCGAGCGCCTCCCGGGCACGGAGCGCGATCGCGGGGCCCGACGCATACGCCTCGAGGCACCCGTAGTTGCCGCACTTGCAGTGGCGCCCGGTCGAGTCGATGGTCGTATGGCCGATCTCGCCCGCCACGTCGGACGCCCCGTGGTAGAGCTGGCCCTCGAGGATGAGACCGCCGCCGATGCCCGTGCCGATCGTCAGGCCGACCACGTTGCGTCCGCCCCGAGCCGCACCGCGCCACCACTCGCCCACCGTCGCGCAGTTCGCGTCGTTGTCGAGGGTCGCATCCAGGCGCACGCGCTCGGCGATGACGTCGCGCAGCGGAAAGTCGTACCAGCCGAGGTTGGGCGCGACGATCACCATCCCGCGCTCGCGATCGAGCGGCCCCGGCGCGCCGATCCCGACGCCGAGAAAGTCCTTCCGCGCCGCGTTCGACTGCTCCATCGCCTCGGCCATCGTCTGCTCGAGCATGGCGACGATGCGATCGACGACCGCCTCCGGCCCGCGCTCGGAATGGGTGGGCTCCGCCCGCATGCTGATCTCGCGGCTCCCATCCACCGGCATCGCGCCGACGACAATGTTGGTTCCGCCAAGGTCCACCCCAATGATGAACTTCTCGCGTTTCGTGCGGGCCATGCGTGTGTGGCTGAGTGTGAGTGTTGCCGCGTGCGGTAATCTAGGAAGGCGCTGGGAAAGCGCTAAGGGCGCTGGAGAAGCGCTAGCGCTGTTCCAGCGCGTTATCCAGCGCTTCTCCAGCCCCTAGCGCTTTTCCAGCGCCATTTGACCGACAAGCCTTTCCACCTCATCGACGCCAAGCTCCCGCATGCAGCGCCAGTGGCCAAGCGGACACCGTTGCGGCCCATGGCGGTCGCAGGGGCGACAGTCGAGCCCGGCGTGACCGAGCGTCGCGGATCGCGGCGCCAACGGGCCAAAGCCAAAGCTGGGCACCGTCGGTCCGAAGATCGTGATCGTCGGCGTTCCCATTGCCGAGGCCATGTGCGTCGGGGACGAATCGTTGCTCACCAGCGCGCGTGCCCGACCAATCAACTCCGCCGATGCCAGCAGCGACAGACGGCCAACGGCGCTGACGAACCGGTCGGCCGCCACGTGCGCCGCGATCGCGTCGGCCTGCGTCTGGTCATCCTTGCCCCCGATCACCACCACGGGGACGCGCATCGACACCCGCTGCGCGAGCTCCGGGTAATAGGGCCATCGCTTGGTCGCCCACACGCTCCCAGGAGCGAGCGCGACGAAGGGGCCCGACACGCCGTGCTCGCGGAGAAGCTCGGTTACGGCGTTCTTCTCCGCCGCACCCGGAAAGAGTCGGGGGCGGAGACGCTCCGCCCGGGGTTCAGCCCGCTGCTCGTTCGGAAACGCGAGAAGCCATAGCCGCGCCGCGTGATGCTGGTTCTCGATGTACGGAACCCGCTTCGTATACATCGTGCGAGCGGGCGACGTCGCGAAGCCGATCCGCTCGTGCACACCGGCGAGCACGGCCAATGCCGCGCTCCGGGGGGAGCCCTGCGCGAGATACGCCACCGCGCGAGCGACCCCCGCATCGTGCTCGGCGCGATGGCGCCGGATCGTTCGCGCCATCGCCCACAGTCCGCGCATACCCCGCTGCGCGTCGCGCTTGTCGAACACGAAGAGGTGACGCACGTCGGGGTTGTTCTGGAGGAGCCCGGCAGACACCGGTGTCGTGACGATGTCGACCGGGCCGCGCGTGGCGAGCTCGGCGATCAACGGCGTCGTCAGGATGGTGTCACCAATGAACGCCGTCTGAATGACGAGAGAAGACTGACGGGAGCGATCCTGGGAGCGCACGCCACCTTCCGCGCCGGGGAAAGGCTCGGCGGGCGCGGGGAGCGCCATCAATCGACCTGCAGCACCGCGAGGAAGGCTTCCTGCGGAATCTCGACCGATCCCACCTGCTTCATGCGGCGTTTTCCTTCCTTCTGCTTCTCGAGGAGCTTGCGCTTGCGGGTGATGTCGCCACCGTAACACTTGGCAAGGACGTTCTTGCGGAGCGCTTTCACGGTCGTGCGCGCGATCACCTTCGTCCCGATGGCGGCCTGGATGACGACCTCGAACAGCTGCCGGGGAATGAGCTCCTTGAGCTTGTCCGCGATCTTTCGCCCCCACTCGTACGCCTTGTCGCGGTGGATGATGACCGAGAACGCATCCACCGGGTCGCCGTTGATCAGCATGTCGAGCTTCACGAGATCGCTCCGCCGATAGTCGAGCATCTCGTAGTCGAGGCTGGCGTATCCGCGGCTGATCGTCTTCAGCTTGTCGTAGAAGTCGAGGATGATCTCGGCCAGCGGAAACTCCCAGTCGAACTCGACGCGGGCCGAGTCGACGTAGTGCATGTTCTTGTAGACGCCGCGCCGGTCGGTACCGAGCTGCATGATGGCGCCGATGTAGTCCGCCGGCGCGACGATGCGCGCCTTGACGTACGGCTCCTCCACGTGGGCGACGACCGATCCATGCGGCATGGCCGATGGATTCTCGAGGAGCATCATCGCGCCGTCATTCGTGTACACGTGATACTCGACGTTCGGCACCGTGGTGACGAGGTCGAGGTCCCACTCCCGCTCCAGCCGCTCCTGCACGATCTCCATGTGCAGGAGTCCGAGGAAGCCGCACCGAAAGCCGAAGCCGAGTGCGGTCGACGTCTCGGGCTCGTAATGCAGCGAGCCATCGTTCAGCTGGAGCCGCTCGAGCGCGTCGCGAAGATCCTCGTAGCGATTGGGGTCCGTCGGATACAGTCCCGAGAACACCATCGACTTGATGTCCTTGTAGCCAGGTAGCGGCTCGGCCGCTCGATTCTCGGCGTCGAAGATCGTGTCGCCGACGCGCGTCTCTCGCACCGCGCGCACGTTCGCGACAACGTAGCCCACCTCACCCGGTCCAAGCTGCTCGGTCTGAACGGGACGCAGCTGGCGGTAGCCGACCTCGATGACCTCGTACGTCGAGTCGCTCGCGCCGAACGCGATCTTCATCCCGGGCGCGATCGTGCCGTCGACGACGCGGATGCTCGGGATGGCCCCACGGTATCGATCGTAGTACGAGTCGAAGATCAGCGCGCGCAGCGGACCCGTCGCATTGCCGACCGGAGGCGGAACCTTCGCCACGACGCGCTCGAGCAGCGCATCGATGCCGATCCCCTCCTTGGCGCTGATGCGCAGGATCTCGTCGACGGGCGTCCCGATGAGATCGTGAATCTCCTGCGCCCGCTGATCCGGCGCGGCGCCCGGAAGATCGATCTTGTTGAGCACCGGGATGATCTCGAGCCCGGCATCGAGCGCGAGAAAGAGGTTCGACAGGGTCTGCGCCTGAATGCCCTGCGAAGCGTCGACGACGAGAATCGCACCCTCGCACGCGGCCAGCGAGCGCGACACCTCGTAGGTAAAGTCGACGTGTCCCGGGGTGTCGATGAGGTTGAGCTCGTACGTGCGCCCGTTCTGCGCATCGTAGCTCATGCGCACCGCGTTGAGCTTGATCGTGATGCCACGTTCCCGCTCGAGATCGAGTGTATCGAGCACCTGCTCCTTCATCTCGCGCGCGTCGAGCGCACCGGTCG
>JAICOJ010000062.1 GCA_025930755.1 Gemmatimonadaceae bacterium
AGCCGCTCCCGGCTCTCACAGGCGTCGACCACCCGGTCGGCGATCCATCCCTGATCGTGCTCCAGCGCCACGACCGCGGCGCGCTCCGCCATCACGCTCACCTTGTACGGGCCGCGTGACTTCTCCACTTCGGCCACCAGCGCCGGCGCGCCGACGGCGTATCCCACACGAAGTCCCGCCAGGCCGAATGCCTTCGAGAGGGTGCGGACGACGAGCACGCGATCGTTCACCATCGCGAGATCGAGACAGCTGCTCCGCGCAAACTCCGCATAGGCCTCGTCGAGGATGACGATGCCGGACGCGCGGGCAACGAGTCGTTCGATCGCGTCTCGCGAGGCCATCGTGCCCGTGGGATTGTTCGGCGAGCACACGTAGATGACGCGCGCGCCCGTTCCGGCCAGGGCATCCGGATCGATGTCCCATGCCCCCGTCATCGGCACCGTCACCGGTTCTACGCCGTTCAGGCGAGCGAAGATCGGGATCATCGCGAACGTGGGCACGCAGAACGCGATTCGATCGCCCGGCTCGGCGAAGGCGCGGATCGCCGAGTCGAGGATGTCGTCGGATCCGCACCCCGTGGCGATGCACGAGGCGCCCACCCCCGCGTACCGGGCCAGCGCATCCTTCAGCTTCGATGCATAGGCCGACGGGTAGCGTGCAAAGCCGTCATCGGTCACCTCGGTCAACGCCCGCCGCGCCGCTGGCGGCGAGCCCCACAGGTTGGTGTTGTCGCTCACATCGACGGCGCAGGGATCGGACTCGACCGTGTAGAGCGAGACCTCGCGGTATGCCGCGCGCGCGAGCTCGAGCGACGTCGTCATTGCATCACCTCGACGTTCGCTGGGGTGGACCACATTCGGGCTGCGTCTGCGTGAGCGGTGAGCCGCTCCGATTCAGCGAATCGTGCGACGTCGTCGGCGAGCCGTGCGGCGGCGGCGGGCGTCACGCGCTGGTACGTCGTCCAGCGCACGAAGTCCAGCGTCGACAGCCCCGAGTAGCAGCGGGCAAGCCCGCCGGTGGGCAGCACGTGATTGGCGCCGGTCATGTAGTCTCCGAACGTCACGGATGACGAGGCACCGACGAAGATGGTGCCGGCGTTGCGAACGCGGCGCGCGAGCGCCTCGGCGTCGCGCACCGCGAGAAGCAGATGCTCCGGCGCATATCGCTCAGCGAACGCAAGCGCTTCGTCGGCGGTCGGTGCCGTGAGAAGCGCGCCGCGAGTCGCCAGCGCGGACGCGATGATCATCGCGCGCGGCTGATCGACGAGCCGTGAGCGCACCGCGCCCTCGACGAGGTCTGGCGCGGCCCCATCGATCATGATGCAGACCACGCACGCGTCGGTATCGTGCTCCGCCTGCGCGAGCATCTCGCGGGCAACGAGCTCGGGATCGGCACTCCTGTCCGCGATGATCAGCAGCTCGCTCGGCCCCGCCGGAGAATCGGTGGCGACGGTGTTTCTGACCTGGAGCTTCGCTTCGGCGACGTAGGCGTTACCAGGACCGACGATGCGGTCGACGCGCTCGACACTCTCGGTCCCGTACGCCATCGCGCCGATCGCGCCGGCACCGCCCAGGGCGAACACGCGGTCTACACTGGCAAGCGCCGCAGCGGCCAGGACGATCTCCGACGGGAGACCAGTACCGCGCGACGGCGGCGAACAGAGCGTAATCTCCCGCACGCCCGCGACGCGCGCGGGAATCGCGCCCATGAGGACGGAGCTCGGATACGCCGCACGCCCGCCCGGTGCGTAGACGCCAACCCGGTGCAGCGGATCGGGGCGCCGGCCGATGATGATCCCGGGCTCCGGCTCGACCTCCATCGCAGCCACCGGGATTGCGCGGTGAACGCGGGTGATGTTTTCGGCTGCGCGCTGTAACACCCGGCGCAGCTCCGGGTCGAGGGCCGCGAGTGCGCGGGTGCATCGCTCGCGAGGCACCTCGAGCTCGTCGAGGTCCACGCCGTCGAGCTCGCGGGCGAGCCCGCGCAGAGCCGCGTCGCGTTCTTCCCAGACACGTGCGAGAATCGTCGAGACGCGGTCACGGACCATTGGATCGGTGGTGAATCCGCGGTCGAGCAGATTCCTCGCCTCGCGCGTGTCGAGATCCGCGACCGCGCCGCGCACCGCGAAGAGCGGTTTCCGCGTAGGCGCCTTCATGGCATCACCCGCTCGATGCGCGTGACCAGAATACCCTGCCCGCCCAGTGCCTTGAGGTCGGCGATGGTGCGATAGATCGCGTCCTGCGCCACGACGGCGTGCACCGCGACGAAATCGCCCCCGTTCAGGATGTCGATCACCGTCGGCCCGTTGAGCCCCGGCAGCACGCGTCGCACCTGATCGAGCGCGGCGCGTGGCATGTTCGCCATGACGTATCGCTTGCCGCGCGCGCGAAGCACCGATTCGAGGGCGGTGACGAGCTCCTCGATCGCCCGCCGACGCGGTGACTCCACGACGTTCGGCGCCGTGATGAGCCGGGCGGTGGACTCGAGGATGGTCGCGATCTCGCGAAGCTGATTGACACGAAGGGTGGAGCCGGTGGAGACGAGATCGGTCACGATGTCGGCGATCCCGAGGTGAGGAGCGATTTCGGCCGCCCCACTCACCGGCACGATCGTGATCGGAAGGCATGCGTCGGCGAAGTAGCGCTCGGTGATGCGTGGAAAGGCCGTGGCGACGCGAGGACCGCCGTTCCCGTTGCCGGCGATATCGTCGAGGGTGGTGATTCCGCTCTCCTCGCGCGCGGCGACGACGAGCCGGCAGCGGCCGCATTCGAGGTCGAGCACTGACTCGAGGTCGCGCTCCGACTCCCGCACCAGATCCCACCCCGTGACGCCCACATCCGCCGCGCCATCGGCAACGAATTCGGGGATGTCCTGGGCCCGGACGAAGATCGCCTCGAAGTCGCCGCCGAGCGATGCGACGAGCGCGCGCTCGCCGGCGGCGCGAAGCTCGAGCCCCGCGTCGGAAAAGAGTGCGCGCACGTCATCGGTCAGGCGTCCCTTGTTGGGGAGCGCGATGCGCAGTCGCGAAGTCGTTCGTCGTTCGAGCATGGGGGTGACCGAAAAAGAAAAACGGCCCGTCCGGGAGGGACGGGCCGCAGCGTACGGTGCGCTCAGGAGCCGTTACACGGTCATCCGCATGCGCGCGCGTCGCCCCGACCCGTCGGGCCGTGGAGGTGGTGCGCGCGATGATGGCGAATGGTCGTGCTCATGGATCGCAAGCTAGGAGAAATGGCCGGGATCGTCAACTACGCGTTGGCGGCCGCCGGTCCACCGACTTTACAATACTACCGAATGGCAAGCGAATACGATCCCGTCTCTTCGTAGTCGAAGCCCGACACGATGACGGCGTAGTCGATGTTGGGCTGCAGCCTCACCGTCACGAGCGCGTTGGTATTGCTGCCTGGCGAGCGATCGTCGTTCTGTCCGATGACCGTGGCGTCGATGTCCGTTGCGGAGACGGAGTTGACTCGTAGCACCGCAAGGAAGTTGTCGAACGTCGAATTCGCATCGAAGGTGACATCTTGCGCGGTCGCGACGCGCACGCGCCAGATCTCGTAATACCCCACGTCCCCGGGATTGATGTCCGCGACGTCGCAGTCCGTGTCCGCAATGATCCCGGACTTCGTGTCACCGACGAGCGCGGTCCCCCGCACGCAGAACCCGGTGACGACCGCCGCCGGCAGTTCCGGGAACGTAACCGTGCCTGGGCCGGTGGGGTCGTCGTCGCAACCGAGTACGGCAGTGAGGCTTGCGGCGAGCGCGAGCCTCGCGAACGTCCGTGTACCGAGCATGAGACCTCCAGAAAATGCTCCGGCGACCATCGCATGAACCACACCATAGTGCGCCGCGAGGCACGGACGTTCGCAAAGGCCGTCAAGCGAAGGGGTTACCTCCTAACGAGGGCACCGATCACCGTTGGTCCTTGACCTGGTTGGCCCACGAAGGAGCATTGCTCTGTCCGTTGAGAAAGGGCAATGCGGTCGTCACGAGCAGCGGCGACATGAACACCTCGTAGTGCGTGAGGTCGGGGAGAATTGCGAGACGGTTCTTCGACATGTGCTCGCGCATCCAGCCCGCGTCGCGCAGCCCGCCGCCTAGAAGCTGATAGAAGCGCACGATATGGTCGGGACGGATCATGTCGGCGTCGCCGTAAATGAGCATCACCGGCATCTGGAGCTTTTTCACGTCTTCTGACCAGTCATAGGGCCTCCGCATCAGCTCACCCATGCGGTCGAGCAGTCTGGGAAAATCCTGCGGCCTCGGTGCGACGGCGGCGTACGAGATGTACATCGGCGTCTGCTTCATCTGCTCAGCCATCGCCGCGCCAACCGCTGCCTGCTGCGGAAGCATCTCGGGATGGAACCCGTCCTGCGCGTACGGAGCCGAGGCAACCACCAGTCGGCGTACCAGCGAGGGATGCTGAACGGCGAGCCGGAACGCGGCACCCCCGCCAAACGAGTAGCCAAGCATATCGACCTTCTCGTACCCAAGCTGGGTGAGCACGATCGCCAGATCGTTCCCGATGTCGATGAGGTCGATGGGACGCTCACCGAGCGCGGTGCGCCCGTGTCCGTGCAGATCGACGACAATGACCTGCCTTTCCTTGACGAATGTCGGGAGGACGGGTCGGAACATGTCGATCGATCCGAGTCCCCCGTGCAGGAGGAGAAGCGGCTCGCCGCGACCGTGGATCTCGTAGTAGTAGCTCACGCCGTTCGCGAGGACGTAGCCCTTCTTCGAGGGCGTGGACGTCGCTGCGGGCGTGGTGCGCGCGTCGGCCTTCGCGCCCTGCGTATGGCCGACCGACGGCGCCATTAGCAGCGCCGCACTCGATAGGACGAGGCCCAGCGGCCTTATTCGAATGTTGAACATTTGCGGGTCTCCGTGTGTGTCAGCTCTGGATTGCACTGGGATCCATCCAGAACACCTCCCAATGGTGGCCGTCGAGGTCGTAGAAGCTCCACGCATACATGAATCCGTGATCCTGAGGATCTGCCGCGCGTGCTCCTCCAGCGCCGACCGCCTTCCCAACCAGTGTGTCGACCTCCTCTCGGCTATTCACACTGATCGCGAAGAGCGCGCTCGTTTCCTTCCGCGCGTCGCCGACTGGCCGCTTGCTGAAATCCCGGAATCGTTCGGTCGTGAGCAGCATGAAGTACGCGTCCTCCCCGACCAGCATGCAGGTCGCGGTGGCGTCCGTGAACTGCGTGTTGAAAGCGAAGCCGAGTGTCTCGAAGAATTGAATCGATCGCTGAAGATCGCGGACGGGAATGTTGACGAAAAGCTTGCGGGGCGTCGTGGGCTTGGTGGCCGCGTTTCTGATCGTGGGTGCGGCGGTCTCCGTCGTGCTCATTGCATTCTCCTCGTGGGTTACCGTGGGGGCACTGGCCGATGCTTGCCTTGCCTAGACGTCGAACGAGACGCGACAAAATCGACATCGCGCGCAAACCATTGCATCTTCACAGGTTAGGTTCGCCCAACAACGCGCCCTGCTTCGGCCGGGCGGTGCACCGCGCCAGCCTCATTCAACGGCCAAAATGGGTGCCGCCCTGTTAGGCGCGAACCGTCGAAGCGCGAGGTAGAGCAGGAAGCCGCCCGGTCCAACGAGGAAGGTCAGAACCAGCGCAGGCACTATCAGCAGATGGCGCACGCCCCGTCGCTGTGCATCGCGAGCCTCCCATCCGCCGACGAACAGGTCGAATGCCAGGTAGTGCGTCCAGCCGGCGAGCAACGCCCAATCGTTGGCGAACAGTGCGCGCACGGCTGCCAGCGATGAGAATCCGCCCTCGCTTTGCATCACCGTCGCAACCACCACCACGGCGTAGATGAGCGCGAGCGTGGAGGGCCATGCCAGCGGGACGACCGTTGTCGCCCAGCGCTTCCGCGGCAGGAACACGAGCGGAAGCCACGCTGCCACGGTCATCGTGTTGAGAACGGAAAAGAGCTGTTCGGGCGTCATACCGCCATCCGATCCAGACCATGGTTCGAGGCACTTCGGGAGCGCCGAGCGATCCAGCCGAGGCCGAGCATGGTGACCGCGGCCCAGATGGCCATCGATCCGACTCCCAGCGCATCGGGTGCGACGATGCTCCGTCCCCGCAGCGCCTCCCACAGCAGCAAGAGAAACAGCGATGCATAGCTGGCCGCGGCGGCAACGACGACCCTAACGCGAACGTCCTCGGGACGGCGCCAGCGCCTGAGGCCGACCGCGATCAGCGCCAGCACCTGAATGGCGTGCAGCCCAACGAAGTGCGGCACGCGCACATCGCCGTGCTCTCGGCTCCAACCGGTCACCGGAACTCCGGGGCCGCCGTCGACGCCGCCGACGGAATGTGCGCCCACGATTGTCATCGGGTTTCCCGCGCGAAGATCCGCCAGCTGAGCATCGGTCGGGCGAGTCATGAGCGATCCGGTCATCGCGCCAGCAATGGTCAGCGTCATTCCGAGGCGCAGCGCCCATCCCAGCGCTCGATCGGCGAACCGCTGGCGCCAGAGGGCGACGGCGACCGCCACGCTGATGAGGGTCTGGAGGAGGATGGCGCCGCCCATCACGAAGAAGAGCGTGCGATCGAGCGTCGTCGCCGCGTTGAAGTGGCTGGTCGTTCCGCGCCACGCCTGCAGATCGATGATCGCCACCTCCAGCACGAAGACGATCGCGGTCGTCCAGCCAACGATGCGCCGGACGCGCGGCCACGCGGTGAGCCACTGGAAGATCCACGCGAGGGTCAGGCTGTAGACGGCGGTCGAGATCGCGAACTTGAATGGCTTGAGCCAGGCAGGGGCGCCGGTAATGATTCGCGAGTCGACGAACACGCCGATCAGCGAAGGGACGGCGACCGCGAGCATCACCAGGCCAACCGACGTGAGCGGCGGACTTCCGCGCCAGAGGCTACCGAGGAAGGCGACGGCGCGAGAGTGTGGTGGAGCGGTGCGTGACATCGAATTCATGAATGAGCTCCCAATGTTGCCAGTGTCAACATAGGTTACGATGCGATGTTGACATTGTCAACACCCCCGGCGTAACTTGAGCTCCCATGCCTCCACCTACCCGGGCAGCGCGCAAGTCGCCCCGTTCCTACCATCACGGCAACCTGCGCCGCGCCCTTCTCGACGAGGCGCTCGCCACCATCCGCACCGAGGGCGTCGAGGGCGTGACCCTTCGCGACATCGGAGCTCGCCTCGGCGTCTCGCGGACGGCGCTCTATCGACACTTCGCTGACAAGCGCGCGCTCCTGGCGGCCGTTGCCACCGAAGGGTTCGGCATGCTGCGTCAGCGACTCGTAGCCGCGTGGGAGGAAGGCGGCCGGGGAGACGCGGCCTTCCATGCCATGGGCGTCGCCTACGTTCGCTTCGCGGTCGACAACCCGGCGCACTATCGCGTGATCTTCGGCGGGTTCGTCGATCCGCGCGCGAAGGAGCCGGAGCTGGCGATCGAAGCGCAGGGCGCCTTTCAGGCGCTCGTGGACGCCGTCGCCGCGCTACAGCGGGATGGTGTGTTCCTCAAGGATGACCCCGTGCACATGGCTACGTACTCCTGGACACTCGTGCACGGCATCGCCATGCTCGCCATCGATGGCCAGCTCCCGGAGCCGATCGGCGTCGATGAGTTGCTGCGCTACTCATTCAAGCGGATGAGGACCGGAATCCTGGCCGAGCCTCCGGGACCGCGCGCCAAGCGTTGACGTGCGGCGGGCGGCCCGCCGGCGTCATCGCCTTGCGCCCGCGGCGGCGCGCCCCTCGTCTCTCACGAAGGCCGCCGTGAACAACACAAAGAGATTCTGGCCTTCCCTGGCCTGTTCGTTTCGAAAGACGAAAAAGACGTCGTGCACGCCCGCCGTCGGTCTGAGGGCTGCGCGGAAGCGCGCCGGCGCCGCCATCGCGGGCTGCGGCTGCAGGGGCTCCGTTTCGCCCACCAGGGTGCCGGTCGCCGAGTCCAGCCGAACCTCGACCTTCCCGCCCGCGCTGTTGACGTTAGGCACCGGCGCCGCGGCCGAGAAGACGATCGCGGACACCCCGCTGAGGTCGAGCTGCCTGAAGCCAACGAATGCGCCCGACCGGTTTCCGATCGTCACTTCGACTGGCACCTCCGGCCCACTGTACTTCTCCACGCCGTCCGACAGTTCGCCGCGGGCAACGACGACCACCGGTGCGCGGAGGACGACCGCCTTCTCCGCCGACGCGCTGCGAATCCCGTTCGCTCCGCGATCGGTGTACGCGGCTCGCAGTACGACGACGCCCTCCGGCGAGCTGTCCGTCGCGGCGCCGGGCACGTACGAGCCGCGCACGGGAAGCGAGGGCGGGCGCGGCTGGCCGAGACTCAGGATGTATGCGACCATCGCCGACGCCTGCGCTTCGGAGAGCTGCGGGTGCGCCGGCATCATCACCTGGCCCCACACGCCCGATCCTCCGGCGCGGACCTTCCTAACGAGCCGCGCCGTCGCGCTCGTGTCTCCGCGATACCGGCGCGCCACAGCCGTGTACGAGGGACCCACGGACGTCTTGTCGACCTGATGGCACGAAAGACAGGTACCGCCCTCGATCAGTCGCCGACCCGCGTCGTGCGACGTCGGCACAACCGCCACCTGTTGTCCGCCCTGGCTCATCACGAGCCCCTGCGTGTGGTACGCCGCCGTGACGACCACGCGACTCGCTGGAATCCGACCGTTCCGGAGTGAGCCGTCTTCACGGTCGGTCACACGCACGGCGTAGCGGATGGGGACGCGGGGAAAGAAGAACGTCTTGTTGCCTTCGACCACATCGATGTCCACGCTCGGCGGCTCGTTGCCAGCCGCGATCTGCACCTTCGCCGAATCGCGGGCGCCCACCGGGTCGGTGACGACGAGCGACGCCGTGTAGAGGCCCGGCGTCGCGAAGGTGAACGTCGGATTGGGACCGGTGAGCGTGCGCACGGCGGTCCCGTTCGCGCGCGAGATACGCCACTCGTATCGCAGCTCGTCATCGTCGAGATCCGTGGTGCCCGCGGAAGAGAGCGCCACGGTCAGCGGTGTCGCCCCGGCGGGTTTGTCGACGCCGACCGCGACGAGTGGCTTCCGATTCCCCGCGGTGTACTCGATGCGGACGAGTCGCGCATCATCGTTGCCCTGGAACCACCTGGTCCCGTACTCGAGGATATACAGGTCGCCGTTGGGACCAAACGCCATGTCCATGGGGTTGCTGAACTTGTGGCTCGCCATGAAGCGCTCCATCGACACGAAATTCCCCTGTTCGTCCATGGTGACGGCGATGATCCATCCGCGCATCCACTCGTAGATGAGGAGCTTGCCGTCGTAATACGCGGGGAAGGGCCGCGCTGCGTTGGGGAGCTCGTCGCGATGGTAGACTGGACCCGCCATCGCGGTACGACCGCCGGTGCCGACGAGCGGAAACTCCGCTGACGGGCCGTACGGATACCAGATGAATGCTTTCTCGGCCGGCGGCAGCTCGGCGCGGCCGGTGTTGTTAGGCGAGGCATTCCTCGGGCGCGCCTGGTCGAACGGGGGCCCAGCCGTCATCGTCGCGAAATCGACATCGAAATACGCCTTGTTGTCCGCCACGAAGTGCGGCCAGCCGAAGTTTCCGGCGCGACGAGCCTGCCCGATCTCATCGTGACCCGCTGGCCCACGCCCCGCGGAATCCGTGGGCGCATCGGGGCCGACGTCGCCCCAGTACACGAAGCCGGTCCGCCTGTCGACCGCGATCCGATACGGGTTCCGGTGACCCATCGTGTAGATCTCCGGGCGGGTCTGCGGCGTGCCCTGCGGAAAGAGGTTGCCTTCGGGGATCGTGTACGTGCCGTTCGGCTCCGGATGGATACGGAGAATCTTGCCCCGAAGATCGTTCGTGTTCGCCGATGACTTCTGCGCGTCCCAGGGCGACCGGCCTGGTCGCTCGTCGATGGGGGCGTAGCCGGTGGCGAACGGGTTGGTGTTGTCGCCCGTGGAGACGTACAGGTTGCCATGCCGGTCGAACGCGATCGAGCCGCCGGTGTGGCAGCACTCGTCTCGCTGAACCGCGACCTCCAGGAGAATCACGCCCGATGCGAGATCGAGCGAGTCCCCCTTCATCGTGTACCGCGCGAGCACGTTCTTCGGTTCGGGCCCCGCGGGAGAATAGTAGAGGTAGATCCAGCCGTTGCTCGCGAAGTCTGGATCCGCTGCCAGTCCGAGGAGCCCATCCTCCCCCTGCTGGCCCTTGGTGTACTGCGTGCTGACGGGAATCGTCGCGAGCCTGGTGTACTGCCCGGTCGCCGGGCGATACAGGTTGACGGCGCCCCGGCGCTCGATGAAGAGCACTCGCTCGTCAGGCAGCACCGCGAGCTCGACCGGCTCGTTCAGCTTGTCAGCGAGGACGACCTTCGAGAACCGATTCTCCTCCGGACGCACCCGTCCGTAGTTCAACGGCGCCGTGCCGATCGCGTAGCGCAGCCCGCCGAGGAGGTGCCGGAGGAACAGCGGCTCGGAGAAGGTTGCCTCGGTGTGCCCCATGTTCGTGTAGAACGCGCGGCCACCGTCGTACGCGTGGTACCAGCTCATCGGGTGGCGGGCACCGTTGGTGCCGCCCTCATAGCTCGTCTCATCGATGTCGACGAGCACCCGGATGTCGCGGTCGATCGCCTTGAAGTTGTAGAATTCGTCTTCCCGCTCCCATCGGTCGGGGAGTCCCTCGGTCGAGGGATGGCTCTTGTCGAGCACGCGGAAGGTGCCGGTGCGGACGTTCGGGTTGTTGGGGTGGCTCTCGAAGTACGCGCCGGCGAGTCGTCCGTACCATGGCCACTCGTACTCGGTGTCGGTCGCGGCATGGACGCCGACCCAGCCACCGCCCGCCTGGATGAAGCGCTCGAACGCATCCTGCTGTCGCGCGTCGAGAACGTCGCCGGTGGTGTTGAGGAAGACGACCGCGCTGAAGCGCTTCAGGTTCCGCTCGGAGAACGCGCCGGCATCCTCCGTCGCTTCGACGGCGAAGCCATTTTCGCCGCCGAGCCTTTGCACCGCGGCAATCCCGGCCTCAATGGAGCTGTGCCGGTAGCCGGCGGTCTTGGAAAAGACGAGGACGCGGGGCTCCGGTCGTTGCGCGGCGGCCGTGCCCGCAACCGCGACGAGGAGCACGGCGAGAGCGAGGTATCGGAACATCCCATTCGGCTTGGCCATGGTCTTCGGCTCCCGTTGCTCCGGTCATCGTTGTACGGGCACGCCATCAACTTGCCACGAATGCTGACCGACGGGTAGTCGAGCGTTGGCCTTCACCTCGCTATGCGCGCACCAGCTTCCGGTACGCGACCCGGTGCGGCTGATCGGCGTCGATCCCCTTCCGCTTGCGCAGATCTTCCTTGTACGTCTCGTAGTTTCCCTCGAACCACACCACCTCGGAGTTCCCCTCGAACGCGAGGATGTGCGTCGCGATGCGGTCGAGGAACCAGCGATCGTGGGAAATGACGACGGCGCACCCCGCGAAATCGACGAGCGCGTCCTCGAGCGCGCGCAGCGTGTCGACGTCGAGATCGTTCGTCGGCTCGTCGAGCAGGAGCAGGTTTCCGCCGGACATGAGCGTCTTCGCCAGGTGCAGACGGTTGCGCTCACCTCCCGCAAGATCGCCGACTCGCTTCTGCTGATCGGCCCCTCGAAAGTTGAAGCTCGCGAGATACGCGCGCGAGTTGATCTCCTTCTTGCCGACCATGATCTGCTCGAGGCCGCCGGAGATCTCGTCCCACACCGTCTTCTTGCCATCGAGCGTGCGCGTCTGGTCCGCGTACGCGAGCTGCACCGTCTCGCCCACCTTCAGTGAGCCGGCGTCCGGCTTCTCCGTTCCATTGATCATGCGGAAGAGCGTCGTCTTTCCCGCTCCATTCGGCCCGATCACGCCGACGATGCCGCCGCGCGGCAACGCGAACGACAACCCGTCGAAGAGGAGATTGTCCCCGTACGCCTTGCGCAGGTCGTTGGCGATCACGACGTCGTTCCCCAGGCGCGGCGCGGGCGGGATCACGATCTCGTTCTGCGCGATGCGCTCGAGCTGCTTCTCGCTCGCCAGCTCCTCGTATTTCTGGATACGGGCCTTCGACTTCGCCTGGCGAGCGCGCGGGGCGAGTCGCACCCACTCCAGCTCGCGCTCGAGCGTGCGCTGCCGGGCGCTGACCGACTTCTCCTCCTGCGCGAGCCGGGTGCGCTTCTGGTCGAGCCACGAGGAGTAATTCCCTTCGTACGGGATTCCGCGTCCCCGGTCGAGCTCGAGAATCCACTTCGCGACGTTGTCCAGGAAATAGCGGTCGTGCGTGATCGCGACGACCGTCCCCGGAAACTGCTCGAGATGCTTTTCGAGCCACGCCACGCTTTCGGCGTCGAGGTGATTCGTCGGCTCGTCGAGCAGCAGGAGGTCGGGCTCCTCGAGCAGCACCCGGCACAGCGCAACGCGGCGCTTTTCCCCACCGCTCAGCTTGCTGACATCCGCGTCGGCCGGCGGCAGCCGCAGCGCGTCCATGGCGACCTCGATCTTGTTGTCGAGATTCCAGAGGTCGTGCGCGTCGATGTACTCCTGCAGACGGCCCTGCTCCTCGAGCAGCCTGGTCATCGCGTCGTCGTCCATCGGCTCGGCGAACTTCATCGCGATGTCGTTGAACCGCTCGAGCGCCTTGCGCTGGTCCCTGAGCGCTCCCTCGACGTTACCGCGAACGTCCTTCGAGGTGTCGAGCTGAGGTTCCTGCGACAGGTAGCCGATCTTCGTGCCCTTCGCGGCCCATGCTTCTCCCTGAATGTCCTGATCGATGCCCGCCATGATGCGCAGCAGCGACGATTTTCCGGCGCCGTTGGGGCCCAGCACACCGATCTTGGCGCCCGGGTAAAACGAGAGCCAAATGTCGTCGAGGATCACGCGCGAAGGTGGAACCACCTTGCGCAGGGCTTTCATGACGTAGATGAACTGGGGAGCCACGTTGACCGAAGGAGGAACGAGGAATGAGGAAGCGAGCCTGGAAATCTGATCGCTTGCGCCGGCGCATTCCAGCCCACGACGCTCCTGCGCCCGAGGCCCGAATGGAGTAGGTTCCCCGCCACAACACAGAGGAGGAAGGCGTGTCACCGACTACCGCTTCGTATACGGGCCACCGGGCGCTCACCATCGCCGGATTCCTCACCATCGCGGCGGGCGCGATGCACCTCGGCATCACCTTCCTCGCGTACCGGCCCATCTTTCGGCTCGAGGCGCTCTGGTTCGCCGGCACGGGCGTCGCGATCATGCTGATCGGTGCCGTGATGCTGCTCGCGCGCCATGCCCCCGCTGGGTCATTCGATCGGTGGATCGCCGCCACGGCCAGCCTTGCCGGCCTGGTCATCGCCGTCGCGTACGAGCTCCTCAACGACTGGAGCGAGCCGCGCGGATACGTCCAGATCGCGCTCTTCTCGATGGGACTCGTCGCTGCGCTTCGCGGCGGCCGGCCGGTGTCGGATACCGTGGGACCGGCGGAGGCTCCGCGACGAGTGTAGCTCGTTCGACGTGTCTTACCGCTCGGCCAGTCGCGTCAGACGCAGGTGATCCACGAGCGCCCGGTTGACGGCGCCGTTCATGTTGCGGTCGACGTTCGTGTAGGCGAGGGTGAGCGTGTGCGATCCCTGGCTGAGCCACGTCGTCAGCACGCTGCTGTAACCCCAGTCGGTCCAGAGGTCGGCGCCACGATGCGGCATAACGAGTG
Source organism: Gemmatimonadaceae bacterium (assembly GCA_025930755.1). GTDB lineage: Bacteria > Gemmatimonadota > Gemmatimonadetes > Gemmatimonadales > Gemmatimonadaceae > JAICNG01. Next base: position 13,682 of record JAICOJ010000062.1, read on the forward strand.
ACCCGACGCGCGTTCCGTCCACGACCAGCGATCGAATCGCCGCCTTGTCCCCGCTGTTGATCGGGCCGCTCCCGTTCGCGTAGCGCGCGTCGATCGCGTATACCCCCGCGACCGGGACCTCGATGGGGAAATGCACCTCGGTATTCGTCCCCGTCGTGAGCTCGACGGAACCACCGTCATCGGCCTGCGTCGGATCGCCGTCGCTTCCCGCGGGCTCGGCCCGCATCACGGCATCCGCTGGGACGACACGGATCGGCTCGCTGAGAAAGGACCCGATCCCGCTCGCGTCGACCGCCATCACCTGATACTCGGCCAGCCCATTCCCCTGCTCCACGCGCGCCTGCGCCGAAGTCGTCACCGAGATGCGGCGGCCGTTCTGGTAGATGGCGTAGCTCACGGCGCGAGGTACGGGGCGCCACACCAGCCGTCCGCCGCGAAGCGCGACGAGCGGCGTTGCCGGCGCGGACCGGTTTGCCACGACGTTGAGGCTGGAGGCCATGACGTCGCCGTTCATGGTCAGCTCGATCGTATGCGCCCCCGTTAGGCCGGCGGGAATCTCCGGCTTCGGCAAGGGCCTTCCATCGAGAGTGGCGGTGGCCACGGAGCTGCCGAAGCCGCGAACGGTGATGGTGAGCGTCGCGCCCCGGTAGCGGAAGTTTCGCAGCGTGCGCTCCCCATCGTAGGCCCGGGGCACGACGGGTCGGAACGCGAGCCGATCGTACTCGAACCGCATCCCGAACAGCACGCGGATCACCGTCGCCAGATTCGCGCCGACGCTCCCGATGAGACGATCGGAGTTGAGCTCCGTGCCTTCGAAGTGGCCGCTCGCGGCGACCATGTTTTCCTTGTTGGTGAGGAAGAGGGCCGCCGCTCGATGGATCGACGCAAGCCCGTGCTCCACCGCCGCGGCGTTACCCGCTTCGGCCGCCGCCCACGTCCAGAATCCAACCACCTGCGGCCAGATGCCGGCGTTGTGATACGGGGGCTGATCGCCGATGTACGGCCAGAAGCTTGGAACCCCGAAGGGGACGACGGGCACGCGACGAGCCAGAACCTCGCGCTGCTCGTTCCCGGCAACGCCGTAGATGATCGCCAATGCCTCGCCGAGCCCCTCGGCGCGCGGCGAGAGTGAGTGATGCACCCGGCCGTATCGGAACTGCCCGTAGTACCCGTTCTCGGAGAGCCAGAGGTGCGTGTTCATTCCCTGCCGGACCCGTGTCGCGACCGAATCCCACCGCGCCGGAGACTCGCCTAACGCGGCCGCCATGCGGCTGAGGACAGTGTACGTCGCGTGATGCAGGGCGTTGGTGCCAAGGCTCTGCGATTGGTAGATGTCACGCGGATCCATCCACGCCGGATAGCTCTGCTCGCGCCAATCGAGGAACGACGACTCCCCTCGGAACAATCCCGTCGCGCTGTCGAACGCCACCGCGAGATCGTCTTCCGCCGATCGGCGGATGATGTCATAGCACTGTCGCAACCACTCCCGGTCGCCGGTGACCGCATAGAGCTCCCATGCCGCGAGCGCCCAGGCCATCCGGTCGGTCGACACCGGCCACGAGCCGCCGGTTCCCGTGTCCTGAATGATGCGGCCGCTCGAGTCGACCTTCACGAGCAGGCTCCGCCGCACCTCGTCAGGCGCGATCGGCGCCATGCCGAGCAGGGCGCCCCACGACACGTCGCGCGTCCAGATGCCCTCCCACTTGGCGCCCGCCATGAGCGCGCCATCGTCGCGGCGCAGCTCCACGAGCTCCTCCAGCGACAATCGGTAGAGCGCGTCGATCAACCGCTGCGACGAGACGAGCTCGGGGAAGCGCGCGATGTCGCGCTTCCGCACCCACACCGCGCGTCCGCTGTCGTCCGCCGGTCTCGTGTAGATCGACTCGAATGGGAGCGTGACGGTGTAAATTCCATCGCGATTCGGATCGGTGAGCTCGAACGGTGATCCCGGCTCGAGCACCGAGAAGTCCCACGTCAGCGGCTCGGCGTTGCCGACGATGTAGACGCCCGTGAAGTCGCGCCGGCGAACGGGCGGCCCGTTCGGGGGGTCATACGAGCCGCGACCGCGGAAGCTCGCGAGCACCGGGCGCATGTCGAGACGGAACGTCACCTGCGCCGTGCCTTCCTCGCTGGGCGGCGCATCCTCGGGCGCCGGCGTCCGCGGGGCGTCCACGCGACCGAACTGATAGATGGGCGTGGTGATCTTTCCCGCACGGGGACGGACGTAGATCATGTGGTCCGTGCCGGGCGGGAATTCGTTGTCCTGCCCGTTGATGCTGAACTTGAACATCACCTCGCGCGGCGCACGCGGGTAATTGGTTTCGATGCGATCACGCGTGACGGCGATGGCGCTGAACGTACCTTGCACGACCGAGGTGTCGGTGATGACGAACGTCGTGTCGCGCGCCTGCGCGAAGGCAACCCCAGCGCCGATGTACGCCGCCGCGAACAGACCGACCTTCATGGCTGCACCGGCTGCGTCCACGCCATCTCCACCTCCCCGGCGTACGAGGGATTCGCCTTTGGCTTCGTGGACACGATGCGCGCGCGGACGTAGACCTCATCGCCGCGCATCGTGTAGCTCGCGCTCGTTCCACGCACTTCGCTGAGCACCGCGCCAACCTCGCTGCTGTAGCGCCGAGTGATCGGCACGCCTGCGGAGTCGTATCTCGCCACGCTCGTCGTGTCGTAGCTGCGGCGTGTTCCGATGAACTGCGTCGTATAGCGCACGCCGGCAGCACCGGTCACCGCGACCGTGAGACGTTGGCCCTGGCGGCGCAGTTCCGAAAGGGTCACGCCGGTGCTCGCGTAGAAGTCCCCGCGCTCCATGGCCCGCATCAGCGAATCGACGGCCAACGTCGAAGTGCGCACCATGATCCAGCCGCGCCCGGGATTACGGTGGCGCGGCGCGAATTCGTGATAGTCGTGTGCGTCGTCAGTCGCCACGCCGTAGAGCATGGCGCCGCCGCTCGCGAGACGCCGCGTGAGCACGATGTCCCAGATGCGCTCGGTGCCCGGTCGCAGGGAATCGCCCAGGATGTTGACGAGCGGGTGGCCGTTGTACACCTCGAAAAACCGGAGGTCGGGCAGCGCCAGCAGATCTTCTGCCGTCTGACTCCAGAGGAAGTTCGGATGGTTGAGGACCGCGACGATCTCACGGGCCGTGCGCCCTTCCTGCGCGCGGAGCGAATCCAGGTCCTTCCGAAGGATCTCGACGAGCGACGTGCCCTTCTGCTCCGACACCGCGTCGGCGAGGTTGAGCGCGTTCATGTGCGCCCCCCGCCCGGCGAGATACTGCGTGATCTCCTCGCCCGGGATGAGAACGAAGCGGCCACGTTCTTCCACGCGCGCGCGGTACTCGGGAAGACGCTTCAACCGCACGAGTAGCGTGTCGCCCGATCGCCGCTCTTCCACCCAGCTCCCGTCGTTGCGCTCGCGATACTTCGTATACGCCTCGCGCGCGGGGCCGTTCGGCGGAATGCGAAGCCAGCGCTCCGCGGAGGCCAGCGTGTTGTGGTCGGTTATGGAGAGAAACTGATAGCCGTTGCCCTTGTACCACTCGGCGACGGCTTCCGGGAAGTCGTCACCGTCCGACCAGAGGGTGTGCGTGTGCGTATTTCCGCGCCACCAGGTCTCGGCCGGTCCGACGTCGGCCGTCGCGACGGTGGTCCTTTGGCAGGATGCAGTGGCCAGCAGGACGAACGCCCCCAGGAGCCCGCACCACACGCTCAGCGAGGGGGCTGGCGCCGCTGCTGGAGCAACCAGTCGTAGAGCTCGGGGTTTTCGTACGTGCGCGTCCACGCGTCGTGTCCTGCGTCGGGATACACGGTGAATTTCACGTTCCCGTTGCACCGCTTCAAGCGCTCGACGAGCTCTTCCGAGCGGTCGAGCTTGATGATGTCGTCCTTCGCGCCGTGAAAGACCCAGATCGGCACGTGCCTGAGCGCGCACATCCCGGAGGGCGTGGCACCGCCACTGATGGGCACGAGCGCCGCGAACCGGTGCGGGAATTCCATGGCCAGATGCCAGGCGCCGTACGCACCCATGCTGAGCCCGGTGAGATAGATGCGATCGGGATCGACGCGAACCTTGTCCTGCACGTCATCCAGGAGCGCATCGAGCCGCGCCGTCGACCAGATCATGTTGGTGTCCACCTGGGGCGCGACGACGACGAAGGGAAAGTCCGGCCGCTGCGCGGCGATCTTGAGCGGTCCATGCACCTTCACCTTCTCGATGTCGTCGCCGCGCTCGCCGCCTCCATGGAGGAAGAGGATGAGCGGCCAGCGCTCCTGGCTCGAGCCGTAGCGCTGTGGCAGAAAGAGCTGGTACTCGCCGGCCACATCGCGGACGAGACGGCGGTTCATGGAGACAACCTGAGCCCCTGGCGGTGCCGGCGGGCGTTGAGGCATTGAGCTGCAGGCTGAGGCGAGCGCGAGGGTAGCGATTGTGATCATCGCGCGACGAGCAAGACCGCTGACCACAGAGGCACCGAGCGCACAGGGGAGAGCCGAGTGCCGATCAACCCGCAGTCGGCCTTCCTCTGTGCGCTCGGAGCCTCTGTGGTCAGCAGTCTGGGCTCGTTGCGGTATCACCCTTGTACCTCTACGGACTCTTGCCGCCGGCCAGGCGACGCATCGCCTCGACCTTCTCCTCCCACTTCTTCTCGTCATCGGCCGTGAGAGACGTCTTTCCGGCCCGTCGCACTGCGCTCACCTTTGCTGCGGTCGAATCGGAGACGAGGGAGAGCAAAATCAGAATGTCCTCCCCCAGCTTCCGGCCATCGGTCTTCTGGATCTCCACGCCTTTGTCGCGAACGACGAACGTGGTCAACGACTTCGTCATCCGATACGCGTCGTCCTCGGACATCGTCAATCCAAAGGCCGCATAGAGCTCGCCCACGGTGAACGAGAGGCTGTCCTGGGCCGTGGTATCGGGAGCTTGCGGTGCCTGTGCCGCGGTCGCCCGCGCCGACAGCGACGCGGCGAAAGCGAGCATAACGAAGAGTGCACGCATGATGAGCATCCGGTTTTCAGGTGAGAACGCCTTCACCTGAAGTGCAAGCGGCAAGCCAGATGCGCCGAGCGTCCGCGGGGCCTACGAGAAGTACAGCCAGACTGCCCCCACGCAGAGTGCCAGAAGGACGCTCAGGACCAGATCGGTGCGCCGCCAGCCTCGACCGCGGGGGCCTTCCGTCGTGCGCTGGGTCGTGTCGAAGGTGATTCCCTCGACCTTCTCCGGGGGCGGCGGCGCCGTCACGAGGCTCACCGCGATGAGGACCGCGGTGCAGATGACGAACAGCAGCACGGCGAAGTGCAGGAAGTTGATGGTCGCGTACGTCTGCATCCACCCGGTGAGTCCGTCCTTGTTCAGCTCGGCGATCAGGCGGGCGACGCCGAGGACGAACCCCCCGATGAGCGCCGCCATCGCGCCCGCCGCGTTCACGCGTCGCCAGAGCACGCCTAACAGGAACACGGCCGCGATCGGCGGGGAGATGTAGGCCTGCACGCTCTGGAGATACTGGTAGAGCTGCCCCGAGATCAGCTTCATCAGCGGGATCCACAGCAACCCCAGGCCGACGAGAATCGCCGTCGACGCCTGCCCAATCACCACGAGGCGGCGCTCCGATGCGGCCGGATGAAGCTTCTTGTACACATCCCACGTGATGAGCGTGGAGCAGGAATTGAACACGGCTGACAGGGAGCTCATGAGTGCGGCGAGCAGCCCGGCGACGACGATACCGCGCAGACCGTCAGGCATGAGCGCAGCGACCAGCGTCGGCAGTGCCTGATCGGGATGCTCGAGGGTGATCAGCCCACGCTGCGCGAGCGCGTAGGCCACCACGCCGGGAATCACGAAGATGAACAGCGGGAGGAGCTTGAGATATCCGGCGAAGATGGTTCCGCGCCTGGCATCGTCCTGGTCCTTCGCCGACAGCACGCGCTGCACGATGAACTGATCGGTACACCAGTACCATACGCCAAGGATGGGCGCGCCGAAGAGAATTCCGGTCCAGGGGAAATTCGGATCGCTGGCGGGCTTCCACATGTCGAGGAAGCCCGGGCCGGCCGTGCGCACCATTTCGTCCCATCCGCCCAGCGCATCGAGACCGACGACCGTCACTGCGACCGCTCCACCGATGAGCACGAACATCTGGATCATGTCCGTGTACAGCACGGCCCTCAGGCCGCCAAAGACGGTGTAGACGCCGGTCGCGACGACGACGATCATCGCGCCCGTCCAGAAGTCGATGCCCATCAGCGCCTCGAACACGATGCCGCCGGCCGCAATGGTGACCGAGATCTTCGTCAGCACGTACGCGATGATCGAAACGATGGCCAGATACCAGCGCGCGCCTGACGAGTACCTCCGCTCGAGGAACTCCGGCATCGTGAACACGCCGCTCCTGAGGTAGAACGGCACGAACACCCAGCCGAGGATGAGCAGGATGAGCGACGCGAGCACCTCGAACTGCCCCACCGCCATGCCGCTGGCGGCGCCGGTGCCCGCGAGGCCCACGAGATGCTCGGATCCAATGTTCGACGCGAACAGCGACGCGCCGACGATGAACCACCCGATGTTGCGCCCGGCGAGGAAATAATCGGTGGAGCTGTCGCGCGAGCGCTCCCGCACCGTCACCCAGATGGCAATGGTGAAGGTGAGCACGAAGTAGAGCGCGATGACGATCCAGTCCAGCGTGGCGAGCTGTCCCACGGCATCGCTCCGGAGCTAATGGTAGTTGCCACGGCGAACTGCGAACTGCGAACTGCGAGCTGCGTACTGCGTACTGCGTACTGCGAAGAAGACGTGACATTGTTCGCAGTACGCAGTACGCAGTACGCAGTTGCCCTTATGGCAGCCTTCGTTCCCCCGCCTGCCAGTCCCCCCGACGCACGGGCACCCGCATGCCGTCGGTTGCCTCGAGTCGGTCGAACAGCCTCGTCCGCATCGCCCGCACCGTGTCCTGCATCATCGGCACATCGATCAGGTTATGGCGCTCCAGCGGGTCGGCGCTGAGATCGTACAGCTCGTTGGTGTCCCAGATGCCGTGGTAGAAGATGTATTTGTACCGGTCGCCGCGGAGCGCGAACGTCGTCGGCGTATGCGGGAACGCGTACTCCCAGTAGTACTCGTACAGCAGCTCGCCGCGTGACGCAGGTGCGTCACCCCGCAGCGCCGAGAGCACCGACTGGCCGTCCATGTCCCAGCTGCTCTGCACGCCGGCGAGCGCGAGAATCGTCGGCGCGATGTCGATGTTCCGCACCATCTGCGTGACCGTGTCGCCGGCGGCGATCATCCCGGGAGCGTAGGCCACCATCGGAACGCGCATCGACTGCTCGTACGCGTGCCGCTTGTCGATCAATCCGTGCTCACCGAGGACGAACCCGTTGTCGCTCGTGTAGACCACCATCGTCGAGTTGGTGAGCCCGTTCTGGTCGAGAAAGTCCAGAATGCGCCCGATGCTCTCATCCACCGCCAGCAGCGTCTCGGCATAGCTGCGGTAGAACTCATCGAACTTCAGCGCGCCGTGATAGGCGAAGTCCACGCCGTGCCAGCTGTTGCGCTGGGCGCGCACCCAGTGCGGCTTCCCGCGGTAGTTGGACTCCGTGTTCGCCATCGTCTCGGGGTACGGAATCGGCTCCTTGCCGTACTTGCCGGCGTGACGCGGCGGGGGAATGAACTCCGCATGCACCGCCTTGTGCGCGAGGTAGAGAAAGAACGGCTTGCTCGGATCCGAGCGACGCACCCCGCGCAGCCAGTCGAGCGCCTGCTCCGTGAGAATGTCCGTGGTGTAGCCGCGCACCTGCCG
>JAICOJ010000021.1 GCA_025930755.1 Gemmatimonadaceae bacterium
CGGCAGCTTCGCTGCCGCGCCGTGCCGCCCCTGATCCCTGACCCCTGACTCCTGACCCCGGTTCAGGTCAGGGACCGCGACTCCCTTACGAGCTCACCGCGCGTCGCGGGCGGGGTGAGGCGTTGCCGGGCGACATTCTCCGGCATTGACCAGAGGGTCACACACACATGGCACAGACCATCGATCTTTCCGGCCTCGTTCGGCCGCAACTCGTCGAAGCGACGAAGCGCGAGGACAACCCGAACGTCGCCGAGTTCCGTTTGCAGCCGCTCGAGCGCGGCTTTGGGCACACGCTGGGCAACGCGATGCGGCGCATGTTGCTGTCGTCGCTTCGCGGCGCCGCGGTGTGGGCATTCCGCATCGACGGCGTTCTGCACGAGCACCAGACCATCCCCGGCGTCGTCGAGGACGTGCACCAGATCATCGGCAACCTGAAGTCGCTGGTGCTCACGCTGCCGGACGACGTCGATGAGGCCGTGCTCCGGATCCAGAAGTCGGAAGCGGGTCCGGTCATCGCCGGCGACGTCGAAAGCGCGGGCGGTGCTCGGATCGTCGAGCCCGGGCACCATCTCTTCACGCTGCAGGACGACCGCGAGATCAACGTCGAGCTGTACGTGAACAAGGGCCGCGGATACATCGAGGCCGATCAGCATCCGCTCGATCGCGGGCTCCCGGTCGACCTCGTCCGCATCGATGCGATCTACAATCCCGTCCGCCGCGCGAACTTCGCGGTGGCCGAGACGCGCGTTGGGCAGCGGACCGACTACGATCGGCTCGTGCTGACCGTGGAGACGAACGGCACCGTCTCGCCGGAAGAGGCGGTGAGCTACGCCGCCGCGCTGGCGCAGACGCACTTTCAGTACTTCGCGAATTTCGGCTCGCACTCGCCGGCCATGATCGCGGCAGGTGGCGAGCAGACCGGCGATGGTGCGCGGCTGCAGCAGCTCTTCAAGACGCCGATCGACGAGCTCGAATTGTCCGTGCGCTCGGTGAACTCGCTGAAGAACTCGGACATCCGCACGCTCGGTGATCTGGTTCGCCAGACGGAAAGTCAGATGTTGCAGGTCAAGAACTTCGGGAAGAAGTCGCTCCAGGAGATCGCCGATCTCCTCGAGCGTGAGGGCTTGAATTTTGGCATGCGGTACGAGGAGTCGGCGGAAGGCGTGCGCGTCGTGGATTGGGGCACGCCGCCGAGCCGGGCTGCCGCGGCCGCTCCGGACGAAGAGGAGTAGGACACATGCGTCACCGGAAGGCAGGCCGACAGCTCCGGCGCACCAGCGAGCAGAAGCTCGCGCTGATGCGCGGACTGGCCACGTCGCTCATCGAGCACGAGGCGGTCGAGACGACCGAGGCGAAGGCGAAGGAGCTCCGTCCCTTCGTGGAGAAGCTGATCACGAAGGCAAAGGAGGGGACGCTGCACGCGCGGCGTCTCGCGAGCCGGCACGTGCGGAAGCGCGAGACGGCCGACAAGCTCTTTCAGGAGATCGGACCGCGGTACGCATCGCGGGCCGGTGGCTACACGCGCATTCTCAAGACGGGCCATCGCAAGGGCGATGGTGCGGAGATGGCGCGCATCGAGCTCATCGAGGGCTGACCCATGGCCAGCATGAATCGTTGCTTCACGTGCGGCAAGGGTGTCGCATTCGGCAACAACGTTTCGCACGCGAACAACAAGACCCGCCGGGTGTGGAAGCCCAACCTTCAGGTGGCGCGCATCCTGATCAAGGGCAAGGTCACCAAGGTGAAGGTGTGCACCAAGTGTCTGAGCGCGGGCAAGGTGAAGCGCGCACCGCGCGGCGAACGGGCGGCGTGATCGGTCCGCCTTCCGAGGCCGCAAGAGAGAGGGAGCTGTTGTCGGCTCCCTTTTTTCATGTGCCCTCCGAGGCAATGATTGCGGATTGCGGATGGCTGTTTGCGCGTACGACCCTGGGTGCGCCGAGGGTTCTCACCGCAATCAGCAATCCGCAACCCGCAGTCCGATAGCCACCGCGATGCCCACCGCACTCATCACGGGCGTCACCGGCCAGGATGGCTCGTACCTCGCGGAGCTGCTTCTCGCGAAGGGATACCGCGTCGTCGGGATCGTGCGCCGGAGCTCGACGACCCCGTATGAGCGTATCGCCCACCTCGTCGACCGTGTCGAGCTCATCTCGGCGGACCTGCTCGATCAGCATTCGCTCGTCGAGGCGATGGCGGCGTGCCAGCCTGACGAGATCTACAACCTCGCGGCTCAGAGCTTCGTCCAGACGTCGTGGACGCAGCCCGTGCTCACCGGCGAGTTCACCGCGCTCGGCGTAACGCGGATGCTGGAAGCGATGCGCCGTGTCGCGCCCAAGGCCCGGTTCTACCAGGCGAGCTCGAGCGAGCAGTTCGGCAGAGTGCTCGAGACGCCGCAGCGGGAGACGACGCCGTTTTATCCGCGATCCCCGTACGGCGTGGCCAAGGTGTACGGGCACTGGATCACGGTAAACTACCGCGAGAGCTACGATCTGTACGCGGTGTCCGGTATCCTCTTCAATCACGAGAGCCCGCGGCGCGGGCTCGAGTTCGTCACGCGAAAGGTGACCGACGCCGCCGCGCGCATTTCGCTTGGGTTCCAGCGCGAGCTCCGCCTGGGGAACCTCGAGGCCCGGCGCGACTGGGGATTCGCCGGAGACTACGTCGACGCGATGTGGAGAATGCTCCAGCAGGCCGCGCCTGACGACTATGTGGTCGGGACGGGCGAAACGCACTCGGTCCGCGAGCTCTGCGAGGTGGCGTTCGCGCGGGTGGGGCTGGAATGGCAGACGTACGTGGTCCAGGACGAGCGGTTCATGCGCCCGGCCGAAGTCGATGTCCTCGTGGCCGACGCGACGAAGGCTCGCCAGCGGCTCGGCTGGACACCGAACGTGGACTTCCGCCAACTCGTCGAGATGATGGTCGACGCGGATCTGGCCCGGCATCGCATCGCCGCTCGCTGAGTATGCGGGCGCTCGTCACCGGGGCGGCCGGATTCGTCGGGCGGTGGCTCGGCCGCGAGCTGGTGGAACGCGGCTGGGAGGTCACCGGGACCTGTCTCGAGGATGCGCCGCCAACGGTCGCACCTAACGACCCGCTGTCTACCGTTCGCTGGCAGGTGGCGGACGTCCGCCGCAGTACGGACCTCGCGCGTCTGCTCGACGTGGCGAAGCCCGACGCGGTCGTGCATCTCGCCGGAGTCGCCTTCGTCCCGGCGGCACAGGCGGATCCCGGCGCGGCGCTCGACGTGAATGTGATCGCCGCCGCCCGTCTCCTCGCGGACGTGAAGACGCGCCGAGCCTCGGGCACGCTCGATCCTCTGGTGCTGGTCGTAGGCAGTGGTGAGCAGTATGGGCGGCATGACGCCGGCGAGATGCCCCTCGCCGAATCGGCAGAGCAACGCCCGCACTCGGTGTACGCGGCGTCCAAGGTGGCGCAGGAGTTCGTCGCCCTCGAGGCGTTTCGATCCTCGGGGGTTCGCATCCTCGCCACCCGCAGCTTCAACCACAGCGGTCCGGGACAGGCCGAACGATTCGTGATGCCCGCGCTGGTCCGTCGGGCGCTCGCGGCGCGAACGAGCGGCGAACGCGGGTTGGCGATCGGGAATACGACCACCGTCCGCGATTTCCTGCACGTGCGAGACGTCGCGCGCGCGTACGCGGATCTGCTGGAGCGCGGCACGCCGGGCGAGGTGTACAACGTCGCGAGCGGCAGGGGCGTGGACGTCGGGACGCTGGCCAAACGCGTGCTTGCTCTGGTGGGCGTCGATGCGATATTGAACACCGACGCTGCGCTGGTGCGTCCCGTCGAGGTGCCGGTCCTCATTGGCGACGCGACCAAGCTCCGACGCGCGACCGGATGGTCCCCGCGTTTGACTCTCGACTCCATCATCGACGATCTGATCCGTGCCGCGGCGAGCTGACCTGCACCGCATCATGCTGATCGGCTCCGGGCCGATCATCATCGGCCAGGCGGCCGAATTCGATTATTCCGGGACGCAGGCGGCGAAAGCGCTTCGCGAAGAGGGCTACGAGGTCATTCTCGTGAACTCGAATCCGGCGACGATCATGACCGATCCCGAGTTTGCGCACCGGACCTACGTGGAGCCGGTGACGCCGGAGATCGTCGAGATGATCATCGAGCGTGAGCGTCCCGACGCGCTGCTGCCGACGATGGGGGGGCAGACCGCGCTCAACGTCGCGATGGCGCTCGCCGAGCGGGGGGTGCTCGAGCGGTACGGCGTGGAGCTCATCGGCGCCGACGCGCGCGCGATCAAGCTGGCCGAGGACCGGGAGCAGTTCGCGGATACGATCAGGCGCATCGGGCTCAAGGTGCCGACGGGCGGCATCGCGCGCTCCTGGGAAGATGCGGTCGGGCTCATCGATCGGGTGGGGTTCCCCGCGATCATCCGTCCGTCGTTCACCCTCGGCGGGACCGGTGGCGGTATCGCCTATAACCGTGAGGAGTACGAGGCGATCGTCGAGCGGGGCCTCGAGCTGTCGCCCACGCATCAGGTTCTGATCGAGCGCAGCGTCATCGGCTGGAAGGAGTTCGAGCTCGAGGTCATGCGCGATCACGCCGACAACGTCGTGATCGTCTGCTCGATCGAGAACATCGACCCCATGGGCGTGCACACGGGCGATTCGATTACGGTGGCGCCCGCGATGACGCTCACCGATCGCGAATACCAGACGATGCGCGATGCCGCGGTCGCGATCATCCGTGAGATCGGGGTCGATGCCGGCGGGTGCAACATCCAGTTCGCGGTGAATCCGCGTGACGGCGAGATGCTCGTCATCGAGATGAATCCGCGGGTCTCCCGATCGTCGGCCCTGGCGTCGAAAGCAACCGGCTTTCCCATCGCGCGCATCGGGACCAAGCTGGCGGTGGGCTATCGGCTCGACGAGCTCGTCAACGACATCACCAAGACGACGCCGGCCTCGTTCGAGCCGGTGTTGGACTACGTCGTCGTGAAGTTTCCGCGGTTCGCGTTCGAGAAGTTCGCCGCCGCGGACCCGCGCCTGACGACGCAGATGAAATCCGTTGGGGAGTCGATGGCGATCGGCCGCACGTTCAAGGAGGCCTTCCAGAAGGGCCTTCGGGCGCTGGAGACTGGCCGGTCGGGATGGACGATCGGACAGACGCTGCTCGACGACCGCCTCGCGGACGACACGATGGAGACGCTCCGGGGCGCCCTCCGGCAGCCCACGCCAGAGCGCATCTTCCAGGTCAAGCACGGCTTCGCCCGAGGGATGAGCGTCGAGGAGATCGCCTCGCTCACGGCCATCGATCCCTGGTTCGTCGCGCAAATGCAGGAGCTGTGGGAGGCCGAGGGGTGGTACGCGTCTCTCCCGACGGTGGACGCTGATGAGATGCGGCGGATGAAGCGCATGGGCTTCTCCGATCGCCAGCTTGGCGCGATTCGCAACGAGGCGGAAAGCGAGGTTCGCCGTCACCGGTGGGCCCTGGGGGTGCGACCCGCGTACAAGATGGTCGATACCTGCGCCGGCGAGTTTCCGTCCGCGACGCCGTACCTGTACTCGAGCTACGACGAGGAAAGCGAAGCCGAGCCGAGCGGCCGGCGCTCGGTGGTCATTCTCGGGAGCGGGCCGAATCGCATCGGGCAGGGGGTCGAGTTCGACTACTGCTGTGTGCGCGCGGCGCTGGCGCTCCGCGACGCCGGCTACGAGACGATCATGGTGAACTCGAACCCGGAAACCGTCTCGACCGACTTCGACATCTCCGACAAGCTCTACTTCGAGCCACTCACCCTCGAGGATGTGCTCGAGATCGTGCAGCGCGAGAAGCCGTTAGGCGTCATCGTGCAGCTCGGCGGTCAGACGCCGCTCAAGCTGACGCGGCCTCTGGAGGCGGCGGGTGTGACGATCCTCGGGACGACGCCGGATGCGATCGACATCGCGGAGGACCGGCGGCGCTTCGAGGCGATCGCGCGCAAGCTTGGCGTAATGCAGCCGCCCAACGGGACGGCGACGAGCGTCGACGAGGCGGTCGAGGTCGCCCGACGCGTGGGATACCCGGTCCTGGTGCGCCCCTCCTACGTCCTCGGAGGCCGCGCCATGGAGATCGTCTACGACGAGCCGTCGCTGCGGGAGTACTTCGTGCGAGCCGTGCGCGTCTCCGAGGATCGACCCGTGCTCGTCGACCGGTTCCTGGAAGACGCCTTCGAGGCGGATGTCGACGCCATCTCCGACGGCAAGCGCGTGGTCATCGGCGGCATCATGCAGCACATCGAGGAAGCCGGCATCCACTCCGGGGACTCGGCATGCGTGCTCCCGCCGTATCTCATCGGGGAAAAGGATCTGGAGACCATGCGGCGGCACACCGTGGCCTTCGCCGAAGCGTTAGGTGTGGTTGGCCTGATCAACGTGCAGTACGCGATCAAGGATCGCGTGGTGTACGTGATCGAGGTGAATCCGCGGGCCAGCCGCACGATTCCGTTCATCTCGAAGGCGACTGGCGTGCCGCTCGCCTCAGCGGCCGCGCGGGTCATGCTGGGCGAGTCGCTCGAGGCGGCCGGTGTCACCGAGGAGATCGTTCCGCCCTATATCTCGGTGAAGGAGGCGGTACTGCCCTTCAGCAAGTTCCGCGAGTCGGATCCCATTCTGGGACCCGAGATGCGCTCCACCGGCGAAGTCATGGGCATCGCCGACTCGTTCGGCGCCGCGTACGCCAAGGCGCAAATGGGAGCGGACAACACGCTGCCGACCTCGGGGGCGATCCTCATCACCGTGAACGACCCGGACAAGCCGACGGTGACACCGATCGCGCGTCGCATTCACGCCATGGGGTTTCGTATTTTGGCGACGCCGGGAACGGCGACGTATCTGCGCGCTCGCGGAATTCCTGCCGACACGGTGATGAAGCTGCACGAGGGCCGCCCGAACGCGATCGACTTCATCGTGAACGGCGAAGTGCACCTCCTGATCAACACGCCGCTGGGCAAGCATTCGCAGCAGGATGATTACACGATGCGGCAGGCGGCGGTCGCGCATCGCGTCCCGTACACGACCACGATGTCGGCGGCGAACGCGGCATGCGATGCGATTCTCGCGCTTCGCTTCCGGTCGCTCAGTGTCAGCTCCCTGCAGGAGTGGCACGAGCAGACGAGGAAATTCGAACAGGTGAGATGATCTATCTGAACGGCAAAGATGCCAGAGTTCAGAATACCGATTTCAGAATTCAGCACGCGCTTCCGCATTCTGCATTCTGTATTCTGATTTCTGTCATTTTTGCCGTTCATCCAACCCGACCAATGCACCAATGCCCGTCCCGCTCCTAGACCTCAAAGCACAGCACGCCGCCATCAAGGATTCCGTCGTCGCCGAGATGCTTCGCGTCGTCGACGATCAGGCCTTCATTCTCGGTCCGGCGGTTGAGCGCCTGGAGCGGGCGGTCGCGCAGCTTTCACGCGCGAAGCACGCCATTGGATGCGCGAGCGGCACGGACGCGCTGCTCCTCGCCTTTCGCGCGCTCGACATCGGTCGGGGGGATGAGGTCATTACGACGCCGTTCACGTTCTTCGCCACGGCGGGCACCATTCATAACGTGGGCGCGACGCCGGTGTTCGCTGATATCGAGCCTGAGACGTTCAATCTCGATCCGGCGCTGGCCGCCGCCGCGGTGACGGCGAAAACCCGGGCGGTGGTGCCCGTCGACCTCTTCGGCCAGATGGCGGAGATCGAGCGTTTCTCGGAGCGGATGCCTGACATCCCGGTGGTCGAGGATGCGGCGCAGTCGATAGGCGCCCGCCGCAGGATCCGGGGCCGCGACGTCATGGCGGGGGAAGCGGCGACGATCGGGACGCTCTCGTTCTTCCCGACGAAGAATCTGGGCGGGTACGGGGATGGCGGGATGATGGTCACGCAGGACGACGCCCTTGCCATGCGCCTGCGTCGGCTTCGCATTCACGGCGGCGCGCGCGAGTACTTCCACGACGAAGTGGGATACAACAGCCGCCTCGATACCCTTCAGGCCGCGGTGCTGCTCGCCAAGCTGCCGCATCTCGAGGGGTGGAGCAGCGCGCGGCGTGAGCACGCGCGCTACTACGACGAGGCGCTCGCCGGGGTCGCCGGGGTGCGGACCCCGGTCGTCCGGGCCGAGAATGAGTCGATTTTCAATCAGTACACGATTCGAGCGGACCGCCGCGACGATCTGGCCGCTCACCTCAAGAAAAAAGGCATTGGCACCAAGGTGTACTATCCATTGCCGCTGCACCTCCAGCCCTGCTTCGCGTACCTGGGATACAAAGCGGGCAGCTTCCCGGAGTCGGAGCGCGCCGCCGCCGAGGTGCTCTCGCTCCCGATTTTTCCCGAGCTGACCCCCGCCCAGCTCGAGGAGACGGTGTCCGGCATACGCTCGTTCTATGGCCGCTGATCACCATGACCGCGAAGTCGTGAAGGGCGCGGAACTTGCTCCTTCTGACGCGCCCAGGCCAGTTGAGTCTGCAGACTCCAGTGACGATACGCTCGTGATCAATCTGCTCTTTCGGTACCGCACGGTACTGATTGTCAGTTTTCATTTCGTTCTCCTCCTCTTCAGCTACTGGATCGCATACGTGCTGCGGTTCGAGGGCTTCGTCCCCCGGCCGTACATCGACGCGTTCATCCAGTCCCTGCCCATCCTGCTCGGCTGCCGCCTGCTCGCGTTCGCGCACTACGGCCTGTATCGGGGCTGGTGGCGCTATGTCGGCATGCGGGATCTGTACAACCTGATCCAGGCCGTCGCGGTGAGCTCGCTGGTATTCACGGCGGCGCTGCTCTTCATGGGGGGGGAGGCGACCGTCCCCCGCTCCGTGATCGTGCTCGATGCGTTGCTCACCATCGTCCTCATCGGCGGCGTGCGGTTCGCGCTGCGCGCGGTGCGTGAGAACCGCAGACCGAAACAGGGCCCCCGATTGCGCCGCGTGATGATCATCGGCGCGGGCGATGCGGGCGAGCTCCTCCTCCGCGAGATGCACAACAACCCGCGGCTCGGATACGTCCCGGTCGGATTCGTGGACGACGACCAGCGCAAGATCGGCTTCCAGATCCACGGCGTCGACGTGCTGGGGACGACGTCGGAGCTGCTCGAGGTGCTGCAACAGCATCCGGCGGATGAGCTGATCATCGCCATTCCGTCGGCATCGCGCGAAGAGATCCAGGACATCGTCAACCGGTGTCTCAAGTCCGGGCTTCCGTTCAAGATCATCCCGGCCATTGCCGCGCTGTCGGACGGCAAGGTGCACATGAGCCAGGTCCGCCCGGTCCGCGTGGAGGATCTGCTGGGGCGTGAAGAGGTGAATCTCGACACGACGCGCATCCGCGCCGACATCGCCGGCCGCCGTGTGCTGATCACCGGCGCTGGCGGCTCCATCGGCTCGGAGCTCGCGCGGCAGGTCGCGAGCTACGGTCCCGCGATGCTGACGCTCGTCGAGCGCAGTGAGAACTCCCTCTTCCTGATCGATGAGGAGCTCCGCCGGAAGTCGCGCGGCCTGGTGGTGCATCCCGTGATTTGCGACATCAGGGATCGACGAGACCTGGAGCTGTTGTTCAGTGATACGCGACCCGACATCGTCTACCACGCGGCCGCGTTCAAGCATGTGCCGATCATGGAGTGGCACGTCGGGCAGGCGGTGGAAAACAACGTGTTCGGCACGCACAACGTCGCCGACCTGGCCGCGCAGGCCGGGGCGAAGCTGGTGCTGATCTCCACCGACAAGGCGGTCGCTCCGAGCAACGTGATGGGGGCCACGAAGCGCCTGGCGGAAAAGATCGTTCTCTGCGCCCAGCGCCGGGGCAACGCGCGCTTCGTCGCCGTGCGCTTCGGCAACGTGTTAGGCAGCGACGGCTCGGTCGTGCCGCTGTTCACGCGGCAGATCAGCGACGGCGGCCCCATTACCGTCACGCATCCCGACGCCACCCGCTACTTCATGACGATCCCGGAGGCGGTGCAGCTCGTGCTGCAGGCCTCCGTGCTCGATGAGGCGGCGGATCGCATCGTGATGCTGGAGATGGGCGAGCCCGTGAAGATCGTGGACCTGGCGCGCAATCTCATTCGCCTCTCGGGCTTCGAGCCGGACGTCGACATCCCGATCGTGTTCACCGGGTTGCGCCCCGGTGAAAAGATCCACGAGCAGCTGACGTCGGAGACGGAGGAGACGCTTCCGACGCGCTACGAGAAGATTCGCATCGTGCGCACGGAAGGTCCGGAAGCGCTCGATCGCGGCCTGGAACAGTTGCGCGCGGCGGTCGAGTCGCGAGACGAAAAGGCCATCGTTCGCCGCCTCCAGGAGCTGGTGCCGGAGTTCTCGCCGCAGGCGACGCTGTTGGCGAACCTGCGCGAGCGCGCAATCTCGCCTGATCCGCGCGCGCGAAGCCGATCTGCTGGGTGATGCGCTTCCGGTCACGACTCGTCGCACTCGCCCTCGCCGCCTCACCCTTCGCCTCCGCGTCCGCACAGCACGACCTCCTCACGCTGCCGATCGCCGACCCGGCGTATCGGCAGTTCGACGGGCTCTCGCGCACGGGATGCATCGCGGCGCGGGTGTCGCCCTATCGGCCGTATCTCCTCAGCAACATCCGGCGAGCTCTCGTAGCCGCCGTGCGTGAGGAGGAGTGCCGTGGCGGGATTCTGGATGAGCTCGTGCGGCGCTTCCGGCCCGACACCGCGTCTCCGCCCCCGGTTCCCGAGCCGGGCGCGGTGCCTCCCGTCGGCCCTGTCATGCTCGAGGACATTGCCGAGCGTCCCGAGGAAGAGGAGGCGACCGGACTGCGCGCAGGTGCGGAGGTTGGCGTCCGGCTGACGTCGCTCAGCCGGGGCGTGATTCGTCCCCTGTGGCTCGACGCGCGGGAGATCGCCGATGGTGACCCTTCGGCGGCTGGATTTGGTCGTCTGCGCGTCACCTGGGATGGGGGCGACCGCATCGCGGCGGTGGCCGAGGCGACCGCCCAGACGGATGGCACGAACGACCCCCTCGTCCGCGCTCGAGCCTTTCGAACGACATCCGGGGTGTTCGACTTTACCGAGGCGTACGTGAACGCGAGGCTCGGGCGGGTGGGGCTGTCGTTCGGCCGGGCGCGTGAAGCGTGGCTGGGAGAGGGAGAAGAGTCGACCGTTCTCTCGGCCCACGGGCCCCCGCTCGACCGTCTTCTCGTGACGGCACGATGGTCGCGTCTAGAGATCCGCGCCATCTTCGCGTCCATCGACGACGTCGTGCTCACCGTCGTGGAGGATTCGCTGGTTCCGGGAACGCCAGACCAGCGGATTCACCGGATGCTTGCGGGGCACGCGTTTACGATTCGTCCTGCGCGAGGGTGGGAGCTGACGCTGGGTGAGACGGCGCTGCTGTCGCGGCGTGGTGGGGGGGTCGATCTCGCCTTCGCCAACCCGCTCATGCTATATCTCGTGACGGAGCACGATACGAGTTATGCGGGTGGCTCGGCGACCGGGAACAATCTCACGGTTTTCGGGTCGACACGGCTGCAGCGGGGTCGGTTTGCGGCCGAGGCGGAGCTTGTCGTCGACGACATTCAGATCGACGCGGAGGACCGGGCAAGGATTCCGCACCAGCTCGCGTGGCGCCTGTCGGGGACGATGGGCATCTCGGCGCCGTGGCCGGCGAGCGTCGGGGCCGAGTATCGGCGGTCCGACAGCTACGCGTACATGCGCCGGTACTACTCCGAAGTGTATCACCAGTACGGGCGGCCACTTGGCAGCGAGCTTGGTCCGGATGCGAATCTGGCGCGTGTCTCGGCCGAAGTCTGGCCGACGGGCCGTGTGCGATTTTCGGGAAGCGCGGGCCGGTGGAATCGGGGAGCCCTTCGTCTTGGGCAGCGGCCGGCGCAGGCGGCATTCGGCCACGCGGGCGAACCGTACCCGTCGGTGAGTGCGGACCGTCCCGCGGTGCAGGAAGCATGGCTCGGTGACGCGAGTGTGGAATGGCTCGACCCGACGCTGCCGGTGCGCCTTACGGTCGAGCTGGCGAGTGTCGACAACGTGAACAATCAGCCCGGCGAGTCCGGGAATTTTCTGCGAGCGCATCTTGTTGCGAGTTATCGCTTTCGATATCCGTAGGCTGGCTCTGGTCGGGGCACTGCTCCCCGCGATCGCGTATGCGCAGGACACGGTGCGCGTTCCCGTTCCGCCTGTCGATACTAGCGCGACGCAAACCGGCGTCGAGCGTAGCGTCGGCGTGCTGCGACCCGGCGACGCGTTGAAGATCGCGGTGTGGCGGGAGCAGGAATTGAGCGGCGAGTATTTGATTGATGCGCGCGGCCTCGTACAAATTCCTGGACTGGGAGACATCGTCGTCGCCGGACTGACGCCAATGGAAGCGAAGGATCGGCTCAGCGAGCAGCTCGTTCGCCGAGGGATCGTCTCCCCCGAGATCGCGGTACAGCCTGTCATCCGGGTGTCCGTGCTTGGCGAAGTTCGCAGCCCCGGATTGCTGTCGGTCGAGCCGGGAACCAACCTCATTCACCTGATCACCCTGGCGGGCGGGCCCACCGAGCGAGCGAACATGAAGGCGGTTCGCGTGATTCGCGCGGGCCGGCCGTACGAAGTGGATCTTCAAAGCGCGCTGAGCGGTAGCTCGGCGGGGCGGGTCGTCTTGTTCTCGAACGATGTGGTCTTCCTGGATCGAAAACGGGGATTCACCCGTGACACTCTGTCCTTGGGGATGAACGTGCTGACCGCCGTCCTGAGCATTGTCAGCCTCGTGACGGTCGTACAGAACCGCTGAGGTCCGTGTGGGCGAGTCGATGATCGAACAGCGGCAGGAGGGAATGCTCGGGTCGACGGACCGGGCGCTCCCGCTGCGCAATCTCATCTCCGCGCTGCGCCATCGTTGGTGGGCGTTCGCCCTGGTGCTGGCGCTAGTGCTCGGAATTTCGACCTGGCGGACATCGCGGACGATGCGACTGTACGCAACCACGGCGACCGTTCGCATTCAGGAGCTCCAAACCGGTCCTGTCGGCGTGCAATCGCCCTCGGTTCGCGATTATCGCGTCGATCCGATTCAATCGGAGCAGGAGATCATCAAGAGCCAGGCTGTCGCGGAGCGCGTCGCTGAGCACCTCGGGCTGCGTCTCGCGATCCTCAGCCCTCCGAAGCTCCAGCGGGGCGCGCTGTTCGGCCAAACGACGGCCGAGGTCGACTCGGCGGTGCAGTATGGCGAGTTCGTCGTCCGGCTTCGCGGCGATGGCTACTCGCTCTTCTCCAACGACCGGATGCTGGCGTCAGCGCCCTACGGGCAGGAAGTGCGGGGCGGGGGCGTCGCCTTCACGATTCCGACGCGGCCGCGCATCGAGGAGAACGAGATCCGCCTGACCGTGATGACGCTCAGTAACGCGGCCTCACATGTCCGCGGCCGCCTGACGACGCGGAGCCGGCCCCAAACGAACATCGTCGAGATCTCGTATACCGGGCCAGATCCGGTCATGGTCGCGCAGATCGCCAACACCGTGGCCCTGATGTACGCGCGGTACACCACCGAGCAGCGGCGCCGGCTGGCGATCGAGCGTACCCGGTCCACGGCGGACGCCGTGGAGGACCAGCGAGCCGAGCTCGCGCTCAAGCAGCAGGCGCTCACGGAGTTCAAGGAGCGCGGCCGTCTCTCCAGCATCGAGGCCGAGCAGGAGGCGTTAGGCAACCAGATTCAGGGCTTCACGTCCCAGCGCGATGCGCTCCTCATCGAGCAGCGAACCTACGCCACGATTCTCGGCAAGGTGACGCAGGCCGACACCGCTGATCAGGAGCTCCGCCAGCTCGCGGGCACCGGCGCCATTCGCGACAACGCGCACATGCAGTCGCTTTTCGACCGATGGTTCGACCTGCAGAAGCAGCGAGCGCAGATCATGGCCCCCGGTCGGAACGAAAACTACCCCGACATCATCGCCGTCGATCAGCTGATTCGCGCGACCAAGAACGAGCTGCAGCAGGCGAGCAACTCGTACCTCGTCGGCCTGCGTTCGCGTATCTCGTCGTTCGACAATCGCATCAACGAGCTTCGTCGTGAGATGGAGAGGTACCCGTCGCTCGGCGCCCAGGAACAGCGGTTAGTGGCGGAGGTGCAGACGGCGCAGCAGCTCTACGGCACGTTGCTCGGCGAGCTGCAGCGCGCGCGCATCGCGGAATCGAGCGAAGCGGGGTACGTGACCGTCATCGACGACGCGATGCAGCCCTTTTCGCCCGTCTCGCCGAATCGGCGGCGCATCTTTCTCACGGCCCTCATCTTTGGGTCGATCCTCGGGCTCGGCGCCGCGGTTGTCCTCGAGAATCTCGATGATTCGGTGAAGTCGCCAGACGAGGTCCGCGAGCAGTTCGGGTTGTCCGTGGTCGGCACGATTCCGGGTATCAAGGACTCGGACCTGCCTGGAGAAAACGGGGCAGAGGTCGCCCGTCGGCTCGCGACTCATTTCGATCCACGCTCCCCAGTGGCGGAGGCGTATCGCTCGCTGCGAACGAATCTCGCCTTCGCGCGTGCGCACGAAGCGATGCGCATTCTGGTGCTCACCAGTCCCGGACCGGCCGACGGCAAGTCGACGACCGTCGCGAATCTGGCCATCACGTTTGCGCAGCAGCAGCAGCGCACACTCCTGATCGACGGCGATCTGCGGCGCGCGGTGCTCGACAAGATGTTCAAGGTCCCGAGGTCTCCCGGCCTCACCGACGTGCTCGTCGGGCGGCAGCGCCTGGCCGATGTCGTTCACAAGACCGAGATCGAGAACCTGTCGGTGGTCGGAAGCGGGCCGTTCCCGCCCAACCCGTCAGAGCTCCTCGGCTCGAGCGCGATGCGAGACGTTCTGCGCGACGCGAAAGCCGAGTTCGATGTGGTACTGATCGATTCGCCGCCGCTGCTCGCGGTCACCGATGCGGCGGTGCTGGCCACGATGGCCGACGGCGCGATCCTCGTCATTCGTGTGGGGGCGACGGCCAAGGCGGCCGTTCGGCGTGCCGTCGCGCAGCTGCAGACCGTACATGGTCACGTCGTGGGAGCGGTGCTCAACGATGTCGACCTGCGCAGCGGCGCGTTCAGCGGTAGCTACGGGTACTACTATTACTACTACTACGGCGAGGGCGCACGGAACGGGAAGCGCGGACCGATCGATCGCCTACGGCAGTGGCGAGACAAGCGAGTGGGGAGAGTCTCCGTCGAGGATCAGTGATGGGGTCGCCCAGGAAAGCTGATCCCGCCGCGAGCTCCTCGGTGGGTCCGCCGGGTGAAGCCCAAGACGCCGCGGTTGCCGTATCCCTGGCGCTGGGGCTTGCTGAGCAGCGGAAGCCTCGCGATTGGGGACGTGTCCTCGCGGTTGCTCGCTCCGAGCGTATTGCCGTGCTTGGATGGCTGCGTAGTGGGGAGTACCTGAGGGCCCACGCACCGAGCGAAGTCATCTCGGCCTGGCGCGCCACGGTCTTTCGCGCCGATGCGCTGGCCCGAGCGCAGTGGCATCATGTCGGCCTCCTCGTTGACCGATTGCAGGCGGCGGGCTTGCATCCCATGGTCTTGAAAGGCCTTCCGCTCGCGGCTCGACTGTACTCGTACGTGGGCGCACGCGTTCCATGTGACATCGATCTGTACATTCCGCCAGACGAGCGCGCTGCGGCGCATGAGGTCGTCTCCGCAGCCGGGTGGAGCGGATGGGCCGGCGACGCGCCGTGGGATGCGGCGTACGCGATGCGTCAAGACGACCGGGTGCTGTACCTGGAGCTCCACTCGAGCCTGACTGGCGACATCCTCACACACTGCGGGCCGCTTCCGATCGCGAGCGCGCTGTGGGAGTACGAGGGAACTGCCGTGCGCGCGATGGTCGGGGATGGCCTTCCTGTCTACCTTGCCGCGAATCTCGCAAAGCACGTCCCGGTGCCGCTGATATCGCTGTTTGATCTCGAGACTCTGTGGGCCGGTCTCGATCAGGCGCACCGTACGGCGTCCATGACGGTAGCACGGACGGCACGGCTGCATCACTGCATGAGGTGGGCACTGGCCCAAGCGAATTCTCTGCGTGACGTCGCCCGTGGCGATCGCGCCGCGATGCGGAGCCTCGGCTTGATTGGCGGGCAACGTCAGTCGGTGCACGGGCATTTCCGGTTGGCGCGCCTGGCGGATTCGCCTATCGATGCCGCTCGAGTTGCGGGAACGTGGATTCTTCCGCGAGCTTCCCGAAAATCCCTGCGTCACGCACGTCTTTTTTGGGCGCAGCGTCTGAGGGGGTTGTTCAAGAGACGGCTCGTCGTCCGCCGGGACTATGATCTCGTCGCCGAGGCCGCTAACCCGGGGCGGTCTTTGCTTTCTCGCATGGTCGAACCAAACATCCCCGCCACTCGTGCGAGCGGCTCCCGTGACCTTCCCTGGCACGCAGCCGACATGCGGCGAACGCTGTGATGTCGATGCAGCGTGATACCTGGCAGGGTCGGACGGACACTGGACCGCTTGACTTGCGCCCATCGGCGGTGCGCGTGACTACGAAGGCGGGTCCTACTCCCTCGAACGATGACCGCACTTTCAAGGCGGTTCGCGATCTCATTGAGGCGGGTGAGGAGGTATGGATCACGGTCACCGGACGGAGTATGGAGCCGACCCTGCATCCCGGTGATCGTGTGCTCCTTCGTCCGCCCGACAGTGCGTGGTTTCGGGGGCGGGTCGTCCTCTCTGAGTTCTCGGGACGTCCCGTGCTACATCGCCTACTCCATATCCGCCCTGAAACCGTGACGACGGCCGGCGACGCGTGCCGGCGCGAGGATCCGCCCGTGTCGCGGTCGGCGCTGATCGCTGAGGCGGTCGCAGTGCAGTGCAAACGCGGAACCGTCCCGCTTCTGCCGACGCTGCGGTTTGGCAAGTGGGTAATGCTGCGCTATTTCGGAGCCACGGCCCGACAGGCTTCGCGACGCGCCTGGTGGCGCGCCGTCGCGGCGCTGAGAACGGTCCGCGCTACCGGTGACGTGGCATGACGGATGCCCGAGTGGTGGCGCACCATGGGCGCATCGTCGGATCCGAGGTCTATCTGCGCGTGGGTGTGCACACGTTGCGCTTCTGGTCCCCCGATCCAGCCCTCGAGTTCTTCGTTCACTCCTCGCACGAGCCGTTCGTCCTTGCCCAGCCCGTGGATGCGGATTGTGACGTGCGTTGGGAGATCGGTGAGGTGACCCCCTCGGATACTCCGGTGGTCAGAACCTCGGGGGACCGATGGGAACTTCGCCGGACCGACAACGACTGGGAGGAGTTCACGTTCCTGGGCGTCGGGCACGTTCCGAACCTCGTTCTACGCCTTTCGCCCGACATGCGTCAGGCGACCGCCATTCGCTCCCCGCGAGCAGCGGATGACCGAATTATCTTTGCCTCTGAGCATCCGTGGTCCGAGTTTCTGGTGTGTCGCCTTGTCGGAAGGGACGGCGGTGTCCTGCTGCATGCCAGCTCGGCTGTCGTGGATGGCGGCGCGCTCCTGTTCGTTGGACACTCCGGAGCGGGCAAATCGACGATTTGTGAAATTGCCGAGCAGGCCGGTGCTACGGGCCTGAGCGATGACCGCACGATTGTGATGTTTCGCGATGGGAATCCGATCGCGTGGGGAACTCCCTGGCATGGGAGCTTTGCTCGCACGTCCGCCGCGTCAGCGCCCGTTACCGGCTTGTTCCTGCTCCAGCAGGACAGCGTCGATCGTACGGAGGCGATTCCAGGTGAGCGCGCGCTCAAGGAGCTGTTCGTTCGGCTGATTCAACCCCGGATCACGTCCATTGAAGTCTCGAACACGTTGGACGCGCTTGCCACGCTCGTCGCCGTGCGACCGCTGCACTCCTTGCACTTTCAACCGACGCCGGCGGCGGTACAGCTCGCACGGGCCGTGGCTGCCAAGATCCGGTGAGGGGAACGGCAGCGCGCGGTTCTCTCGATACTCCTGGCGTCTCACATGGCGTCCTTCTTGCTCACAGCGCCTTTCATATGGGGATCGTTCAATCGATGGCCACCCGGTTCATGCGCGGTGACCGGCATGTATACCGCAACATCGCTGGCGAACACCTGCTCATCGCGCTTCATGGAGACAGTCCCGAGCCGCTTTTCGCATTGACACCTACCGCGGCTTTCCTGTGGGAGCAGCTCAACGACTGGTGTACGCAGGAGGAGCTCGCGGCGGCACTCAGCCAGCGGTTCGATGTGACGGCTGAGCAGGCCGCGCGCGACATTAACGACTTTCTCGCGCAGCTCGATGAGGTACGCGCGCTGCAAACGCAGGAGAGTACACCGTGAGCTGTGGCGTTCCGGTCATTCGCGGGGAGACGATTCGGGATCGCCTCATGGCGAAGGCGCGCGCTGATCGCATTCCGCTCCAGGCGGAAGTCGAGATCATCGCGACGTGCAACTTCAAGTGCGTGCACTGCTACATTGCGCCCTGTGCGGAGCACGAAGATCGAATGTCGCTCGAGCAGGCACGGGTGATTCTTCGCAAGCTCATGGACGCGGGCACGATGACCGTTCTGCTGACGGGCGGTGAGGTTCTCACGCACAAGCAGTTCAAGGAGATCTACCTGGAAGCCAAGCGGTGCGGATTCCAGATCTTCATCAATACGAATGCGTACTTGATCGGCGAGCGCTGGGCGGATTTTTTCGCCGAGTGGCCGCCGGAGACGATCTCGATCAGCATTTACGGCGCGACCCCGGAGTCATACGAGCGGCTCACGGGTATTCCGCGCTCCTACGAACGCTGCATGCGCGCCGTCGACCTGCTGCTCGAGCGCGGTGTTCCGATGGAGCTCAAGTGTCCGGCGATGACGATCACCAAGGACGAGCTCCCGTTGATCAAGGCGTGGGCGGCGTCGAAAGGGCTGCGGTTCCGAACCGACCACAATATCATGCCCCAGGAGAAAGGGGGCCTGCAGCCCCTGCAACTCCAGCTTTCGCCCGAGGAAGTGATCTCGATGCAGCAGCGGCTCGACCCCGGGCTCGTCGAGCAGCGCCGCTATGCGGAGCGCCGGGTGGGGGAGGCAAGCGGGTTTGTCGGGGACCGGGTCTACCTCTGCGGCGCCGGCAAGATCAGCCTTGCGATCAACGTGCATGGGGGCGTGACGACCTGCACGACCTCGCGAAAGGTGGTTGGGAACCTGTTCGAGCAATCCTTTGACGAGGTGTGGGACGCGCTGGGCGGAAAGGTCGCAGCGCGGTATCCTGTCGGGCATCCGTGCGCGACGTGTCAGTTCCACGGCATTTGCGCTGGCTGTCCGGCGACCGTCGAATCCCTGACGGGGCTACCCACGGGCTATGTACAGCTGTACTGCAAGATCACGCACATGCGCGCCTACGAGATGGGGTACCACCCAACCGGCGTTCCGCGCACCGTCACGAGCGGGATTCCTAGCGGGATTGTGACGCCGGGCGCTACGACGGCCCGCATGCTGCCAGTATTGAATTGACTCCGGACTCCTAATAGGGGGTGTCATGACCAAGCGCGATCCGTACATCAAGCCGTCACTACTGCGACTCGAGTTCACCCAGGACGTCGCCGTCTGCGACATCACGAGCTGCAAGACCTCGACGAGCTCGTCGGGGCAATGCATCGGCAGTCAGGCGGGGGCCTGCGACAGCCCCTCGTGTAGCTCGGTCGTCGCGAGCTGACTCCGTGACGGCGCCGGCTGCGTGTCCGGACGGCGCCGTGGGCATGATTGGGCACAGCGATTGCGACTAGGATCACAAAATCACAACAGTCAGCCAGCCGAGGTACGCGTGGTAACGGGTCTTCACTTGTCGCGCGCCTGCGTCGCGATCATCGCGTTTGGCGTCGCATCGCTCGCGGCGTGCGACGACGATCCGTCGGGACCAGACCGGACCGCGCTCACGCCCAGTATCCTGAATGACTCGATCATCGGGCGCCAGGAAGCGCTTCGAATCGTGTTCAACTCCCGTATCGATCCGCGCACGGGGTTGGACCCCGAGAACTTCGTGGTCACGAACCTGTGCAGCGGCCTGCGCGTGCCGGGTGCGGTCCGGATCGGAACGGATTCGGCCGGCAATCGCGACACGTTGATCTTCTCCCCGTCGCAGACCATCCCGTTTCTGACCCCGCTGTCCGTTCGGGTTCAGAACATCCTTACGACGGGCGGCCGGGCGCTCAACGCGCCATTCACGATCAACGTGAGAACGGAGACGCCGCCAGTCAGTGATATCAGCTGGGAAGCCACCGATTCGCCGACGCAGGATCCGGGTTCCGGTATCTTTTACCTGGATCGCGAGCGGGGCTTTTACAGCACCCGCACCGGAACGATCTTCCGGACGATCGACGGTGGCGAGTCGTGGGAATTTCGGTACAAGAACGATGACTTCACGGCCGTGCGGAGCATTCGCGCGGCGACGGCCGACTCCCTGTACATCAGCGCGGCGCCGAAGCTGGGTGGCACGACGGTTTCGGCCACGGGGCTTTTCCGGTCGATCGACGGCGGTCTGACGTTCTCCCCGATCTTCATTCAGGATCCGGGAGACATCCGTCATACGGTGATGCGCAAGCTCGCCGGTCGGCGCCCGATCCTGCTGGCGTTCGGGAACATCGGTCGGTTGGCCGTGTGGCGCGTCGACGAGAATGCCGGTACCGTGACGCGATTTGGCCCGGTCGGTGGCATCATCATCGGCAACTCCGGGGATCTCTCTCCGGATGCATCGCGCGCTGTGGCGGTGGGACTTACGACGTCGCCGACGCCCGGCACCTTCAACGGCGCAGCGCTCGTCTCGCTCGATTCGGGGAAGACGTTCACCGATGTCACCGGGTTGCCGGCGGGCACACGGCAACTGCGTGGCGCCGGCTTCATCGACAACACGACGGTTCTCCTCCTCGGAGACACCTCGACGGTCGTGCGCCTGAACACGACGACCGGCACCTCGGTGCGGCTGGGTGCCGCTGCCGGCATTCCACAGCGAACGGTCTCCGCCGACAACGTCATCACGACGTACCATTTCACACGCGCCGAGTTTGCTCCCAACAATCGGGAGATCGGGTTCATGATAGGGTACTCCATCATCGACCGCCCGGTCGGTGGCGACATCAAGCGCGGCGTTATTCTCATGACTCGCGACGGTGGAGACACGTGGGTCCAGCAGGCCGTGTCCGGCGCGGGAGAGAATGGTTTGGGGTTCCCTCCACTCGGCGAATCGGCGGGCCAGGGCGATCTTCACGTACTTGCGAGTGACTTTGCCAACGTTGCTGGCGATGAGGGCTTCATTGCGCAGCGCCCCGGTGATGTTGAGGTGGTAACCGCTGCCTGCGCCTTCAATACGCCCTAACGACCCACGACACCATGACCGTGAGAATTTTCCTACGCAGTCTCCGTCACCGTGCGTGGCTTACCGTCGCGTGCACGGCGCTTCTCTCGCTGGCTACCGTCCCGAGTGTCGCACCCGCTCAAAGTGTCGCGGGCGGCGACTTCGATATCTGTGATTACTGCGGCAACCTCGTCGGGAACGTGCTCCGGTTGCGGGGGCGTGCGGACTTCGGCACCAACCCCGGAACCTTCGTCCTTTTTAACGCGTCGAGCGTGGAGCAGGACGTCGACGGGGACGGCTTCACCGCCGGCATCGACTTCACCAACCTCTTCATTTCCAGCGTTGGTGACTTCCAGAACGTGGCGGACCCGTCACGCATTATCGAGTCCGCCAATTTCGTCCTCGGTGACGCGCTGAACCCGTTGCGGAACGGATTTCAGAACGTGGTGCGTGTGTCGGTGCGAATACCGGGGGGCACGCCGGCAGGCATCTACAGCGCGAGCGTGCAAATCCGGGATTCGGTCCGTGCGCCCGGCGTCAATCCCAATGGCGAGCAGCTGCGCATCGACCACTTCGTCATCGAGATCGAAGTACTGCCGACGTTTGCCGCGGACCTTGTCCGCGCCGACACCAACGTCCGCGCGGACTCGCTGCGGATCGCGGGGCGGGCTGGACAGACCGCCCGGGGCGTTATCCGCGTCGCGAATACCGGCAACGTGAATTTGTCGAACGTGCACCTGGAATCGACGGACCTGGTTGCCACGTCCGGTACCGGGCTGCGGATTCGGCGGGAGCGCATCTCGTTTGCTCCGGAGGCACTCCCAAACCTGTCGCTTGCTGACACCCAGCGAGTCGTCGTCACGGTCAGGGTGCCCCCGGGGCTGCTCGCGGGCGACTATCGCGGTGAGATTCTGCTCCAAGGCGACTCGTTGAGGCCGCGACGCATCCCATTCACCGTATCCGTGCAGACCCCGGGCGATCTCGTCTTCGAGACCAACCCGGTCAGCGGGCAAAACAACGATCGGGCCGTGATCATCTTCAACGCCGATCCGGGCACCCGATGGGAGATGCGAATCTTCGACATGCTCGCGCTGACGACGTACGCGGCGGAGGGAACCGTCTTCGAAGGCAGCACGGGGACGGCTGACCCGCTGGATGACATCCCGGGTGACCAGGCCGTCCGCGTGACGTGGCCACTGCAAAATGGCCGCGGCGAGAACGTCGCAGGCGGCATGTATTATGTCGTCGTCAACGCCGTGCAGGACGGAGATTCGCGTCAGCTGCGTGGAAAACTGATGGTCATTCGATGAGGGTCGCCATGTTTCGAGCACTTACGTTCGTCGCTCTCGCCGCTTCGGCAGCCCTCGCTTCCTCCGCCCAGGCGCAGTTCGGCGGTGGTGGCCAGGATGCCGGCGTTTATAGCATGACGATCCTCGGAATTCCCGTTTCGCCACGGGCGGTCGCCCTCGGGGAGGCAATGGCGGCGATCGATCGGGATCCGTCGACGATCTGGTACAACGCGGCGGGAATGCTCGGGCTCCGGACGAATGCGTTCACCGTCACGGCGGCACAGCGGTTCGCGCAGACACAGATCATCGGTACGGCTGTCACCTTCCCCACTGAAATCGCCACGTTCGGCATCGGGGCGCGCGCCTTCAACGCGGGGACGATCGAGGTACGGGCCGAGGGTGAGCCGACGGGTGGGGACATGCGTGCGTATCAATGGGCGCTCGAGGGCGGCGGCGCCTTGCAGCTCGCGCGCTGGTGGCGCTGGGGTGGCACCCTCGTGTTCACGCAGGAGCAGCTCGGCGACGCGAGCGAAGCCTCCGTGGGAGTCAATTCGGGGATGCAGTTCCCCGACATTTTGTTTGGTCGGGTAACGCTTGCCGGTGGCGTTCGCAACTGGGGCACGAACGTCAACTTCGACGAGGGGTTCGAGGGCTTCTCCCCGCCGCAAATGCTCTACGTCGGGGCGGGAATCGACGTGTTCCGGCGGAGGAATCTGATTCAGACCCCGATGCTGTTCCGTGGACAGCCGATCATTTTTGACGCGAAGGTCGTGGGCCAGGTCAACATCCCCGACCGGATGGAGCCATACGTCGGCCTCGGCGTCGAAGCGACGGTGAACGGGGTCGCGATCGGCCGCATCGGGTATCAGACGGGCGATGACAACCGCTCGGGGATCTCGCTGGGCGCCGGGGTGAACGTCGGACAGTTCCGCCTGGAGTACGCGTTCCGGAACTACAAGAATGGGGGCGCCGGGTTCTTCGAGAACGACCCGGTGGGCGATGCGCATAACGTGAGCTTCACCTTCTTCTGGGGCGAGCGCGAACGGAACGAGCCGGTCGTGCCCGTGGTCGTGGCCGCGCCGGTCGACACCGCGTCGATCAATGCCGCCGTGCGCGGCGCCATCCAGGAGCAGCTCGCCGCGCTCCGTCCGTTACTCGATTCGCTGCGTGCGCAGCAAGTCACCATCGAGCAGGCCGATCTGGTGTCGCGGTACATCGTTCCCGTTCATTTCGGCTTCGATTCCGCGGTGGTTCGGGAGACCGACTTCGAGGTGCTCGGCAACGTTGCCGAGGTCATCCGGCGCGTCTATCCCACGGCACTGGTGACGATCGAGGGCTTCGCGGATCCGGCTGGCTCAGTGCAGTACAATCTCGATCTGTCCCGCCGGCGCGCGCAGGCGGTTCGCGACGTCATGATCTCGCGGTTCAACCTGCCGTCGCAGCAGCTGCGGGCCATCGGGTATGGCGAGCAGGCCGCCCGACAGATCATTCCCGGTGCGCGACGCGACGACCCCGGTGCGCAGTCGAACCGGCGTGTCGTCTTCACCATCGACGCGACGCAGCGGTTCTAGCAATCTTCGCTCAACACGTGCATCATTCGTGACGGGCGAGAGAGCGATCTCTCGCCCGTTGTGCGTCCGTGGCGCACGCCCCCTGAACGAGTCGCGCCCGCAATAGCTACGCGGGGGCGGACAACCAGAGCCTCACCGTGCAGATCACTGTCATCGGGACCGGATACGTCGGTCTCGTCGTTGGCGCCTGCCTCGCCGAAACCGGAAACGACGTCATTGGAGCCGATACTGACGCGACGAAGATCGAGAACCTGCATCGGAACATCCTGCCGATCTACGAGCCCGGTCTCGACGACTACGTCGAGCGCAATCAGTCGCACGGGCGGCTCACGTTCACGACGGACATTCCACAGGCGATCGCGGCAGCCGAGGTCATCTTCATCGCCGTCGGAACGCCACCCGACGAGGACGGCTCCGCAGATCTCCGCCACGTGCTGGCAGTTGCGGAGCAGATCGGGCGGCACGCGAGCCGCGAGATCGTCGTCGTGACGAAGTCCACGGTACCGGTCGGTACCGCGGCAAAAGTCGAGGAAGTCATCAGCCAGCACGCGCGGTGGCCCGTTCACGTCTGCAGTAACCCGGAGTTCCTGAAGGAAGGTGCCGCGGTCGAGGATTTCATGCGTCCCGATCGCGTCGTGCTGGGGGTGAGTACCGATCATGCGCGATCAGTGTTGGCTGAGCTCTACGCGCCCTTCCTCCGTACCGGGAAGCCCATCCTGTTCATGGATGTCGCCTCTGCCGAGCTCACCAAATACGCGGCGAACGCCATGCTGGCGGCGCGCATCTCCTTCATGAACGAGATCGCGAATCTCTGCGAGCGCGTCGGAGCGAACGTCGATCTCGTGCGGAAGGGAATCGGCTCGGACTCGCGGATTGGAGCGGCGTTCCTCTTCCCCGGCCCGGGATACGGAGGATCATGCTTTCCAAAGGACGTGAAGGCCCTTGTGCGCACCTCGCGCGCATGCGGAGCGCCGCTGGGCGTGCTCGAGGCCGTTGAGGCCGCCAACGAGCGACAGAAGCGCCGCCTTTTCGAAAAGCTGGGCGGGGCACTCGGGGATAGCTTGAACGGATCGCGGGTGGCGGTGTGGGGGTTGGCATTCAAGCCGCAGACCGACGACATGCGCGAATCGCCCGCCCTCATCCTGATCGATCAGCTCCTCGAGGCAGGCGCGTCAGTCGTGGCCCATGACCCGGTTGCGATTCCGGAGGGGCGGCGACGGCTGGGCGATCGCGTCGCGTTCGCCGAGACCAGCTACGCCGCGCTCGAGGGCGCGGATGCGCTGGTGATCGTGACCGACTGGAACGAATACCGCCATCCGGATCTCAAGCGCATCAAGACGATGCTCAAGCGGCCGATCGTCGTCGATGGCCGCAATCTGTATGACCCGGCCAAGATGCGCTCGCTTGGCTTTACCTACCTCTCGATCGGACGGAGCGAGGGGTGAGGGTAGTCATCACCGGGGCGGCGGGATTTCTCGGGTCGCATCTGAGCGACCGGTTTCTGGCAGAAGGAAGCGAAGTCGTCGGGGTCGACAATCTCATCACCGGTAACGCCGACAACCTCGCGCACCTGGAACGCGAGACGCGGTTCACATT
Organism: Gemmatimonadaceae bacterium; assembly: GCA_025930755.1. Lineage (GTDB taxonomy): Bacteria > Gemmatimonadota > Gemmatimonadetes > Gemmatimonadales > Gemmatimonadaceae > JAICNG01. The sequence continues at coordinate 25,692 of JAICOJ010000021.1, forward strand.
CGTCCGACAGGATGTTTCGCGGGCCCTTACCGTCGACGGCAAGGTTGACGGCGTGCTGCACTTCGCCTCGCCGGCCAGTCCGATCGATTACCTCGAGCATCCAATCGCCACGCTCGACGTGGGCTCTCTCGGAACTCGAAACGCGCTCGAGCTCGCGCGGTCGCATGGCGCGCGCTTTTTCATGGCGTCCACATCCGAAGTCTACGGCGATCCGCTCGAGCATCCGCAGCGCGAGACCTACTGGGGCAATGTGAATCCGATTGGGCCGAGGAGCGTGTACGATGAGGCGAAGCGCTTTTCGGAAGCGCTCACCATGGCGTATCACCGGGAGCTCGGGCTCGATACGCGAATCGTCCGGATCTTCAACACGTACGGGCCTCGCATGCGCCCGCGGGATGGGCGCGTCGTGTCGAACTTCATCGTGCAGGCCCTCGCGGGCGAACCGTTGACGATCTATGGGGACGGATCGCAGTCACGCTCCTTTTGCTATGTGTCGGACGAAGTCGACGGGATCTATCGCTTGTTCATTCAGGGCGATGCCGAGCCGACCAACGTGGGAAACCCGGACGAGTTCACCGTTCGCCAGCTCGCGGACCTGATTCTGGAGCTTACCGGCTCGAAGTCGACGATCGTGTCGATGGCGCTTCCAACCGACGATCCGAAGGTCCGCCGCCCCGACATCACCAAGGCGCGTGAGAAGCTGGGGTGGTCCCCTCAGGTCCCTCTCCGGGAAGGGTTGAAGCGGACCATCGACTGGTTCCGGGAGCGGGAACGGGCGCTGGAAAAGCGCTAAGGGCGCTGGACCAGCGCTGGAAGCCCGGCGGTGATCCCCTCAGCGCTTTCCTGCGCCACTGGCGCCTGTCCAGCATCTTGTCCGTTCTTCAGCGCTTCTCCAGCGCGCCTGTACCCTCTAACTTCCTCTGTTTGTGCGCTTTCGCGCTCCCGGCTGAACCTCCCGCCGAGCCCCGGTGTAGCATTCGCGATATGCCCGTCAATTCGATAGCTCGGACCGTGGCCGTGATCATGATCGCGCTCACGGCCTGCCGTGCCGATTTCGAGCTCAAGAGCTTTACTCAGGACACCGACCTGTACCAGGCGGCGCTTCGCGAGCTGCAGCACCGTCATTGGGACAATGCGGTAGCCGGGTTCGAGCGTCTGACCATCGAGCTCCCCGCGCGCGACACGCTCATGCCACTGGCGTTCTACCACCTCGGCAAGGCGCGGCAGGGCAAGAAGGAGTGGCTCCTGGCCGCGCAGGCGTTCACCCGGGTCACCGAGAGCTTTCCCGACGACACCCTGGCCGACGATGCGTTGTACGAAGCCGGTGTCTCCTATGGCCGGCTCTGGCGCAAGCCGGAGCTCGATGCACAGTACGGCGAAACCGCCATCAGCACGCTGCGGATGATGCAGGGGATGTATCCGAACTCCCCGTTGAACGACGACGCGCAGCGCGAGATCGACCGCCTAACGAACTGGCTCGGGACGAAGACCTACGAGACGGGGATGTTCTACATGCGCCGGAAGGCCTACGATCCCGCCATCATCTACTTCAAGGACGTGCTGCGGCTGTACCCGACCGCCCCCATCGCCCGTGAGGCGGGGATCAAGCTGGTCGAGGCGTATACCGAGATCAACTATCGCGAGGAAGCGCAGGAGCAGTGCGCGTCGCTGCGGCAGAGCTATCCGAGCTCGGCGGAAGTCCGCGAAGTGTGTGGCAACGCGCCGGCGACGGCGCAAACGCCCACGCCCTGACGTGTGCGCCTCGGCGTCCTCGGAGGCACGTTCGATCCACCGCACGTCGGCCACCTGCTTGCGGCCTCCGATGCGTTCGAGACGCTCGCGCTCGACCGTCTGCTCTTCATCCCGGCGGCGGCTCATCCGTTCAAGGGTGACAGCGTCGGTGCGACGCCCGAGCAACGCGTGGACATGCTCGCCCTCCTGATCGCGGGCGATGTGCGGTTCGGCATCGATACGATCGAAATCGAGCGGTCGGGGTTATCTTACACGGTCGACACGCTGGCCGACCTGGCCCGCCGCTATCCGGACGCAGAGCGCTTTTTTCTCATTGGTGAGGATCTCGTGGACCAGGTGGCCACCTGGCGCGCCCCCGAGCGGTTGACGCAGCTGGCGGAGATCATCGTGCTCGCGCGCGGGGATGCGCCGCAATCGGCCGCCGGGCAATTTCGGCGTCTGAATACCCGCCGTGTCGACGTGTCGTCGACCGAGATCCGCGCGCGCGCGCGCGCCGGTCTGTCACTCCATGGGTTCGTGCCCGATCCCGTCGTCGCGTACATCCGCGACGCCGGGCTGTATCGCTAGAGGTTCGTCATGCTCAAGGGAATCGCCAAGGCGCTGTTCGGAACGCGACACGATCGCGAGCTGAAGCGTGTTCAGCCCATCCTCGAGGAAATTCATCAGCACGAGCAGCGGCTCGCATCGCTCGCGGATGACGAAGTGCAGGCGCAAACGCAGAAGTTCCGCGCGATCCTCAAGGAGCGTACGGAGGAGCTCGAGCGCCGGATCGTGGAGCTCCGGGAGACGAAGCGCGTCACGAGCGACGCCGCTGAGCGCGAGCAGATCGACAACGAGCTGACGGGACCCGACGGCCTCGGCGGCCTCGAGCGGGAGCTGCGGCAGCTCATCGCCGAGACGCTCGAGGAGATTCTCCCCGAGGTGTTCGCCACGGTTCGTGAGGCCTGTCGTCGGCTCCTCGGCACGAAGCTCACCGTGACCGGCCACGAGATCGAGTGGAACATGGTGCCGTACGATGTGCAGCTCATCGGCGGGATTCAGCTCCACCGCGGCCGCATCGCCGAGATGGCGACGGGGGAAGGAAAGACGCTCGTCGCCACGTTGCCGCTTTATCTCAATGCGCTCGCCGGCAAAGGCGCGCACCTCGTCACCGTCAACTCGTATCTCGCCCGCCGCGACTCGCAGTGGATGGGCCACGTGTACACGTGGCTCGGTCTCACCGTCGGGTGCATCGATGACACGGAGCCCGGCACGCCGGCGCGGCGCGCGGGGTATTTGTGCGACATCACCTACGGGACGAACAACGAGTTCGGCTTCGACTACCTGCGCGACAACATGGTGGTCGCGCTCGACCAGCGCGTGCAGCGCAGGCATCACTACGCGATCGTCGACGAAGTCGACTCCGTGCTCATCGACGAGGCCCGTACGCCGCTCATCATCTCGGGTCCGGTCGGGAACGAGAGCGATCGTGATTATGCCCAATACAACGGGATGGTCTCCCGCCTCGCGCGCGAGCAGACCGAGCTCGTCAACCGTCTCGTGGGAGAAGCCGAGCGGGCGCTCGAAAAGGGCGACACGGACGCGGCCGCCACGAGCCTCTACCAGGCGAACCTCGGGGCACCGAAGAACAAGCGTCTGCTCAAGGTGCTGCAGGAGCAGGGCAACCGGCAGTTAATGCAGAAGCGGGAGCTCGATGTCATCGCCGACCGCAAGATTCCGGCGAGCAAGCGGCAATTCACCCAGATCGAAGAGGAGCTGCTCTACGTCATCGATGAGAAAGGACACACCGTCCATCTCACCGATCGGGGTGTGGACGTGCTCTCGCCGAGCGATCGCGACGCCTTCATGCTGCCCGACATCAGCGAGGCGGTCCATCGCATCGACCATGATCCGGAGATGTCGCCCCAGGAAAAGGTCGAGGCGCGATTAGCCGTCGAGCGCGAGTACGCGCTGAAGAGCGAGAAGCTCAACATCGTGCATCAGCTTCTGCGCGCGCACTCGCTGTACGAGCGCGACGTCAACTACGTCGTCCAGGATGGTCAGGTCCTCATCGTCGACGAGTTCACCGGCCGCACGATGATCGGCCGCCGATGGTCGGAGGGGCTGCATCAAGCGGTTGAAGCGAAGGAGGGGGTTCAGGTGAAGGGCGAGACGCAGACGCTCGCCACGATCACGATCCAGAACTACTTCCGGATGTACGAGAAGCTTGCCGGCATGACCGGCACGGCGGAGACGGAGGAGCAGGAGTTCTTCCAGATCTACAAGCTCGACGTCGCGGTCGTGCCGACGAACAAGCCGATGATTCGCGACGACCGCAACGATCTGGTCTACAAGACGCGGCGCGAGAAGTACAACGCGATCCTCGAGGAGGTGCAGCGGCTGCACTCGCTGGGCTTCCCGGTGCTGGTCGGCACGGTGAGCGTCGAGGTGTCGGAGACGCTGTCGCGCATGTTCAAGCGCGCGGGAATCACCCACAACGTCCTGAACGCGAAGTATCACCAGCGTGAGGCAGAGATCGTCGCCGGCGCAGGTCAGCCGAACGCGGTTACGATCGCGACGAACATGGCCGGCCGAGGTACGGACATCAAGCTCGGCCCCGGCGTGACGGAGGCGAAGGCGTCGACGGTGAAGGACGTCGATGGCAAGGAGATCGAGGTCACCGAGGTCGGCGGCCTGCACATCATCGGGTCGGAGCGGCACGAATCGCGGCGTATCGATCGCCAGCTGCGCGGACGCTCGGGACGGCAGGGTGATCCAGGAGCGTCGCAGTTCTTCCTGTCGCTCGAAGACGATCTGATGCGTCTTTTCGGGTCCGAGCGCATCGCGAGACTGATGGACCGGCTGGGGGCGCAGGAAGGTGAGGTGCTGATGCACCCGCTGATCACGCGGTCGATCTCCCAGGCGCAGAAGCGCGTCGAGCTCCAGAACTTTCAGTCGCGCAAGCGGCTGCTCGACTACGACGACGTGATGAATCAGCAGCGCGAGGTCATCTACTCGCTGCGATCCTTCGCGCTCGAGGGCGGTGAGGAGCTCAAGGGCGAAGCGCTCAAGATGGTCGAGAAGGCGGTGTCACGGCGCGTCGAGATGACGTTGGCGGAGTTCGACGAGCCGGCCGAGTGGGACATTGGGCTGCTGCGCCAGGAGCTGCTCATGCACTACCTGGTCGCGGTGCCGGAGTTCGACGCGAAAGAACCGCCGTCGACCGACGTGGCCGATCTGCAGGGAATGGCCGTGACCGCGGCGCGTGCGGCGTTCGACTCGAAGCTGCGAACGTTAGGCGATTTCTCGGGCCAGGTGCTGTCGCTCGTGACGCTCAACGTCATCGATCAGAAGTGGAAGGACCACCTTTACGATCTGGACCAGCTGCGCGCGGCGATCGGATATCGGGGGTGGGGGCAGAAGGATCCGCTGGTCGAGTACAAGCAGGAGGCCTACACGATGTTCGTGGACCTCATGCACGACGTCCACAACACGTTCGCGGATCACTTCCTGAAGGTGCAGCTCCAGTTCGACGGCGGTCCGGAGCGCAAGCCGGCCGCCGAGCCCCAGAAACCCAGGAAGCAGTTCAACGCGCTCGGCATTCTCGAGGACGTCGTAGAGCCGGAGCCGGCCGGAAATGGCGCCGGGGCGGAGGGGGCCGAGGTCGTCGACATCGGACCGGCGGAATCCCCATCGACGGAGTCCACCACGGTTCGGAAGGACCCGACCATCGTCGGGGCGGGGAAGCTGCGCTCGCTGGAGCCGAAAGCGACCGCCATGGGACGCGTGGGCGGCCCCACCGGTCCCGTCGACAAGGACGCGTGGGCAAACGTCGGACGCAACGACCCGTGCCCGTGTGGGTCTGGGAAGAAGTACAAGAAGTGCCACGGCGCGACTTAAGCGACACGGCAAAGAGACGGAATTCAGAACACAGTATTCAGAATTCAGACGAAGTGACGGGGAGCCATCCGGTGGCTCCCCGTTGTCGTTCCTGGGTTCTGAGTTCTTTATTCTGACTTCGGTCATCCTCGCCGTCCCCGGTCAACAAGAAGGCCCGCCCCGCCGATTGCGGATGATGCGCTTCGAGGGCGTGCGGGACAGCATAGGCGCTCCAAACCGCGAGCCCCCGATGGCTGGCCAACCGTCCCCCAAATCGTTAAGTATTCGAGAGCTACCTCGGTCGGAGCGGCCGCGGGAACGGCTCAAGGCGCTGGGCGCACCTGCACTCAGCTCCGCCGAGCTGCTCGCCATACTGGTGGGGAGCGGGTGTGGTGGGCGTTCAGCCCTCACGGTCGGTCAGGACATCCTCGTCCGCGCTGATGGCTCGCTGCGACGGCTGGCGGCGCAGCCCATGGCCGCGCTCACCGCGTACTACGGCGTGGGGTCGGTACGTGCAATCACCATTCACGCGGCGCTCGAGCTGGGCCGCCGAATGGTGCTGGAGGCCCGCAAGGAAGGAGACCCTCTTCGGTCGCCTCGGGACGTGTACGCGGCGTTCGCGCCGCGACTCGAGGATCTCCCGGTCGAGGAGTTTCACGTGGCGATCCTCGATGCGCAACACCGGCTGGAGCGGGACGTGACCGTCACTCGGGGAATCCTCAATTCGTCGCTCGTCCACCCGCGTGAGGTGTTTCGAGAGGCGATCGCGGAGCGGGCGGCGGCCGTCATCCTGGTGCACAACCATCCGAGCGGCGACCCGACGCCATCGGCGGACGACCGGCTCGTCACGGAACAGCTCGTGGCCGCCGGTCGGTTACTGGATATACCCGTTCACGACCACGTGATCGTGGGGCGTGGACGATACGTGAGCTTCGCGGAGGCGGGACTGCTGTAATGGCGACAACGGCGCTGGGCGCGGTGATTCCCGGGTGGGCAATCGAGGATGCGGCCGCCATGGAGCGGCTCGACGTCGACCTCCTCGCGCGCGCGTACCGATTCTCCGATCGCGCGCACGCGGGACAGAAGCGCTCGTCAGGCGACGCCTACGTCTCGCACTGTGTGGAGGTCGCCAAGATCCTGGCCGAGCTGCACCTCGATTCGGTGACGGTGGCGAGCGGTCTCATTCACGATGTGATCGAGGACACCGGGGTCAGCGTCGAGGAGATCGAGCGCGAGTTCGGCAGCGAAATCGCCGCGATCGTCGATGGCGTGACGAAGATCGGGAACATCACGTTCCGGTCGACGCAGGAACGCCAGGTCGAGAACTATCGAAAGCTGCTGCTGTCGATCGCCAAGGATGCGCGCGTCATCCTCATCAAGCTCGCCGATCGCCTGCACAACATGCGGACGCTGGATTACCTCCCCGATGAAAAGCGCCGCCGCATCGCGCAGGAGACGATGGACCTCTACGCGCCGCTCGCGCACCGCTTCGGGATGGCGAAGCTGCGCTGGGAGCTCGAGGATCTCTCGTTCAAGCACCTCGAGACCGAGGGATACAAGAGCCTGGCGCGGCTGGTCGCGGCCAAGCGAGCGGAGCGCGAAGGACTGATCGCGCAAATGCGAGACCCGATCGAGCGCGTGTTGCGCGACGCGGGACTCGTGCACGCCGAGGTGACGGGCCGGCCCAAGCATCTCTGGTCGATCTTCAAGAAGATGAAGCAGCGCGAGAAGCCGTACGAGGAGATCTACGACCTCATGGCGATTCGCGTCCTCGTCAACACCGTTCCGGAGTGCTACCACGCGCTCGGGCTCATCCACGAGGGGTGGACGCCGCTGCAGGAGCGCATCAAGGATTACATCGCGCAACCGAAATCGAACGGCTATCAGTCGCTGCACACGACGATCTTCGGACCGGGGAAGCAGCTCTTCGAGATCCAGATCCGTACGCGCGACATGCATCGGACGGCCGAGTTCGGGATCGCCGCGCACTGGCTGTACAAGGAGACTGCGAAGACGCGGGACGAGCTCGACGAGAAGCTGGGATGGTTTCGTGAGATTCTCGCGATGCAGCTCGATGCAAAGACGCCTGACGAGTTCCTCGAGTTCCTGAAGCTCGACCTCTACCAGGACGAGATCTTCGTCTTCACGCCGACCGGCGACGTGATCCAGCTGCCCAAGGGCGCAACGCCGATCGACTTCGCGTTCGCCGTGCACACCGAGGTCGGCGTGCGCTGCCAGGGGGCGAAGGTCAACGGGAAGATCGCCCCGCTCTCTCGACAGCTTCGCAATTCGGATCAGGTCGAGATTCTCACGTCGTCATCGGCGCGGCCGAGCCGCGACTGGCTGGCGCACGTGCGCACCGGGCGCGCGCGTCACAAGATCCGTCAGTGGATTCGGAACGAGGAGCAGGCCACGTCGGCCAAGCTCGGGCGCGATATCCTGGATCGCGAGGTGAAGCGCCGCCGCCTCGAGCGACCGGACGACGACAAGCTGCTCGCCGTCGCGAAGCAGCTGTCGCTCTCCGACGTGCGACATCTCATCGCCTCGATCGGACAGGGCGATGTGCACGTCTCACAGGTGTTCAAGCTGCTCTATCCCGAGGCGGATGAGACGCCCGAGCAGCCGGCCAAGGCAGCCAGCGCGTTCGAGCGTCTCGTCGACCGGATGCGCGGGACGACGCGCGGCGTCCGGATCCAGGGCGTCGATGGGCTGATGATCCGGTACTCCCAGTGCTGCCAGCCGGTTCCTGGTGATCCGGTCGTGGGCTACGTCACTCGGGGGCGGGGCGTCAGCATCCATCGCGCCGACTGTCCCAACCTTCTGCTCCTCTCGGCTGAGCCGGAACGTCGACTCGAGATCGACTGGCAGGAGATGGAGGGAGAGCTCTTCGTCGTGCGCCTGGGCATCGAGGCGACCGATCGCCGTGGCCTGTATGCGGACCTCGCGGCCGCCGTCACGGAGACGGGGACGAACATCAAGAGCATGGAGGTGCGCAGCGGGGATGGCGGCGTCTTCGGCTCGGTGCTGGTCGAGGTCGAGAACCTCTCCCACCTGCAGAAAATCGTGAAGGCGATCCGCCGCGTGAAGGGAGTGACGGATGTCGCGCGGAGGGAGCGGGTGACGGCTGAGTAGGCAGAAGAGAGGCGCTGGACCAGCGCTGAGGGCGCCGGGGAAGCGCTGCGCGTCGTCAGCGCCTTTCCAGCGCCCTCAGCGCGTTTCCAGCGCCATTCCGCTCCCGAAGAGACACCGATACGCTATATTGCACTCCCCATGGCTTCCTTCGACTTCCAGGCCCCGTTTGCCCCCGCCGGCGACCAGCCGCGAGCCATCGCGGAGCTGACGGCCGGGCTCGCCCGCGGGGACCGCTTCCAGACGCTGCTCGGCGTCACGGGATCGGGGAAGACGATGACGATCGCGAACGTCATCAGGGCCCACGGGCGGCCGACGCTGGTCTTGTCCCATAACAAGACGCTCGCGGCCCAGCTCTACGGGGAGCTCAAGAGCTTCTTCCCGCACAACGCCGTCGAGTACTTCATCTCGTACTACGACTACTACCAGCCGGAAGCGTACGTCCCCTCCACGGACACGTACATCGAGAAGGACGCGTCGATCAACGAGGATATTGACCGGCTGCGGCTGCGCGCGACGTCGAGCCTCATGGAGCGTGAGGACGTCATCATCGTCGCCACGGTGTCGGCGATCTATGGGTTGGGCGACCCGGTGACGTATCGCGAAACGTGCGTCACGCTCGAGCGGGGACAGCACATCGCGCGCGACGAGATCCTGCGCTCGCTGGTGCGCATCCTCTACAACCGCAACGACGTCAGCTTCGATCGTGGGACCTTCCGCGTTCGCGGCGACACCGTGGAGATCCTGCCGGCCTACGAGGAGCAGGGCGTTCGGATCGAGATGTGGGGGGACGAGATCGAGCGCATCTCCAAGATCAACGTGCTCACCGGGGAAACGATCGCGGTGCTCGACAAGGCGGCGATCTACCCGGCGAAGCACTTCGTGACCGCTCGACCGACGCTGGAGCGTGCCGTCGGCGCCATTCGGGGGGAGCTCGGCGCACGTCTCGCGGAGTTGCGAAGCCAGGGCAAGCTGCTCGAGGCACAGCGCCTCGAGTCGCGCACCAACTTCGACATCGAGATGATGCTCGAGGTCGGAACCTGCGCTGGCATCGAGAACTACGCGCGTCACCTGTCGCAGCGTCAGGTCGGCGAGCGTCCGGCGGTGCTGTTCGACTATTTCCCGGAGGATTTTCTCGTCGTCGTCGACGAGTCGCACGTCTCACTGCCGCAGATTGGCGGCATGTTCAATGGCGACCGGGCACGCAAGCTCACGCTCGTCGAGCACGGCTTTCGGCTGCCGAGTGCGTTGGACAACCGCCCGTTGATGTTCGATGAGTTTCTCACACTGACGCCGCGCGCGATCTTCGTCTCGGCGACGCCGGCGGACCTCGAGCTCCAGCTCTCGGAAGGCGTGGTCGTCGAGCAGATCATTCGGCCGACCGGCCTCGTCGATCCTGAGATCGAAGTGCGTCCGGTGCGTGGGCAGGTTGATGATCTGCTCAACGAGATCCGCATTCGGGAGCGACGGGGCGAGCGGGTGCTCGTCACCACGCTCACCAAGCGAATGGCAGAGGATCTGACCGACTACCTGCAGCAGATGGGCGTCCGCGTGCGGTACATGCACTCCGACATCGACGCGATCGAGCGGATGGAGATCATCCGCGGGCTGCGGTTAGGCGAGTTCGATGTGCTGGTCGGAATCAACCTGCTTCGCGAAGGGCTCGATCTCCCCGAAGTCTCGCTGGTGGCGATCCTGGATGCCGACCAGGAGGGGTTCCTTCGGAGTGACCGGTCGCTCATCCAAACGGTGGGACGGGCCGCCCGACACATTTCCGGTACGGCGATCTTCTACGCCGACCGCATGACCGGCTCCATGCAACGCTGCATCGAGGAGACCCAGCGTCGCCGCGACATCCAGCTCGCCTTCAATCGCGAGCATGGCATTACGCCGCGCACCGTGGCGAAGAGCGTTGACCAGGTGCGCTTCAGCACGCGCGTTGCCGACGCGCGGACACCGGAACGCGAGGACACGCGTCGCGTGGCCGAGCCCGCCGCGACGTATGCGAGCGAGATGGATGCGGAGGCGCTCATCGAGGTTCTCGAGAAGGAAATGAAGGAAGCCGCCGCGAACCTCGATTTCGAAGCAGCCGCGCGGCTCCGCGATCAGGTATTCGAGCTGCGCGCGAAGCGCGATACGAGCAGTCGTGGACGGTCGAGCGGCCTCGAGCGCATCAAAGCGCGGCGCTGAGCGTGATACTCGTCATCGACGGCGACGCGCGCGTCGTCTAGCGCCGGCACGATCGTGCAATTCCACCACCATGTCATTCCGCCGCTGGCGGCGTCGGGAAAGGTTGCCGTCACGGAGCCGGAATTGCGGTCGTGGGGCGAGCAGCTTGGCCGGGCCGTCACCGCACCGCTTGCCATCGCGATCTCCGGGGAGGTTGGGGCGGGGAAAACGACGCTTGCCCAGGCGATCTGCCGGGGCGCGGGCGTGCGTGACTTCGTGACATCGCCGACCTTTGCGCTGGTGCAGCGATACGACGGGCCGCGCTTTCCCGTGTACCACATCGACCTCTATCGTCTCGACTCCGCGCGGGACCTCGTGAATCTCGGGTGGGATGACGTGCTGCGCGATGATGCGCTGGTGTTGATCGAGTGGCCGGAGCGAGCCGACGACCACCTGCCGGCGGGTGCGCTGCACATTGAGCTCGAGCATCACCCGAGTGATCCGACCAAGCGGCTGCTGCTCGCGGGATGAGCGAGACCATTCTGGCGCTCGACGCCTCGACGTACGCCGCGAGTGTCGCCATCCTGGACGGCAATACGATAGTTCGGGAACGCACCGTCGCCATGCGCGACGCGCGGCATGAGCGTTTCATGCCCGCGGTCGCCGACGCGCTTGGCGAGGGGGGCCTGGCGCTCGTCGACAGGATCGTCTGCGGGGCTGGGCCGGGCAGCTTTACAAGCCTTCGCATCGCGGCCTCGATTGCGAAGGGTTTGGCGGTCGCATCGGGAAGGCCACTCTTCTCCATATCCTCGCTTGCGCTTCTCATCGCCGGGGTCGAGGGTGGTCCGCCCGAGGGACGGTGGATCGCTCTGCTCGACGCGATGCGCGGGGAGTCTTTTTCCCAGGCTTTCGACGTCACGCCGGGCGGGGAAATCAGCGTGGCTTCCGAGGTGCGCGTAGTACGAGATGAAGAGATTGCCGCGCTTGCCCGTGCGATCGGGGCTCGAACCGCCGGAAAGGGTCGGGATCTCGAGGCGGCGCCCCACGCGCGGGGCGTTGCGCGGCTCGGTGCGCACCGGTCGCTCCAGGCACCGGTCGATCTGGCGTCCTGGGAGCCGGATTACGGCCGACTCGCGGAGGCCCAGGTGCGCTGGGAGGCCGTTCACGGCCGAGTGCTCGACGGGCGGTCGCGGTAACCGGGGGTGTCATGGTGAGCGCGCAAAGAGTCCAGGACGGTTCGAAAGAAAGCTCGATCGCGATCGCACCGGCTACGCGCGCCGACATCGACGGCGTCTCGCAGCTGGAGCTCGTCGCCTTCGCCGATCCGTGGACGCGCCAGGCATTCGAGGCCGCGCTGAAGGAGCGCCATGCCCGATTCCATGTCGCCCGCTCGGCCGAGGGCGCCGTCGTCGGGTACCTGATTGCGTGGTTCGTCCTCGATGAAGGGGAAATCGCGAACGTCGCCGTGGTGCCGGCGGCCCGCCGCCGCGGTATCGCCCGAGCGCTCCTCGAGACGATCATCGCTGAGGCGCGAGAGTCCCGGCTGGCGCGACTATTCCTCGAAGTCCGGGAATCGAACGTGGCTGCGCGCGCCCTGTACGCGTCGATGGGGTTCGTGCCGATCGCGCGGCGCCCGCGGTACTACCGCAAACCCGTCGAAGACGCGATCGTGCTACGGCTGGAGCTATGACGAAAACCGAGCGCAACGGAATCGGGATGCGCGCGACGATTCGGTGCCGTGCGCTCCCCGTCTGGTCGTTATCGTGAGCGACGAAACAACGGGCCATCGCCAGGAGGAATCGTGAGTCGAAGCCTGAACAAGGTGACGTTGATCGGCAATCTCGGAGCAGACCCCGAGGTCCGCTCGACGTCGGGGGGCAACCGGGTGGCGACGTTCTCGCTCGCCACCAGCCGTTCGTGGAACTCTGCGTCGGGAGAGAAGCAGGAAAAGACGGAGTGGCATCGCTGCGTCGTTTGGAACTCGAAGGCGTCCACCCTGGCCGACATCGTCGAGCGCTACCTCAAGAAAGGCGACAAGGTCTACGTGGAGGGGCGCATCGAGTACCGGCAGTGGCAGGACAAGGAAGGTCAGACGCGCTACAGCACCGAGATCAACGTGCGCGAGCTGATCATGCTGAGCGGTCGCAGTGGCGGCGCGGATACCGACGGGGCCGAAGGATCGAGCCGGCGCCCGGCCGCGGCCGCAAAGGGCGCCGCCGGCGCTGCGGGGGGCGACTTCGAGGATTTCCGCGGAGCGCTCGAGGAAGAGGACGACGATTTACCGTTCTGAGGGGCGGGCGAACTGCGAACTGCGAGCTGCGAACTGCGAGCTGCGAGCTGACGGCCTCGGGGTACTCATTCCGGCGGGACAGAGCTTCCCGAGGTTTCTAGTTCGCAGCTCGCAGTTCGCAGCTCGCAGTTGCAGTTACGTCCTCCCGTCGTCCCGCGTCTCCACTGTGGACAGAATCACCGGGTTCGTGGGGCGAAGTGACCGATCGCACCACGAGCGCCTTCTCTCTTGTCACTCTGGGGAACGTTTCGATGCCGCGTCTTGAACGCAGCGCGCCGGTGAAGCGGCGCCCAGCCCTTCACCCGCTCCGCCTAACGCGAGCGGTGGTGCTCGCGCTCGTGGTGCCCGCGATCGCTCTCGCCCAGGAGGCGACGGAGCGGCGCACGCACGTCGTCAAGACAGGGGACACGCTGTGGGATCTGGCCGGAGCCTATCTCAGCGACCCCTTCCTGTGGCCAGAGATCTACCGCATCAACACCGACGTCGTGGAGGATCCGCACTGGATCTATCCCGGCGAAGTGCTCCAGATCCCCGGTCCCGGTGAGCTGACCGTCGCGGCCGACCAGCCGCTGCCGGTGGAGCAGGGGGTGGAGGATCAGCGCCCCGTGGGGCCGACGATTTTCGCGCGCGCCCAGACGGGTCCGAGCTACAGCCCACGACAGCTGACGGCAAACCGTCGCGTCGCGAGCCCGGACGACGTCGAGCGCGCGGCGGTTCGTGAAGGCGAGTTCATCGCTGCACCCTGGATGGATCGCAACGGCGGGCCCGAGCAGCACGGCCGCATCGTCGCCACCTCCGAGCTCCCGGGCATCGGCCAGGCTTCGTATCCCATCCGCCTTTCCCCCCAGGATCGCATTTACGTCACGCTGCCGCGCGACGTCAGCGCCACGGTGGGGGAACGCTACCTGTCGTACGAGCTTGGCCCCTCGATGCCCCAGGGACAGATCGTCGTGCCCACGGGAATTCTCATCGTCGAGAAGCCTGGTACCGACGAAGCGACGCTCGTTCGCATCGAGCGCATGTTCGGTGAGGTCAAGATCGGGAACCGCTTCATTCCGCTCGAGCGCATCCAGCTGCCTACGGATGCCCGGCCCGCCCCAGTGGACCTCGGCGTTCGCGGTCGTGTGATCTGGGTCGCAAGCAAGGCGGTACTCCCCTCGATCCAGCACTACCTCCTGATCGACGCCAGCCGTAAAGACGGTGTCAGCCTGGGCGATCAGTTTACTCTGATGCAGGGGCGGGTGGAGCTCGATCGTGGGGTGCGGCTGCCGGAGCAGCCC
>JAICOJ010000086.1 GCA_025930755.1 Gemmatimonadaceae bacterium
CGAGGTGACCGGCGTCGCGCGCGAGGTGGGCACGGAGGGCGTCCTGGGCGGCCAGGCCGAGGTGCCGAGCGCCGCGGGCACGTGGCGCGACCTGACCGACTCGGTGAACGTGATGGCCGCCAACCTCACCGACCAGGTGCGCAACATCGCCCAGGTCACCACCGCCGTCGCCAACGGCGACCTGAGCCAGAAGATCACCGTCGAGGCCCGAGGCGAGATCCTCGAGCTCAAGAACACGGTCAACACCATGGTCGATCAGCTCTCCTCGTTCGCCGCCGAGGTGACGCGTGTCGCGCGCGAGGTGGGAACGGAAGGGAAGCTCGGTGGTCAGGCGAAGGTGCCGGGCGCAGGAGGCATCTGGCGTGATCTCACCGACAACGTGAACTTCATGGCCTCGAACCTCACGTCGCAGGTGCGCAACATCGCCGACGTGACGACGGCGGTCGCGAAGGGCGACCTCTCGAAGAAGATCACGGTGGACGTGAAGGGCGAGATCCTCGAGCTCAAGAACACGATCAACACGATGGTGGACCAGCTCAACGCGTTCGCTTCGGAAGTGACGCGCGTGGCCCGCGAAGTGGGCACCGAAGGGAAGCTCGGCGGACAGGCGAACGTCCGCGGCGTCGCCGGCACGTGGAAGGACCTCACCGACAACGTCAACCTGATGGCGTCGAACCTGACCGTCCAGCTCCGCGACGTGTCGAAGGTGGCGACATCCATCGCGAGCGGCGACTTGACGCAGAAGATCACGGTGGACGCCCGCGGGGAAATCCTCCAGATCAAGAACGTGATCAACACGATGGTGGACCAGCTCTCGTCGTTCGCCGCTGAGGTGACACGCGTCGCGCGCGAGGTCGGAACCGAAGGAAAGCTGGGCGGTCAGGCCAAGGTCCCCGGTGCGGGAGGGATCTGGCGCGACCTGACGGACAACGTCAACTCGATGGCGTCGAACCTCACCGCCCAGATGCGCAACATCGCGCTGGTGACGACGGCGGTCGCCAACGGAGATCTGTCGCAGAAGATCACCGTCGACGCGCTCGGCGAGATCCTCGAGCTGAAGGTCACGATCAACAACATGGTGGACCGCCTGCGCATCTTCGCCGACGAAGTGACGCGCGTGGCACGCGAGGTGGGCACCGAAGGGAAGCTTGGCGGTCAGGCCGAGGTGCCCGACGTCGCCGGCACGTGGAAAGGGCTGACGGACAACGTGAACGCGATGGCGAACAATCTCACCACACAGGTGCGAGCCATTGCCGAAGTCGCCACCGCGGTGACGCGCGGCGACCTCACCCGGCAGATCACGATCGAGGCGCAGGGCGAGATCGAGGAGCTGCGGCGCAACCTGAACCAAATGATCGCGAACCTGCGTGAGACGACGGAGCGCAACCGCGAGCAGGACTGGCTGAAGACGAACCTCGCCAAGTTCACGCGGATGATGCAGGGGCAGAAGGACCTCCAGACGGTCTCGCGTCAGATCATGTCGGAGCTGACGCCGCTGGTGAGCGCGCAATACGGTGCGTTTTACATGCGCGACAGCGACGAGGGGCAGATGCTGCTCAAGATGATTGCGAGCTACGCCTACAAGTCGCGGAAGCACGTCGCCAATCGCTTCACCGAAGGCGAGGGCCTGGTTGGGCAGGCGGCCCTCGAGAAGCAGCCGATTCTGCTCACGAACGTGCCTGACGACTACGTCCAGGTCACGTCGGGGCTCGGCTCCGCGCCACCGCGCAACATCATCGTCCTTCCGATCCTGTTCGAGGGCGAGGTGAAGGCGGTGATCGAGCTCGGCTCGTTCAACGCGTTCAGTCAGATTCACCAGCTCTTCCTCGATCAGCTTTCGGATAGCATCGGCGTCGTGCTGAACGTGATCCAGGCCAACATGCGCACCGAGGAGCTGCTCGAGCAGTCACAGAACCTCACGCAGGAGCTCCAGAATCAGTCGAAGGAGCTCCAGGTGCAGCAGGAAGAGCTCGAGCGCTCGAACAAGGAGCTCAAGTCACAGGCCGAATCGCTCCGTGCCTCGGAGGAGCTCCTGCGTCAGCAGCAGGAAGAGCTGCAGCAGGTGAACGAGGAGCTGGAGGAGAAGGCCTCGCTGCTCGCCGAGCAGAACAAGAAGGTCGAGCAGAAGAACAAGGAGGTCGAGGCGGCGCGGCTCGCGCTCGAGGAGAAGGCGCAGCAGCTCGCGCTCAGCTCGAAGTACAAGAGCGAGTTCCTGGCGAACATGTCGCACGAGCTGCGCACGCCGCTCAACTCGCTGCTCATCCTCGCCAAGCTCCTCGGCGACAACAAGGACGGCAACCTCAACGACAAGCAGGTCGAGTACGCGCAGACGATCTACTCGTCGGGCACGGACCTGCTCAACCTGATCAACGACGTGCTCGACCTGTCCAAGGTCGAGGCCGGCAAGCTCGATGTACACCCGACGGAAGTGCCGATCCCCGAGATCAGCGAGTTCGTCGATCGAAGCTTCCGGCCGCTGGCGGAGGAGAAGGGGCTCAGCTTCAAGGTCGACGTGATGCCCGACCTGCCGCCCGCGATCGTCACCGATGGGCACCGGCTCCAGCAGGTGCTCAAGAACCTGCTGTCGAACGCGCTCAAGTTCACGCACAACGGCGGCGTCACGCTCACCATTCGGCGGGCCGAGAAGGGCCGTCGGTTCGCGACCCGCACGCTGGACGTCGCACCAGACGTCCTCGCTTTCGCGGTGAGCGACACGGGGATCGGCATTCCGAAGGACAAGCAGCAGCTCATCTTCGAAGCGTTCCAGCAAGCCGACGGCTCCACGAGCCGCAAGTACGGCGGCACCGGACTCGGCCTGTCGATCTCACGCGAGATCACGCGCCTGTTAGGCGGAGAGATTCGGGTCGAAAGCTCTCCCGGGAAGGGCAGCACGTTCACGCTGTTCCTGCCGGGCCGGTACGTCGACACGGGGCCTGGTCCCGGCGGCAGGCCGCAAGGTCCCCCCGGGCGTGCGACCGCACGCGCGATGAGTGAGCCGACGTCGGGGCGGGCGTTCGAGCTTCCCGACCGCGCCGAGAGCGTGGCGGTGCTGGATCCGCCGGAGCCCGAGGCGCAGGAACGCAGTTCGCAGCACGCAGTTCGCAGTAGTTCTCAGGCGTCCCCGATCACCGACGATCGCTCGGAGATTCAGCCGGGCGATCGAAGCGTGCTCATCGTCGAGAACGATCCCAACTTTGCGCGCATTCTGCTCAACATGGCGCGCGAGAAGGATTTCAAGGGGATCATCGCGTTCGACGGCGAGGAGGCGATCGATCTCGCGCATGCGTATCACCCGGATGCCGTGACGCTGGACATCGATCTGCCGGGAATGGATGGCTGGGCCGTGCTCGACCGGCTGAAGCATCATCCGGATACGCGCCACATTCCGGTGCACGTGATCTCGGGCATCTCGAAGCGTCAGCGGGGCCTCAAGGCCGGCGCCATTGCCTACCTCGAGAAGCCGGTGAGCAAGGACGCGCTCGACGATGCCTTCGGGCGCATTCAGAGCTTCCTCGAGGAGCGCGTTCGTCGCCTGCTCGTGGTCGAGGATGACGAGGCGCAGCGGAACGCGATCATCGAGCTCGTGGGCGCGGAAGACGTCACGATCACCGCCGTCGCGACCGCGGAGGACGCGCTGCGGGAGCTCGCCTCGACCCACTACGACTGCATGGTCCTCGACCTCGGCCTCCACGACATGAGCGGGTTCGATCTGCTCGAGCGCGTGAAGAGCGACGAAGGGATGTCGACGATTCCCATCATCATCTACACCGGCAAGGAGCTGTCGCCGGCGGAGGAAACCCGCCTTCGCAAGTACGCCGAGACGATCATCGTCAAGGATGTGAAGTCGCCGGAACGGCTGCTCGACGAGACCGCCCTTTTCCTGCACCGCGTGGAAGCGAAGCTTCCCGATCAGAAGCGCCGAATGCTCGAGCAGCTGCATACCGCCGACAGCATTTTCGCCGGCAAGAAGGTGCTGATCGTCGACGACGACGTGCGCAACATCTTCTCGCTCACGTCGATGCTGGAGGATCACGGCATGCACGCGACGTTCGTCGAGAACGGGCAGGATGCCATCAACGCGCTCCACGCCGACCCGTCCATCGACCTCGTCCTGATGGACATCATGATGCCGGGGATGGACGGTTACGAGACGACGCAGGCGATTCGGCAGGATCCGAAGTTCAAGGCGCTCCCCATCATCGCGCTCACCGCCAAGGCGATGAAGGGCGATCGCGAGAAGACCATCGCCGCTGGTGCCTCGGACTACATCACCAAACCGGTCGATCCCGAACAGCTGCTTTCACTGATGCGTGTATGGTTGTACCGGTAGGGCTGGGCGCCGCCGACCCGGCACCCGCAGCGGGGGCCGAGGCGATCGTGACGCCGACGGTGACGGACATTGCCGCGGCGGCCGAGGCGCCCGTCAACGGCTATAGCCCGGATCTCGAGCGCATCGAGATCCAGCTCCTGCTGGAGGGCATCTACCGCCACTACGGATTCGATTTTCGCGCGTATGCGTACGCCTCGCTGCGGCGTCGCATCTGGAAGCGCATCGACAGCGACGGGTTGAAGACGATCAGCGCCCTTCAGGACCGGGTGCTCCATGATCCGTCGATGATGGAGCGGCTCCTGCTCGACCTCTCCATCAACGTCACGGCGATGTTTCGCGACCCGGGATTCTACGTCGCGTTCCGACGCGATGTCGTGCCCGCGCTGCGGACGTACCCGTTCATCCGGATCTGGCATGCCGGCTGCTCGACGGGCGAAGAGGCGTACTCCATGGCGATTCTCCTCGAGGAGGAGGATCTCTATGACCGCGCCCGCATCTACGCCACGGACATCAACGAGGTCGTCATCCGCAAGGCGAAGGAAGGCATCTTTCCGCTCGACCGCATGCAGGAGTACACTCAGAACTACCTGCGCGCGGGCGGTACGCGGTCGTTCAGCGAGTACTACACCGCCATGTATGACGGCGCCCTGTTCGCGCCTCGACTCATGCGGAACATTGTGTTCTCGCAGCACAACCTCGTCACCGACCGATCGTTCGCCGAGTGCAACGTCATTCTCTGTCGCAACGTCCTCATCTATTTCGACCGCACGCTGCAGCAACGGGTGCACAAGCTCTTCCACGAGTCACTCCCCATCTACGGGTACCTCGGGCTCGGAAGCAAGGAATCGCTCCGCTTCACGGGATTCGAGGACGACTATGAGGCGGTGGATCGTCGCGAGAAGATCTACCGGAAGATCAAGTGACGCGGCGCGTGTCGATGATCGCCGTCGGGGCATCGTGGGGCGGGCTCAAGGCGCTCCGCGCCATCGCGCACGGGCTGCCGGCCCACTTCCGCGTGCCGATTACCTTCGTACAACATCGCAGCAAGGAATCCGCCGCATTGCGTGAGCTTCTTCAGGACTGCACATCGCTCATCGTGTGCGAGGTCGAGGACAAGCAACCGATCATGGGCGGGTACGTCTATCTCGCTCCCCCCGACTATCACCTTCTCGTCGATGGCGACGAATTCTCGCTGTCCGTCGACGAGCCCGTGCGGTACAGCCGGCCATCGATCGATGTGTTCTTCGAATCGGTGGCCGAGCGCTTCGGCCCCGCCGCGGTGGGTGTCGTGCTCACCGGCGCGAACGAGGACGGCGCCGAGGGCCTGCGCCAGATCGCCGCGCGCGGGGGGTTGGCGGTCGTCCAGGACCCGCGCACGGCGGAAAGCCCGATCATGCCGCGGGCGGCGCTGCGGGCCGTTCCAACCGCGCAAACGCTGCCGCTCGAACGGATGACTCCCTACCTCGTGTCTCTCGACACGGGTGAGGAGAACGAGCAGGGGCGCCGCAAACGAACCGGTGGCACCGATGAGGTGCGCGCATGACGGCGATCGAGACCACGGCCGAGCGCGAGAGCCTGCCGATCCACCGCGACGTCGACGTGTTGCTCGTCGACGATCGCCAGGAGAACCTGCTGGCGCTCGAGGCCATCCTCGACCCGCTCGGTCTCCATCTCATTCGCGCGACGTCGGGCGAGGAGGCGCTGCGCGAGGTGCTGCGACGTGACCTCGCCGTGATTCTCCTCGACGTGCAGATGCCGGGGATGAACGGCTTCGAGACGGCGAAAGTGATCAAATCGCGCGAGCGCTCGCGGCACGTGCCGATCATTTTCCTCACGGCGATCAGCAAGGAAGAGCAGTACGTGTTCGAGGGCTACTCCGTCGGGGCGGTGGATTACCTGTCGAAGCCCTTCCACCCCGACGTGCTCCGCTCGAAGGTGTCGGTATTCGTGGAGCTGCATCAGAAGAGCCGGCAGCTGCGCGAGCAGGAGCAGCGATTGCGTCTCCACGAGCGCCGCGAGATCGAGCTTCAGCACCGCGTGCGACTGTCGGAGTCCGAGGCCCGCATGGCGGAGGTGGTAGAGTCGGCCATCGACGCGATCATCATGTTCGACGAATCGCAACATGTGACGCTGTTCAACGCGGCCGCGGAGCGCGTGTTCGGATTCTCGGCGAAGGAGGCGGTGGGGCGGGAGATCGGCGACTTCTTTCCGCCGGAGTATCGCTCGGACTTCATCGACCGGGTGTGCGCCTCGGCTCCCGTCGCGCGACCGGGCCGCTCGCACGCCCACGTGACCCCACGGCTGGAGTCGGCGCTCGGAGTGCGCGTGTCGGGCGATACGTTCCCGATCGAGTGCTCCGTGTCGTGCCTCGAGCTCGCCGAAGGCAAGGTCTATACGATCATCGCGCGCGACATCACCGAGCGCGTCGCCGCGGAGAACGAGCTTCGAAATCAGGCGACGACCCTCGCCAACACGATGGCCGAGCTCAAGTCGGTCAACGACGAGCTCGCGCGCCGGCAGATCGATCTGGAGAAGGCGATTACGGCTCGGTCGCGCTTTTACGCGTCGATGTCGCACGAGCTGCGCACGCCGATCAACGCGATCCTCGGCTACAACACGCTGCTGCTCGATCACATCTACGGGCCGCTCAACGAGAAGCAGACGCAGGGCGTGCGCCGTGCTCAGAAGGCGGCCAAGCATCTGCTCGAGCTCGTCAACGACGTGCTCGACCTGTCGAAGATCGAGGCGGGAAAAATCGAGCTGCAGCTCCAGCCGGTGCCCTTCCCGACGCTCATCGAGGACCTGTTCGTCACCGTGCGGCCGCTGGCGGACGAACGGCGGTCGGAGCTCTCGCTCGTCGTCGAGGGAGACCCGCGGAAGATCGTCAGCGATCCGCGGCGCGTGCGTCAGATTCTCCTGAATCTGCTCTCGAACGCGATCAAGTTCGGCAACGGGAATCCGATCCGGGTCGTCTACCGCGCAATCGACGAGGGCGGAGTGCAGATCGACGTCACCGATCACGGCGTCGGGATCGCGGCGGAGGACATCCCCAAGATTTTCGACGAGTTCGTGCAGCTGCAGAAGACGCATAACGAGCAGGGCACGGGGCTCGGACTGCCCATCTCGAGCCGGCTCGCCACGCTGCTGAACGGGAAGCTGGAGGTCGAATCGGTGCCGGGTGAAGGCAGCACCTTCCGGCTGTCGCTGCCGGCGAACGTCGAGCAACCGCGCATCCCGGCGACTCCGGTGGCCGATCGCGCCGACGGCGCCGGACGGACGGAACGCCAGGTACCCTCTCCGGTGTTTCAAGAGGGTACGCGCCCCCGAGCCTGATCCGTGGCCACCACGTCGCCACCTCGACAAGTGACGCTTCCGCCGCCGCCTCCCGCAGCACCGCTCGGGGGGCTCCGGGGGCGCGCATGTCGCATTCTGTCCGCCCTGCATCGGTGGGCAGAGTCCGGATGGTCGGGCCCGGCGACAGCGGGGTGGACGTTCGCACAGGGCTCGGCGATGCCGGGTCCCGCCGATGCGTTGCTCATCCCGTTCGGCCTCGCCGATCCGCGACGGGTCTATCGCCTCGCCCTCTGGGCGCTCGCGGGCTCGACGCTCGGCGGGATCGTCGCGTACACGGCCGGGGCCTACGCGTTTCAGGAAGTGGTCGCCCCCGTGCTTGGTTTCTTCGGGATCGACCCAGGCGAGCTCGCGACGTTGAAGACGCTGTTCGCCAGACATGGCTGGATGCTGGTCGTCATCAGCTCCGTCTCGCCGTTCCCGTCGAAGCTGGTCTCCGTCTCCGCGGGTGCCTTCGGGATCCCCTTCCCGGTCTTCGCGCTGGCGTTAGGCGCCGGCCGTGCCGCGCGCTTCTTTACGATCGCGGTGCTGATCCATCTGGCGGGAGAGCGCATCGCGCGATGGTGGAATCGCGTCGCCCGGGGATGCTGAAGGGCAAACTGCGAACTGCGAACTGCGAGCTGAACACCTGAACGGCTCCAGGTTTGTTCGCAGTTCGCAGTTCGCAGTTGATCCTAACCCGCAACGACCCCCCTGA
This sequence comes from Gemmatimonadaceae bacterium, assembly GCA_025930755.1. GTDB lineage: Bacteria > Gemmatimonadota > Gemmatimonadetes > Gemmatimonadales > Gemmatimonadaceae > JAICNG01. The sequence goes on from JAICOJ010000086.1 coordinate 8,379, forward strand.
CGACTCGCACCGGGATTCCCCCGTTCACCGTGCCCAGCACGGGACGCACCGGGAGGCGCGACGCCTTCTCGAGTCTCGCGTCGGCCGAGTACATCGCGACCGTCCAGCCGGGACACTTCGCTCGCATCACCTTGCCGAACTGCGCGTAGAGATTCCGCAGCTCCGCGCGCTCGCTCACCCGGACACCGTAGGGAGGATTCGTACACACCCACCCCGGTCCGGCCGGGGGCTCGATCGCCGAGAGCGCGCGCTTCTCGAAGGTGATGTCATCGGCGACGCCAGCGCGGGCGGCGTTTGCGCGCGCGGCCTCGATGGCGCCCGCATCCCGATCAGACGCCTGAATCGGCGATGGCGCGCCGGGAAGCGCCGCGCGTGCGGCCTCGTCGTGGACGTGACGCCAGAGCGCGCTGTCGAAGTCGGGCCAGTCCATGAACGCGAAGCGACGTTGGAGCCCCGGCGCGATACGACGCGCGAGTAACGCGGCCTCGATCGCGATCGTCCCCGATCCGCAGAACGGATCGAGCAGCGGCGCGTCGACACGCCACTCCGCGGCGAGCAGGAGGGCGGCCGCCAGTGTCTCGCGCACGGGGGCTTTCGCGGTCGCCTCACGATAGCCCCGACGGTGAAGCAGCTCACCCGACGTGTCGACGCTCAGTACGCATTCGTCGTGCGCCATCCGGACGATCACGAGCTGGGCCGTCGCGTCCTCGTCCTCGCCACCCTTGACGGTGACGATCCCACCGACACCCAATCGCTTCGCGATCGCGTCGCCCACACGCTCCGCGACCGCGTCGGAGTGGTAGAGCCGCGACTTCTTGCAGGTGACTCGAATGTGAATCGGTCGGGCGGGGGCGAGGTACCGCTCCCAGGGCTGCCGCTTCGCGTGCCGCACGAGCTCCGGAAATCCCCTCGCGCCAAACTCGGCGACCCGCGCGATCACGCGGGTCGCCGTTCTGAGATGCAGGTTCGCGCGGTAGATCGCCTCGCGTCCCCCGGTGAACGCGACTCCACCGGCGTCGGCGTGAGCATCCTCGATCCCGAGGGCGCGGAGCTCGCGCTCGACGAGCGGCTCCAGTCCCGGTGCAGCGACCGCGAAGAGGTCGAAGCGGTCCGTGGCCGACTCAGTCGGCGAGGTTCGCGTCTCCGTCGAGCGACCGCCAGAGATACCAGCAGGCATAGGTGGAATATGGCGACCACCGAGCGCCGATGGCTTGCACGCGCCTGGGTGTGGGCAGCTTTCGCATGCGATATGCTCGCTGCAGTCCCTTCCGAATCCCGAGGTCGAGCTCGGGTAGCACGTCCGGCCGCCCGAGCCGGAACATGAGGAACATCTGCGCGCTCCATCGTCCTATGCCCTTCACCGCCGTGAGCGCGGCGATGATCTCGGCGTCGTCGAGCGCATCGAGTCGGTCGACGGGCAGCAGCCCCTCTTCGACGTGGCGCGCGAGATCGCGTATGTAGCTCAGCTTCTGGCGCGACAGACCCGCCGCTCGCAGCTGCTCCTCTGGGGTCGCGAGCAGCTCGGCCGGGGTCGGATATCGGTTGCCGTAGATGGCGAGCACGCGTCCGAGAATCGTCGAGGCGGCTTTCCCCGAGAGCTGCTGGTAGACGATCGCGCGCAGGAGCGCATCGAGGTGCGTCCCCTCGACGCGGCGCGTGAAGCGACAGGGCCCGACCTGTTCGATGACGCGCGCAATGCGCTCGTCCGACTTGCGGAGGTGCGCGAGGGCGCGGCGCGTGAATGCGGAGGTGGTCAACGGTCGCAGGGTCCTCGGGGTCGTCGGGGTCCTCGGGGTCATCGCGTCCCCGGGGAACGTGGAAGATGCCTCGCTGTGGACGGGCACTCAATGCACGCCCTGAGGACCCCGAGGACCCTGAGGCCCTCCCCGGTACGATCCCTGCGCATGGACACCGACAACCTCGAACCAGGCTCTATCGACATGAATCGACTCTTCGCCGCGCTCGGCGCCGGCTGGGGCGCGAAGAAGCTCGGCGGTGGCTGCTTCACCACCGTCCTGATTTTCCTCCTGTTGTACTGGTTGTTGCGGAGTATCTAACCGCCACGCCGGCCGCGGGCCGCCATCGGCAGCTCACGCGATCCGGCTCTCTCCCTCGGTGTCTTCGGCGCGCGCCTCTCGGTACGCGTCGTAGTCGTCCGCGGGCCACGTTGCCCCGGTTGCCGGGCCTGCGCCTGAAGGTGTCGAGCAACCTTGGTGAGATCGGCGATGAGCTCCTTCTCGGCCCGCGCGCGCGCGGCCGGATCGGGGGCGCGCAGTACGGATGACGGATGAACCGTCGCGAAGATGGCTTCCGCGAGCGGCGAGGCGATGGGCTTCCCGCGGTCCTTCGTCACGCGAAACTGCTTACCCAGCAGCGCCTGAGACGCGGTGGCCCCCAGCGTGACGATGACGCGCGGGCGCACGAGGGCGATCTCCGAATCGAGCCATGGGCGACAGGCACGGATCTCGGCGTCGTTAGGCTTCTTGTGGATGCGCCGCGTGCTCCGCTCGGTCCGCTCCCACTTGAAGTGCTTCACGGCGTTGGTGACGTAGACCGTCTCGCGATCGATGCCCGCTTCGTCCAGCGCGCGGTCGAGCAGCTTCCCCGCCGGACCCACGAAGGGACGGCCGGCCTTGTCCTCCGAATCGCCGGGCTGCTCGCCGACGAACATGACGTCGGCCCGCGGAGGGCCTTCGCCGAACACGGTCTGCGTGCCGAGCGTCCAGAGCCAGCACGCCTTGCACCCCTTGGAGGCGGTACGGACCTTCTCCAGCGTTGGGCGCTCCGGGATGTAGGACGCGGCGCTTTCGGCGTACGGCTTCACTCGTGTCGCCACCCGACCCTCCTTGCTGCCGCTGAGCGGCAATCGGCATGCCCGGCGTCACGGGAAGGGCAAGTGACGCTGGCGACCAGGTGCACCACCGGTCATCGTACACGAGCACTCGGCCGTACCGTTCCCTGCGCCCTTCGATTCATGCGCCTTACCCATGTCGTGCTCGTTCCGCTCGCGATCGGCTGCGCTTCCAGCCCTCGTGAGGTGGACTCGCCATCGCTCGCAGCCGCGGCGATGGCCGACCAGGGCAGCTTCATCGTCACACTCGGCCGCGACACCATTGCGGCCGAGCGGTTCCGGTTCGGGCGTGGGCGGATCGATGGGGAGGTCGTGACGCGGCTGCGCGAGACGGTGAGACGCCCCTACGCGATCACCTTCGACGATGAGGGAAACCCCGCGCGCCTCGAGTTCTCCACGCGCCGGCCGACCGACACACCGGCAAGCCCGCCCTTGCAGACCGCGAGCATCACGCTCACCGGCGATACGATCGTGATGGAGACGAGACGGAACGACAGCACGGTCACGCGCCGGATTCCTGCGCCTCGCGGGACGGTGCCCCTCCTCGGGCAATCGTACGCGTCGTATGCGATTCTCACCCGCTACCTCGCCCGCTCCGGCGTCGACAGCGTCCAGATCCCGACGTGGGCCGTGGGAGCTCAGCGCACCGATGCGGTCAGCGTCGTTCGCGTCAATGCTGACACGATGAGGATCGTCGCCCCCTTCGGGACGATGTACGCGCACGTCGATGCGGCCGGGCGCATCCTCGGCGCACACGCTCTCGGCTCGACGTTCAAGGTCGTCGTGACGCGCGGGCCGATGACGGATCTCACACCGATCGCGATGATGCCGGCGATTCCTCAGCTCTCGCCGCGAGACACGCTACGGACGAGCATCGCCGGCGCGAGCTTCACCATCACGTACTCACGGCCCACGAAGCGCGGGCGGGTCGTCTTTGGCGCGATGGTTCCGTGGGGAGAGGTCTGGCGAACGGGCGCGAACGAGGCGACGCACTTTCACACCGACAAGGATCTCGTCATCGGCGGCGCAGCCGTCCCGGCGGGAAGCTACACGCTCTGGACGATCCCGACGCCCGAGGAGTGGACGCTCATCATCAACAAGCAGACGGGGCAGTGGGGCACGATCTACGATCCGGCGCAGGACCTCGTTCGCGTCGGAATGCACCATGAGCCACTGGCGGCGACGGAAGAGCAATTCACGCTCGCCCTGGAGCCGATGGAGGCAGGCGCGGTGCTCCGTCTCAAGTGGGACGATCGTGAGGCGTGGGTGCCAATCGAGATCAAGTAGGAACGAGGAACGAGGAAGTGGCAGTTGAGTCCTGCGCGCAGGAGCGTCCCAGCCACTTCCTCGTTCCTCGTTCCTCGTTCCTCTACGGCTTACGGTATGACGATGACCCTCGCGCTTCCGCTCCGGCCCTCTGACGTCGCGGTGATCGTGACGAACTGAGCGCTCGCCGCTACGCCGGTCACGCGGCCGGTCCCGTTCACGGTTGCAATGGTCGTATCCGAGCTCGCCCAGGTCACCGTCCGGCCGGTGAGCACCGAGTTGTTGGCGGCACGGAGCGTGGCCGTCAATTGCACGTTGTTGCCTACGCGGACCGTCGTGTCTGCGGGAGCAACGGTCACGGTGTTCACTGGGCGAAGCGTGACGGTCACCCTGGAGGTATCCGCCTTCTCCTCGCGCGTCGCGACGATCGTCGCGGTTCCCACGCGAACTCCCGTGACGACGCCGGCCGAGCTCACGGTCGCGATCGTCGTGTCGACACTGCTGAACGTGGCTGTGCGCTGGCGGATCGTGTCGCCGGCCGCATCGAGCAGTGCGGCACGCAGCGTCGTGGTCGCCCCGACGAACACACCGGTGGAGTCAGGTGTCAGGGAGACCGTTGCGACGGGACGCGGGGTCGCCGTGACGAGGATCGTATCGCGGGCGCTTCCCGTCGTGCCCGTGTAGCCGACGATGATCCGCGCCGTTCCCCCGGTGATCGCCGTGACTCGAAAGCTGTCCGGCCTGGCCGTCGTTTCGACTCTCACGATGGACGGGGCGTCGCTCTCGGCGAACGAGCCGATGGGCGACACGGCTTGATTTCTCGTTTCGTTTCGTACCGTGACGGTGAAGCTCGTGACGCTGTCGGGGCGCAAGGTCATCGTCGGCACTGACGTGGCGATCGAGAATTGGCTTACGGGCTCCGGGCCCTCGAGATCCTTTTCGTAACACGACGCCAACACCAAGAGCGCGGACGTAACCGAGAGAAACGAAGACAGGCGCATCGGCAACTCCTGTGGTTGAGGCCAGGCACAGGACCAGCTGCCCGGCAAGGGTCCAGGCTCAGCTATCCCGGCTGACCGGGAGCCCTAACTTACCGTTGACACGGTCGCTGACAAGACGGGTCCCCGGCCTCCCCTCCGTTGACCCCCCTACCTACATCGTCAGGCATCCATGAAACGCCTCGCCCAGTACTTCCTTCGCGGCCTCGTCGTGATCGCGCCGGTGGCGATAACGGTCTACGTCTGCGTGTGGATCTTCCGCAGCATCGACGGGCTCCTGGGGCTTCCCATTCCGGGCCTCGGGTTCGTGCTGACTCTGGTGGTGATCACGCTCGTGGGCTTCCTCGCGTCCAACCTGCTCGCGATCAGCCTCGTCTCCCTCCTGGAGCGGGTGATGAGGAAGCTGCCGTTCATCCGGCTGCTCTACACGTCGACGAAGGATCTCCTCGACGCCTTCGTGGGTGAGAAGCGGCGTTTCGACACCCCGGTGATCGTCGCCGTGACACCGGACGGAGGCGCCAAGGCGTTGGGCTTCGTGACGATGAGCGCCCTCGATCACCTGGGAATCGACGAGCACGTCGCCGTCTACTTTCCGCAGTCCTACAACTTCGCCGGTAATCTGCTACTCGTGCCCAGCGAGCGGGTGACACCGCTCGCCGTCGATAGCGCGGCGGTGATGGCGTTCATCGTGTCGGGGGGCGTCACGGGAATGGTGCCACGGTGATCGACGAGGAACACCGTTGGCCCTCCTCGATCACCTCGACGACCTCGACACCCTCCACTACCTCTGCCGTCTCGTCACATCGTCCGCGGTTCCCACAATGCCGTCCGCCCCGACCGACCGCAGCTCGTACGAGGCGGTCCCAGGCGTGTACTCGATCGCCCTTCCCCACCCATCGCGCAGGAATCGCTCGAGCGGAGCGTAATGGGCCGCGTCGGCCTCCGGCGGGCGAACCTCGTCGAGCGAGGCGGGCACCGTCCCCTCGCGGGCGATCGAGGCGCGAATCCAGTCATCGATCAGCGCGAGGCGCTCCCGTGTGAGCAGGAGCTCGGTGCCGGTACCGATGGGGGCGAGAGTGTCGGAATATTCCGCCCGCGCCCGATCCGGCTCGTCACGACAGGCGGTGATGACGAGGATCGACGTTAGGCACCGCGCGATCCCGTTCACTCCTCACCGCGCTGCTTGCGCAGCCACTCCTCGTCGGTCTCCGGGACGAGCAGGTTGTCGGCGATCTTCGCGATGTCCTCGGCCTCGCGCCAGGCCTGCTCGAGCGCGAGCAGCTCGCCCTGGAGCGCCCGACGCTCCTGCTCCTCGTGCAGCGCCATCTCGAACGCGAGGCGTCGCTCCGGACTCATGCCGAAGGCATCGACGTTGCGAACCTGGCTCTCCTTTTTCCACACCGGCAGCGGCTGGTTCCTGGTCGCCATTCCCGCAACGAGGGCTTCGGCGCTCCCGGCCTCCTGCACGCGCTCCACGGCGCTCTGGACCTGGGAACGGTTTCCACCGCGGCGGTTGGCGTGGACGATCAAGGTGCCGGCCTGACGGCGGGCTTCCTCGCCGGTGAGAACGATCGTGCCGCGCTTGAAGCCGATCGCGAGCCGGTGCTCGCCGCCCGCGTCATCGAGCTGCCACCGCGTGTGCTTGAGGTGCAGGCGACGCACGGCGAGGGGCTGACCATCGTGCCCCGTGACATGCCCGACGACGGCGCGCGGATTCCCGTCGATGATGAAACGGGCGGACTGTATCATCATCCATCCGAAGCCACCGATGCCGGCGCCCGCCGCGATTCCCCCGGCCACGACGGCGCCCAAGGCGCCCAGGCC
>JAICOJ010000081.1 GCA_025930755.1 Gemmatimonadaceae bacterium
CAATGCGGCGAGGCGCGCGCGCGACCGGCCACGGACGATCATGAGATGCAAGCCCCGTCGCCCGTCTTTCGCACGCCCACCGAGCGTCGGAAGCTTCAGCTCGCGCTCCCCGACACCGATGAACACGAGCGGGGTGATGTCGGAGCGCATCTTCCCGTCGATCTCGACCTCGACGGTGAAGGCACGCGGGCGGAGTAGCAGGCGAATGGCCGCCACGATGCTCGCGAGCCGATACCCGAGGAATCGCTCCAGGCGCTCCCGGAGGCGAACGAAGGTGACGTAGCTGCCGACGGAGCTCGTATTGAGGAAGAGGTGCCCGTTGACCGAGCCCGCATCGGTCGGCCGGGCCTCGCCGGTGTACGCGAGTCGCAGCGCCTCCTCGAGCGCGTCAGGAATACCGAGGTCGCTGGCGAGATGGTTGAGCGTTCCGCCAGGGATGACGGCGAGCTCGATCGAGAGCTTCGACGCACGCGCGGCGGCGATCGCGATGGTCCCGTCTCCACCGGCCACTGCGACGCGCCTAACGCCTTCGCTGGCGAGGCGCTCGATGGTCGCTCCGAGCTGGTCGGCCGGCAGCTCGCGGACGTCGATCGGCAGTCCACCCTTGCGCACGGCTTCGATCACCTCGCGCGCTCGGGGGGCGGAGGCGTTGACCAGCAGAGGGAGTCTGGTGTCGCTCAGGGGCTCGGGGGCGCCGCGGCGCGGATGCGTTCCAGCGTCTCGGTCAGCTTGCTCAGCTCGAACGGCTTCTCGAGGATGATGCACCGGGTGCGCCGCACAAACTCGGCGGCATCCTTGGACGCGACGTCGCCCGTCGAGAAGACGAGGCGGTCGAGCAGCTCGGGCCGGCGCGCGGCCAGCTCATCGTGCAGCGCCATCCCGGACATGCCCGGCATTCGCAGATCGGAGATGACGGCCGTGTACTCCGCGCCCGGGGCGAGGAGCTTCTCCAGGCCGCGCGCGCCGTCCTCGGCTTCGTCGAAGATCCAGTCGCGCCGCTTGAAGAATCGGCGCAGCGCGGCGCGTATCGTCGACTCATCGTCGATGACCAGGACGCTTGGCTTCGCCGCCGCGTTCAGCTCGGAGCTCACGGAGCCTAACATAACGCGCACGGGCCCGATGCGAGAGCGGGGGCCCGGCACTCGCCGAGCCCCCGCCTCTCGTCAGGCTGACGACCGGTCAGGCGAAATTCCAGAACCCGGCCAGCGCCCGCCCATCGGGTGACTCGCGCAGCTTCTCGAAGGCACGCTCGCGAATCTGACGGATGCGCTCGCGTGTGACGCCCATGAGCGCGCCGATCTTTTCCAGGGTCATGGCCTCGGAGCCTTCCTCGAGCCCGTAGTACAGGTAGAGGATCTTCCGCTCACGGGGCGTGAGGTACTTGGTGAAGACGCGGTCGATGAACTCGCGCATCAGCTTGAAGTCGGTGACGTCCTCGATGTCGCGGCCGTCGACGCCCACGAAGCGCTCACCGAGCGTCGAGGCTTCGCGGTCGGAGCGATCGATCGGTGCATCGAGCGAGACTTCGGTGGCGGACATCTGCCGCGCGGCCCGCACCTGGTCGGGCGTCTCCTCGATCAGCCGGCCGATCTCGTCGTCGGTCGGATCGCGCTTCAGCACCTGCGCGAGCACCGTCTCGGCGCGCGCGAGCTTGATGAGCTGCGAATTTTGATTGAGGGGGATGCGGACGGATCGGGTCTGCTCGGCGAGCGCCTTGAGCACTGCCTGACGAACCCACCACACGGCGTAGGAGATGAATTTCACGCCCTGGTCGGGATCGAACTTCTTGACGGCCTTGAGGAGTCCTTCGTTGCCGATGGCTACGAGCTCGGAGAGGTCGAGGCCGTGACCCTGGTACTTCTTGACGTACGAGATGACGAATCTGAGGTTCGCCGTGACGAGCCGCTCGGCGGCTTTCTCGTCACCCTTCTGCGCGCGGCGGGCGAGTCGCCGCTCTTCTTCGGGGTCCTCGATGAGAGGAAGTTTTTGAATGTCCTGTAGGTATTGGTCGAATGCGGTGGAGGGAGAGGAACGGAAGTAACCTTTGGACCTGCTCTCCGTCACATGCTGCATACACACCCCTTACATGGAAGGTGATGGTGTGGGCCAGTCGTCGGCCGTCGTGCAAGCATTGCTCTGTCGGGGAGGCGCAGGATAATAGCGGTTGCAGCAAAAGGTCAACTGTGGAGTTGTTAACTGGCTTTTTGGAGGATTAAAGGTTAGGGGTCAGGAGTCAGGAGTCAGGCGTCAGGGGCGGAAAGGCGCGTCGCCGCTTCGCGGCAGACGCGCCATCAGATGAGCAAACGGCGGCGCGAAGGCGCCGCCGTTTGCCTTTCCACCCCTGACCCCTGACCCCTGACTCCTGACTCCTAGCTCCTCCGGCCCCTACGCCACCGGTGGATCCCGCGGCTTCGTCCGGCTGGTCGCCATGAGCACGCCGATCCCGATCAGGACCACCACTCCCACGGCGATCCACATCGCCGGGACGTTGAGCAGGTACGCCGCCAGCGCCAGACCGATAACGAGAATGATGAAACCGATGATGTACGTCGAGAACGAAGACATTATGCCTCCGAGGGTTAGCGCTCCGATGGAGCGAACGAACGCGGTTCTGGCAAGTTGGGTGCCCCCTTCCTGGACCAATCGCTCGGTTGGGGTCAGGCGGCCAGAACCGCGCGAACGATCGACTCGTCCACCGGAACGGACCAGGTCCCATCCCCGCTGGCCATCGCACCGATCTCGCGGGGGAGCGCAAACCGGAGCGCTCCAGACCGGACCTTCTTGTCCGCGCGGATCAGGGCGATCAGGCGATCGATGGTCACATTCGGGGGGAGCGCCGTCGGCAGACCAACGCGCTCGACCGCGCGCCGCACGTCGCGGGCGGTTCCGGGGCCCGCCACGCCCGTCTTCACCGCCATCGTCGCCTCGTACACCATTCCGACGGCGACGCAATCACCATGGAGCAGGCTGTAGCCCGACGCCGCCTCGATGGCGTGTCCGATCGTGTGGCCGAAGTTCAGAACCTGGCGAAGGCCCTGCTCCCGTTCGTCGCGTCGCACGATTTCCGCCTTGATCTCGATGCTGCGCGCGACGAGTGCCTCGGTGGCGTCGGCGCGGCGGGCCGCCGCGTCGAGAAGCATCGGCGCGTCCGCGATCGTTCGCTCGAGATACATCCCGTCGGCGATGATCCCATGCTTCAACGCCTCGGCGAGTCCGGAGCGAAAGTGCTCCGGTGGAAGGGTCCCGAGCACGGCCGGATCCGCGAGCACCGCCGCGGGCTGGTGAAATGCGCCGACCAGATTCTTCCCGCGCGGCGTGTCGACGGCGGTCTTCCCGCCGACGGATGCATCGATCATCGCGATCAGCGAGGTCGGCACCTGCACGTACTTGATCCCGCGCATGAACGTCGCGGCGACGAAGCCCGCGAGATCACCGACGACGCCTCCGCCCACGGCGACGATCGCCGAGTCACGCCCGAAGCCGCCCTCGAGGAGCTCATCGGTGAGCCGAGCCCACGTCTCGCGTGTCTTCGATGCCTCCCCCGCCGGCACCGTGAACGTTCTCGTCCCCACCGACCCGAGCGCCGTCACGACCCGCTCCCCGTGCAGCCGGACGACGTTGCTGTCGGTGATCACCGCATAACGATTGGCGCGCGTGGCCGCGCGAGCGATGTCGGCGACGCCGGCGAGGCCGCCGTGCTTGACCAGGACGTCGTAGGTGGGCAGAGAGATGGAATGCATGCTTAAGAGGCGCTGAAGGCCCTAAAGGCGCTGGAGGCGCTGACGTGCGCTCTCAGCGCTTTCAGCGCTTCCAGCGCCTTCAGCGCTTTCAGCGCCTTTAGGGCCTCCAGCGCCTTCACCAAGTCACCTCCCCCGCTCCCGCCCGCCGGTTCGCGACGCGCGACAGAACGAACAGCAGGTCCGAAAGGCGGTTGAGATAGATGACCACGATCGGGGGGACATCGACATCCGCGGCGAGCGCGATCACGCGGCGCTCGGCGCGGCGGCACACGGTGCGCGCGACGTGCAGCGCGGATGCCTTGGGCGTTCCGCCGGGGAGGATGAACGCTTCGAGCGGCTCGAGCTCCGCCTCGCCCTCGTCGATCGCGCGCTCGAGCTCGGCAATGCGTGCATCATCGATGCGCGCCTTCTCGAGCTGCTGCTTCACCTTCTCCGGGTGCGGCGTGGCGAGGAGCGCGCCGAGGGAAAAGAGATCGCGCTGAACGGGCACGAGGACCTCATCGATGCGCGGCATCATCTCCACCGAGCGGGCCATGCCGAGGATGGCGTTCAGCTCGTCGATGTCACCGTACGCTTCGACACGCGGGTGATTCTTCGGAACCCGGCCGCCGCCGAACAGGCCCGTGTCGCCCTTGTCGCCCGTCTTGGTGTAGATCTTCATGGGCAGACGTTAAGGCGAACTGAGTTTTTCCGCCACGAGCCCTGACTGCATCACCACAGAGGCACAGCGGGCACAGAGTACGGCCAACTGCAAAAGGGTCTGTGCGGTTGGCGGTTCTCTGTGCCTCTGTGCCTCTGTGGTGATGCAGTCAGGGCTCGTGGCGCGAAGAGCTAGAGCCCGAAGAGCCTCGACAACAACCCGGGCTTCCTCGGCCGCCTCAACCCGCGCTTGAAGTTCGAGAACTTCGTCGGCGTCTCCGCCTTGGCCGACGAGCCCGAGATCCGCTTGTGCGCGGTGGGGAAGATCGTCGCGAGGTGGTCCTGCAGGCGATCGGGGGTCGCCACCGGGCGCTGGCGCTCGATCCATCGATCGAGCGCGTGGCCCATCGCCGCGGCGGTGGGGCGGCGGTTGGGGTCACGCGCGAGCGCACGCGTCAGAATCTCCTCGATTTCACCGGGAAGCTGCGGCACGCGGGACCGCACGCTCGGCAGGGGATGCACCGTCACCTCATCGAGGAGGAGATCGGTGATGTCCTCCTTGAACAGCGGCTCGAGGGTGAGCATCTCGTAGAGCACGACGCCTAACGTGAAGACGTCGGAGCGCGCGTCCACGGCGAGCGCCAGCGCCTGCTCCGGGGACATGTAGTGCTTCTTCCCCATGAGAATGTGGCGTTCGGCGGCGGGATCGAAGGAGGTGCGCGCCTTCGCGATGCCGAAGTCGGCCAGTTTGATGTGACCGTCCCACGACGCCATGATGTTTCCCGGGGAGACGTCGCGGTGCACCACGTCCAGCCGCTGCCCGCCCGGCGCCACGAAGTTGTGCGCGTAGTCGAGCGCGCGACACACGCGTGAGGCGATGTACGCCGCGATCGGCAGCGGCATCGCCTGCTGGAGCTCCGCATGTCGATCGATGATCGAGCGCAGTGTCGGGCCCTGGATGTACTCCATCGCCATGTAGTACTGGCCATCGACTTCGCCGAGCTGGTAGATCTGCACGATGTTGCCGTGGGCGAGGTTGGCGGAGAGCTTGGCCTCGTCGATGAAGAGCTGCAGCCAGTGGCGTTCCGACGCGTACTGCGGGTGGATCACCTTGAGCGCGACCCGCTTCGCGAACCCGGCCGGTCCGAGCTGCTCGGCCTCGTAGACGGTCGCCATGCCGCCGTCCGCGACCTTTCGGAGGAGGCGGAAGGAGCCGGCGTAATCCAGAATGTGGTCTTGGCCCGAAGATTCCATAACGGCAGAGACGTCGGATATCAGAATTGAGGACCGGCGAAGACGTCAGATGTCAGAGTACAGCATTCAGAATTCAGTAACGGCTTGCGGCTGATCGACGACCGTCTGAATTCTGAAAATCTGAATTCCGACATCTGGCGTCTCTGCCGTCCTTCCCAGCCTTGCCCTCGGAATCACCGCTGGTGATCGTTAACGCATGCAGCACGAACCTAAGGACATTACGATTCTTGGCGCCGGCCCCACGGGCCTCTTCGCCCTTTTCTACGCGGGGATGCGAGGCGTCTCCGCCCAGATCATCGACGCGCTCTCGGAGCCAGGCGGCCAGCTGACCGCCCTCTACCCTGAGAAGTACATCTTCGACGTCGCGGGGTTTCCTCGGGTGCTCGCGAAGGACCTCGTGGCGGGGCAGCTCGAGCAGGCGAAGCAGTTCGGCGCGCCCATGCATTTCGATCAGCGCGTCGTCTCCCTCGAGGAGGACGGCGGGACCTTCACGCTGGTCACCGAAACGGACCGGTTTCCGACCAGGGCCATCGTGATCGCCGCCGGTATCGGGGCGTTCTCACCGCGCCGGCTGCCACAGCCATGCGCCGAGCCGTGGTACGGGAAGGGAATTCACGACCGCGTGCTCGACCCCGAGCGATTCCGGGGCAAGCAGGTGCTCATCATCGGCGGCGGCGACTCGGCGTTCGACTGGGCGCATCAGCTGCTCGATCGCGCCTCGTCGGTGACGCTGGCCCACCGCAGCGACCGGTTTCGCGCGCATGCGGCGACGGTCGAAGAGATTCGCGCAGCCTGCGCCGAGGGACGCGCGCGGATGCTCACCTTCCACGAGCTGCACGACATCACCGGCAACGGCGAGAATCTCTCCGGCGTGGTGCTCAAGGACATCAAGGCGAAGACGACCGTCGCCATGAACTGCGACGCGATTCTTCCCATGCTCGGCTTCGTCAGCGACCTGGGCACGATGGCGGAGTGGGGGCTGAATCTCGAGAAGGACGAGATCCTCGTGAACAGCGCGATGGAGACCGGCCGCCAGGGGATCTGGGCGGCGGGCGACATCACGACCTATCCGGGGAAGCTCAAGCTCATCGCGACCGGCTACTCGGAAGCGGCGATCGCCGTGAATCAGGCGGTGCACTGGATTTACCCGGAGAAGAAGGTGAATCCCGGGCATTCGTCGCACATGGCGGTCTTTGGCGTGAAAGAGGAAGCTTCCGTCTGAGACTGGGGGTCAGAGTCAGGAGTCAGGGGTCAGGGGGTGTCGGGTGAAGGTTCGAGGGGCACGGCCTCGCGCAGCTCCTTGAACCTGGACCCTCACACCCCCTGACCCTGACCCCTGACTCCTGACTCTGACCCCCAGTTCAATCGTACCGCACCCGCGGATCCGCCTTCGCGTACAGGAGGTCGGTGGCGAGGTTGACGAGCACGAACACGACGCTGAGGAACAGCACGCTCCCCTGGATCGCCGGCAGATCGCGCCGCGCGATCGCGTTCACCACGTAGCGCCCGATGCCCGGCCAGGAGAAGATCGTCTCGGTGAGGATGCTCCCGGTGAGGTAATTGCCGAAGTCGAGGCCGAGCACCGTGATGATGGGGATGAGGGCGTTCCGGAGCGCGTGGCGCCCGAGCACCACACGCTCGCGCAGCCCCTTGGCGCGCGCGGTGCGAATGAAGTCGCTGCCGAGCACTTCCAGCATCGCCGACCGCGTCATGCGAGCGAGAAAGGCGATCGAGCGCGTGCCTAACGCCAGCGCCGGCAGCACGAGGTACTCGACGCGCCCGAAGCCGGACGGCGGCAGCCAGCGCAGCGTGACCGCGAACACGAGGATGAGGATCAACCCCACCCAGTAGACGGGGAAGGAAATCCCGAGATACGCACCGCCCATCGCCAGGCGGTCGAACGCGCTGCCGGGTCGTCGCGCACTCAGGACTCCGATCGTGATGCCGAGCGAAGCGGCGAGCAGCATCGCCGCCGTCGCGAGCTGCAAGGTCTTGGGGAATCGCTCGAGGATGTCGCGCGTGATCGGCCGGCCGGTGATGTACGAGGTGCCGAGGTCTCCGGTGAGGACGCCGCCGGCGTAATGCGCGAACTGGAGGGGAACCGGGTCGTCGAGACGCAGCTCCGCGCGAAGCCGCGCGATCGTCTCGGCATCCGCGCGCTCGCCGACCATCTCCATCACCGGATCGCCCGGCGCGATGTACAGCAGGAGAAAGACGACGACGAGAACGCCGAACAGCGTGGGGATTGCGAGGAGGAGGCGTCGGAGAACGAAAGCGATCATAGGGGTCAGGAGTCAGGAGTCAGGGATCAGGGGGTGTCAGGGACGAGGTTGTAGGAATTGCGCGAGCAGTCTCCTGGAACCTTCACCCTGACACCCCCTGGCTCCTGACTCCTGACTCCTGACCCCTATTCAACGGAGCTCCGCCTCAACCCATCGCTGCCCATTGAAGATCACCGGCACCTGGAACCCTCGAACCCACGGCTGCACCGCGTACAGCTCGTTGTAAAAGAACAGGAACGCCATGGGTGCGTCCGCGAACGCGATCGAGTCGGCGCGACGGTAGAGCTCCACGCGGCGCGCGCTGTCGAGCTCGATGCGCGACTGGTCCACCAACCGATCGAACTCCTGATTCGAGTAAAACGACACGTTCCCGCCGAGTCCGCGGTTGGTGGTGTGTAGCAGCGGATAGAGAAAATTCTCGGCGTCCGGGTAGTCGGCGTACCAGTCCTTCAGCACCATGTCGGTCTCGCCGTTGCGCGCCGCGGCACGCATGGCGGCCGCCTCGCGCTGCACGAGCTTCGCGCGGATGTCCGCCTCGGCGAGATAGCTCTGGATCGATTGCGCGACGCGCGAAAAGCTCTCGTTGTCCGAGTGCCAGAGCTCGATGTCGATGCCATTCGGGAAGCCGGCCTGCGTCAACAGCTGCTTCGCGCGGCCGATGTCGTGCGCGTACGGTGTGCGCGTCGTGTCGGCGCCGTCGAGCACCGGCGGGATGACGCCAGCGGCACGCCGCCCGCGTCCCCCAATGAGCCGGTCGAGGATGATGTCGACGTCGATGGCGTGATTGATCGCCTGACGCACGCGCACGTCGCGGAGCGGTCCACGCGTCGTGTTGATCCCGATGTACCAGAGACGCAGGGCAGGGGCGGCGGCGAGGGTCGCGTTGCGCTCATCGGTCTGCTCCCACCGGCGCGTCTCCGCCTCGGGAACGTACAGCAGATCGACGTTCCCCACCTCGAACTCGGCGACCGCTGTGCTCGGCTCGCGAATGATGCGAGCGCGAAGGGAGTCGGTCCTGGGCGCTCCGTCGAAGTAATCGGGGTTCTTCGCGAACAGGAGATAGTCGTCGTGGCGCCACTCGACGAACTTCCAGGGTCCCGTTCCCACCGGGTGCTCGCGAAAGTCGGGGCCCACGGAGTCGGGGACGATCGACGCGACCGGCATCGCCAGCAGCTTGAGGAAGATCGACAGCGGCTGGCTGAGCGTGATTCGGACGGTCGAGTCGTCGGGAGCCACGATGCCGCGAATGGACCGGTCCCGCCGGTCGGCGAACTCGCGCGCGCCGTCGATCGGGTACAGCACCCATGGCCCGGTGCTCTTCGTCGTCGGGTCGAGCACACGATGGAAGCTGCTGACGACATGGCGCGCGACGAATGGCGTTCCGTCGTGAAAGCGCACGCCCCGACGCAGATGGAACGTGTATACTTTCCCATCCGGAGACACGTCCCAGCGCTCGGCGAGCGCCGGCTCCAGGCGAGCGTCGGGGGTAAATCGGGTGAGCCCATCGAAGACATAGGCGACCGCGCGTCCGCTCGGCACATCGGTGGCGAGGGCCGGATCGAGCGTCCTTGGGTCGTACGTATCCCGGGAATCGATCAGCGTCCGGCGTTGCGGCGCGGAGTCGCCGCCGCGACAGCCGATGACGATGAAAAGGAGCAGCGCGGGGAGAAGTCGGCGCATGGGTCGGATCGTTATCGGGGGATGCACGATCGCGTACCGTTGACACGGGCGTCCGCGCCGGTGAACCTTATCGCGCCCTAAGCGCAGCGTCAATCGTGAGTTACCTGCTGTTCGTGGACGATAACGAGGACATGCGCCTCGTGGTGCGCGACATCCTCGAGTCAGCGGGACACGAGGTGGCGCTCGCCGCAGATGGCGTGACGGCTCTCGCATCCATTCAGCAGCGGGAGCCGGACCTGCTCGTGCTCGATCTCGTGATGCCCGGCATGTCGGGCTTCGAGGTGTGCCGTGCAGTCAAGCGTAACCCGTTCACCGCTCGAATTCCGGTTCTCATGTTGACCGCGCAAGGCGACGTCGACCACAAGGTCGCCGGGTTCGAGGCGGGCGCGGATGACTATCTGGCGAAGCCGTTCGATCCGCGGGAGCTTCGCGCGCGCGTCGTCGCGCTCCTGCGCATCGTCCGGCGCGAAGGCGATCGCAACCCGACGAGCGGGCTTCCGGGGGGCACGGCGATCGAGGAAGAGATCACGCGGCGCGCGCAGCAGAACGAAGCATTCGCGGTATGCTACATCGATCTCGACAACTTCAAGCCGTTCGCCGACACCTTTGGCTTCACCGCGGCGGACACGGTCATTCGTGAGATGGGAGCCGCGGTTCGGGCCGCGGTGCTGGCGGTCGGCACGCCGCGCGACTTCGTCGGGCACATCGGCGGAGATGATTTCATCGTCGTCACCGTGGCCGAGCGCGCCGAGGCGATCGGGCGTGAGACCGCGAGCCGCTTCGTGGAGGTCGCGGCTCACGCGGTGGGTGAAGATGCGGTGCGCCGGGGCCACTTCATGGGGATCGACCGCGACGGCCGTGCAAGAGAATTCCCGATCGCTCGTCTATCAGTAGCGATCCTGCTGGTGCAGCCCGACCGTTTCACGTCCATCGGTCAGATCGGCTCACTCGCCGCGGACGTCAAGCGGCGGGCGAAGCAACGGGGACCGGGGACAATTCTGGTTCACACTGTGTAGAACGAGGAACGAGGAACGAGGAAGAGGCTATTCGAGGTTCGACGCACAATCTATCCTGGCCACTTCCTCATTCCTCGTTCCTCGTTCGGCCTTATCACTCCAATCGCCACGATGAAGCCTGACACCGGCTCCCGCCTCGTTCCTCCCTCCGTCTACTACTTTCGCCGCGAGCTCGAGGCGCGTGAGACGCTCACGGCGGCGGGAATCGCGGTGGGAGCGGGGCTCGCGGCCTTTTATCTCGCGCGGATGATGCTGCAGCGCACGCCCATTGCGCGCGAGAAGAGCATTCCGCAGCTCGACGAGCGCGGCGCCATCGTGAGGCGCACTCGGCAAAAACGGCCCGGGACGTCCGCGCCCCGGTGAGCTGGCGGGTCACGCGACATGTCGCGCCACTGGCGGTCGCCCTCGTTCTCGCAGTGCCGGCCGCGGCGGGCGCGCAGGATCTCGAGTGCGACCCCGGCGACGTTCGGGTCGACGACATCGAGTTCCACGGCAACGCGACGTTCCCCGACGATGAGCTGGAGGCGGCCATCGCGACGACGCCGTCCAGCTTCTGGCGCCGCGTCGGCCTCTTCTTCGGGGCGCAGCGCTGTCTGGATCGCGTCGAATTCGAGCGCGACGTCCTTCGCCTGCGGCTCTTCTATCGCCAGCGGGGCTTCTACAAGGCGACGGTCGACACCGTCGTCACGACCGAGGATCCGGGGCGCGTCGACATCGACTTCAACATCGTCGAGGGCCCACCGGTTCTGATCGACACGCTGCGCGTGAGCGGTCTCGACACGGTACGCGATGGCCCCCGCATGGCGCGAGACCTGGAGCAGATGCGCGGCGGCCGCTTCGATCGGCAGGAGCTCCAGCGCCGCGTGGCGGGCATCATCGAGCGCCTCCGCAGCCAGGGCTTCGCGCGCGCGGAAGTCCTCAGCGGGTACGAAGTGGACGAGATCCGAGACCGCGCCACGGTGGACCTCCAGTTCATCCCCGGCCGCGTGATGCGCATCGCGAGCATCGACGTCGACATTCAGCCGAGGGAGGGGAAGCGGCAGGAGATTCCGGAGGCGGAGGTCCGGCGGCTGATCTCGCTCCGGGTGGGGGAGATCTTCCGCGAGCAGGACCTGTTTCGAAGTCAGCGCGACCTGTACCAGCTCGAGACGTACGCGCACGTCGAGATACGACTTGCGGCGGACAGCCTTCAGCCGCCGGGCGACTCGCTGCTCGCCGTTCGCGTGCTGCTGAGCGAGGCGGCGATGCACTCGGTGCGCGTGGGCGCGGGGTGGGCGACGCTCGATTGCTTCCGCACGCAGGGGCGCTTCGTCGATCGCGACTTCATCGGCGGGGCGCGGCGGCTCGAGGTGAACGCCCGCCTGTCCAAGATCGGCGTGGGCTATCCGCTCGACGGGGTCGAGCAGCTCTGCGCATCCCAGGTGCGCAACGACGTGTTCAGCGACACCGTGAACTACTACGCCGGAGCGACGGTGCGGCAGCCGTTGCTCTTCGGTATCCGGCTGGCGCCTTCGCTGACGTTGTTCAGCGAGCGCTACTCGGAGCTCGACGCGTATCTGCGTCGGACGACGATCGGTGGCGTCGCCTCGATCACGCGCGAGACCCGTCCGCGCACGCCGCTGACGCTCGCCTATCAGCTCGAGTACGGCCGCACCCAGGCCGCGGACGCGGTGTTCTGTGCCGTGTTCAACGTGTGCGAGCTCCAGGCGATCAGCGAGCTCACGCAGAACACGCAGCTCGCGACGGCGCGGTTGAGTCTTTCACGCGACCGGACGGACAATCTGTACGACCCCCGCCGGGGCGACATCGTGCGCCTGGAGTGGCGTCACTCGTCGACGCTCATCGGGTCGGACTTCCGGTTCAACAAGTGGACGGGAGAGGCGAACTGGTACAAGGGGCTGACACCCAGCATCACCTTCGCTTCCCGGCTGCAGCTCGGCGGCGTGCTTGCCCTCGGGACCCTGCGGGGCGCCGACGACTTCGTGCCGCCGCAGGAGCGCATGTACGGGGGAGGGCCCAATTCGGTCCGGGGCTACCGGCAAAATGAGCTTGGGCCGCTCGTATACCTGGTCACCGATGCCCGGGTCGACTCGATTCTCCCTTCCGGTGATTCGATCTTTGTGGCCGACGACACCATCGGCGTCATCCGCACGTCACCAACGGGCGGGAACGCCCTGGCCATCGCCAACGTGGAGCTGCGGATGCGGCCGCCCTTCCTTCGGGATCTGCTCCAGTTCGCACTTTTCGTTGACGGCGGGCAGGTCTACAACCGGAGAGCGGAAACCGTTCGGCTCGACCAGTTCCGCTGGACGCCGGGCGTCGGCCTTCGCATTGCGTCGCCCGTTGGACCTATCCGGTTCGATCTCGCGTACAACAGATATGCGCAGCAGCGGGGTCCGGCGTACACGATCGTTCGCGACGAGGTCACCGGAAACCCCAGCCGCCTCCGGTGCGTCAGCCCAGGGAACACGCTGCCGAACGGATTCGGCGAGGGGTGCCCTGCGTCCTTCACGCCGCGCCGGGACGATTCCTTCTTTCAGAAGCTGACGTTTCATTTCTCGATAGGGCAGGCGTTTTAAGGGTCCTCGGGGTCCTCAGGGTCCTCAGAGTCCTCAGGGTGCGAAACCCTGAGCACCCCGCACCCCGAGGACCCTGAGGACCCTGAGGACCCGAGGACCCTTCGCAATGTCTCGCCGCCGTCTCGTCGCCATCATCAGCGCCGCCGCGTTGCTCCTCATTGGAGTCGTCGCGGCGGCCGCTGTGTTATCGGTGACCCAGACGGACCTCGGTCGCGACTACGTGCGCCGCTATCTCCAGGCGCAGGTCACGTCGAAGCTCGGCAAGCGCGGCACGATGTACATCGGGCGCATCAGCGGCGGGCTCGTCACCGGCGTCGTCGTCGACTCGTTCGCGATCCGCGACGACGAAGATTCGCTCTTCGTGAGCGCGGGGCCGATCGAGATCACCTACGACCCGCGCGACATCATCGACAAGCGCCTGCTCATCGGCCAGCTCGTCATCCACAAGCCGTTCATCAACCTGCGCCGCCATTCCGACGGCGTCTGGAACTACCGGCGCATCTTCCCCAAGGGTACGCCGCGCGTTCGCACACCCGATCGGCGCTTCGGCGACTACATCGTCATCGACAGCGCCACCATTCATGACGGGACCGTCATCGTCACCATGCCCTGGTCGCCGTCGGAGACACTGACCGCGCGCCAACGCGACTCCGCGCTCGCCTACGCGCGCACCACGGGCGGCCACGAGATTCGCGAGACGAAGGAAGGGCTGAAGAAGACGTGGCGGTGGACGGGGCTCGAGGTCGAAGCGCCGTTTGCGCGCATCGCCGATCCCGACAGCGCGGGGCGCCTCATCGTCGTCGGCGACATGGATGTCGACGAGACCGATCCGCCCTTCAAGTTCCGCAACCTGCAGGGCCCGGTCCGCATCGGCGACGACACGGTGCGGTTCGACATCACCCACTTCGATCTTCCCGGCTCCACCGGCCGCGCCCGCGGCATGGTGCACTGGAAGACGCCGGGTCCGGTTCGCTACGACGTGCAGGTGGCGGGGGACTCCGTCTCGCTCGCCGACATCGCGTGGGTGTATCCCACGCTGCCGCGCCAGGGCGGTGGCCGCATGCTCCTGCACATCGTGAACGATGCGCGCGACCCCCGCGTGATCGACTACCGCATCACGCGCATGGATGTGCGCGCGGCCAGGTCTCATCTCGTCGGTGACTGGACCTTCGGCGTGGGCGGTCCCGTGCTCGTGGTGAAGGACGTCGATCTGCGCGCGGAGCCGGTGGACTTCGATCTGTTCCGGACGTTGGCCGGCGGGCCATTTCCCGTCGACTGGCAGGGAACGCTCACCGGAAGCGTTCGCGGTCGCGGCGGCCGCCTCGACCGCTTCATGGTCGACGAAGCGAACATCACGTTCCGCGACAAGCACGTGCCCGGGGCGGTGACGCGCGCGTCGGCGAGCGGCGGCCTCAACATTCTCGACCCGGCCTTCACCAAGTTTCTCGGGCTCTCGCTCGACATCGAGACGCTCGACCTCCGCACGCCGCAGTTTCTCTTCGCTGATTTTCCGCGGTTGCGAGGCACGATCTCCGGCACCGCGGTACTCGACTCGTCGTGGATGGACGTCCGCTTCCGCGAGGCCGACGTCACGCTTCGCGACGGCGGACCTGGAGAGTCGCACTTCACCGGATCGGGGCGGGTGACGTACGGCGAGGAGCTCCTCTCCTTCGATGTCGATCTCTTCGCGCAGCCGATCGACTTCACCCAGTTCGCGCGCTCCTATCCCGCGCTGCCCGCGCGCGGCCCGCACACCGGGCCGCTCCGCGTGCAGGGAACGATGGCGGATCTCCTCCTCGCAGCGACGATGCGCGGCGACGCCGGGATGATGAGCGTTGACGGCCGGTTCGACATGACGCCGCCGGGCTTCGCCGCGACGATGACGGGTGCGGTCGAGGATCTCGACCCGCGCGCTCTGTTCGCGCGTGATGACATCCTGGTGTCGCGCCTCACCGGACAGTACCGCGCCAACCTGAGCGGGGATTCCCTCGCGAATCTCGATGGGACGCTCGCGATCGACCTCGATCGCTCGACCGTCGGGGGCGTACGAATCTTTCCGTCGACCGCCTCGCTGACGTTCGCGGGCGGGCTTGTGCGCGTCGACACGATGCGCATCGAGACGACGGCGGCTACGCTGACCGCGTCCGGCGCGCTCTCGCTCGCCGAGCCGCGCGCCGACTCGATGCGGTACACGATCGTCGTCGACTCGCTCGGCGGCCTGCGCCCGTGGATTCCGACCGATCGCGCCGGACGCGGCGCTCGCGCCCTCGCCAGGGAGGACACCGCGACCGGGGCGCGGCGCGACTCGCTCGTCATCGCCTATCGAGACTCCCTGGCCGGGAGCATCCGGATCAGCGGCTGGCTCCGTGGCTCGATCGATTCGCTCGCCACCACGGGAAGCCTCGAAGGACGCGCCCTCTTCGTCGCCGGCGACCGCGCGCGCTCCCTGCGCGGCAGCTACGCGCTCGCGGGATTGCCTCGCACGCCCGCTGGGTTGCTGACGCTCGCGCTCGACACCCTCGTCGTCGAGGGCGTGCGCCTCGATTCGGCGCGTGTCGCGCTCGACGCCACGGGTCCGAATGCCGGCCGGCTGGCGCTCGGAATCAGCAGCGCAACCGGCCCGCGTGGCCGGATGTCGCTCGCGTACGCGTTCAGCGGGGACACGACGAGCCTGCTCGTCGACACGCTCGGCGCGGTGATCGGCGATCGCCGGTGGACGCTGGCGTCGCCGGCGCGCGTGACGCTCGATTCC
>JAICOJ010000169.1 GCA_025930755.1 Gemmatimonadaceae bacterium
CTCGAGCGCGCGCCGCATGTCCGCCTCGTTGCGAACGATGCCGACGTAGTCCTGCATGACATCCTGAAGCTCGTGCTGAATCTGATAGGGGCCCTTCGCTCCATTCGATGACCGCTCGAAGGGCGCCAGCGCGTCGCGCACGGCGGCGTCCGCTTCGGACTCGCCGACATGCGCCGCGGGATTGTCCTGCGCGAACCGCGCGGCGTACTCACCGGCACGTTTGCCGAACACGAGCAGGTCGGAGAGCGAATTGCCGCCGAGGCGGTTGGCGCCGTGCAGACCCGCGGCCACCTCACCGGCGGCAAAGAGACCGGGCACGCTCGACATCTGCGAATCGCCGTCGACGCGCACGCCGCCCATCATGTAATGCGTCGTTGGCCCGACCTCCATCGGCTGCGCGGTGATGTCGATGTCGGCGAGCTCCTTGAACTGATGGTACATGCTCGGAAGCTTCTTGCGGATGTGCTCCGCCGCATTCGGCAGGCGTCGCTTGATCCAGGCGATGTCGAGAAAGACGCCGCCGTGCGGCGAGCCGCGCCCTTCGCGCACCTCGCGGACGATCGAGCGGGCGACGTGATCGCGGGTGAGCAGCTCGGGCGGTCGCCGCGCCGCCTTGTCGCCCTGCACGTAACGCCAGCCTTCCTCTTCATTGTCCGCCGTTTGGGCCCGGTAGTTCTCCGGAATGTCATCGAACATGAACCGGCGCCCTTCCCGGTTGAGCAGCACACCGCCTTCGCCGCGCACACCCTCCGTCACCAGGATGCCGCGCACACTCGGCGGCCACACCATCCCCGTCGGGTGGAATTGCACGAATTCCATGTCCACCAGCTCCGCGCCGGCGTCGTACGCCAGCGCGTGGCCGTCGCCGGTATATTCCCAGCTGTTGCTCGTTATGCGGAAGGACTTCCCGATGCCGCCGGTCGCCAGGACGACCGCCCTGGCGCGCCACAGCCGGAACCGACCCCGCTCGCGGTCGTAGCCTAACGCTCCGGCCACGCGGTCCCCGTCCTTGAGCAGGCGGACCACGGTGCACTCCATGAAGACGTCCAGGCCACGGTGAATGCCGTGATCCTGAAGCGTACGGATCATCTCGAGGCCGGTGCGGTCACCGACGTGCGCGAGGCGAGGGTATCGGTGTCCGCCGAAGTTGCGCTGAAGGATTCGGCCGTCGGGGGTTCGATCGAACAGCGCTCCCCACGCCTCCAGCTCGCGCACGCGTGCCGGGGCCTCCTTCGCGTGCAGCTCCGCCATGCGCCAATTGTTGAGATACTGTCCGCCGCGCATGGTGTCGGCAAAGTGCACCCGCCAGCTGTCGCGGTCGTCGACGTTGGCCATCGCGGCGGCGACTCCTCCCTCCGCCATGACGGTGTGCGCTTTTCCGAGGAGCGATTTGCAGACGACGCCGACGCGGGCGCCGGTGCTGGCTGCCTCGATGGCCGCTCGGAGGCCCGCTCCGCCCGCGCCGATGATCAGGACGTCGTGCTCGAGCGTGTCGTACTGCGGCATCAGAGGATTCTCCAGTCGGTCCACACCCCCGAGGCGCAGAGCCTGACGTAGATGTCGGCGAACGCGACGCCGATGAGACTCATCCACGCCCACCGCATGTGCCGGCCGTTGAGGCACGTCACACACGAGTACGCCGTGCGGCGAACGGGGGCTCCCGAGAGCCGGTCGAGGTGGCCCCCCACGATGTGCCGCAGCGAGTGGCACCCCAGCGTGTAGCCGCCGAGGAGAAAGACGTTGAGGGCGAGCACGAGAGTGCCGACGCCGATGCCAAACTCGGGACGCCCGGTCGCGGTATCCACGAACCAGAGCGCCTTGTACACGTCGTACAGCAGGATCCCGAGGAAGATCAGGGCGATGTAGAGGAAGTACCGATGAACGTTCTGCAGCACGAGCGGAAGCGTCTTCTCGCCGCGGTAGCTTTTCCGCGGCTCCCCGACGCTGCACGCAGGCGGATCGGCCCAGAAGGCCTTGTAGTAGGCGCCGCGGTAGTAGTAGCAGGTGAAGCGGAACAGGGCGGGAAAGGGGAGGATGATCAGAGCGGGGGAGAAGGGAAGCCAGCCGGGCCACCACCCGGGACGAGGTCCGAACCACGCGTGCGCTGGGTCGCCGAACAGGACGGGCGAGTAGAACGGCGAGAGGTAAGGGCCCCAGGTGTAGTTGGCGTTCTGAAAGGCCGCCCAGGTCGCATAGATAAGGAAAGCGGTAAGGATGGCCAGCACGATCGCGGGCTGCACCCACCAGGCGTCACGACGCAGGGTCTCGGCGAAGCCGCGGCGAACGGGGAGCTGGATGGAGGACATTCGGAGGATCACGGGTGAAAGTCGGCTCAAGGTGCTCAAGACGCACGCGCTGGACAAGCGCTGGGGCCGCTGGAGAAGCGCGAGAAGAAATTCCAGCGCTATTCCAGCCCTTTTCCAGCCCTTTTCCAGCGCCAGTTAACCCCCTCAAACACCCATCGAGATTCCGAGCAAGGCCGGTTAACTTTCGGGGGCCCAGAGACCGGCCGCCACGCCCAGGACGTCGACGTTGCGCCGGTCTCTTCGCATGATCACCCCGAGTGGAGAGGCGATGTCACGTTCGCTCGTCCGACAGATCGCGCTCGCGGCCGGCTCACTGGCCACGATCGTCGCAACCGTCACGACCGTGCGACCGGTATACGCCAACCGGCAACCGGTGGTCAGCCGCCTGCTCGCCGAGAGCTGGCGCGACAGCGTGTACGACCGCGCACCCTGGATTCAGGACAGCTCGACGGCCGCCATGGCGACCGCGCAGTTCGACGCCGACCAGCGCGCGTTCGCCGAGGATCTGGTCGCCACCGGCGCGGTCGACGAGGAGCGCGCGGATGAGCTCGCCTCGTTCGCGGTGCGCGAGGCGTACGTCAGACGGGTTCCGCCCGCGCTCGTGCTGGGCGTCATGCTCACCGAGAACCGGGGCCTTGCCTCGACCGCGCAGTCGAACGTCGGCGCCGTGGGACTCATGCAGATTCACCCGCCGGCATGGAAGCGGAGTCTCGGAAGGCTGTTCGGAACGAACCTTCGCGACGACGAGACCAATCTCCGCTATGGCGTCTTCATTCTGAGCCACTACCTGCGGCGGGCCCGTGACCCAATGGGTGGCGGCGAAGCCTGGCGCCACGGCTTGCTGCGCTACAACGGATGCGTCCTCGGGACGAACACGCGCGACTGCCACCGGTATCCGGACGTCGTTCGGGCGCGGGTCGAAGAGCATGCGCGCGCGCTGTGCGGAGGTCTTGGGTTCGAGGCGTGCGTAAAGCGCCCGCTTTTCCTTACGCTGCGTGAGGAAGCGGAGAACGTCGATCATGGGCGTCTTGGCGCCGGGCCAGTAGTAACCCGCTGACTCTCGGCGGGTGCGCCTCAGGTTCTCGGCTTGATGAGCAGGGAGTCGCCCGTCCGGATCCTGTCGTTCGACATCGCGTTGAGCTGACGAAGCCGCTCCGGGGTCGTGCCGTACTGCGTTGCGATCGAGCCAAGCGCCTCCCCTCGAGTCACCTTGTGCCAAATCGGTTGCCGCGCGCGCTCCACCGCGGCGAGCCGTGCGAGGGCGATGGCGTCGGCATCTTCCCGCATCGTGCGCTGCACCGTGGACAGGTCCGCGACCACCGCACGGACTGAGGGCCACTGCTCGTCTCGAGCGGCCCAGCGTTCCCGCACGTCCGGCGCGCGCAGCGTGATCCCACGCGATGTTCCGAACATGACGCGGCCGGTGTCGACGCGGACCGTCGTGTCCTTCGGAAGATCGCGAATCGTGGGAAGGCTCGTTTCCGCTTCGCGTGTGAGGGGGTCCGGCGGCGCCAGCGTCAGCAGGAGGAGTCGCCGATCCGTCGCCCCCAGCACGGCGTGGGTAGACCGGAAGTACGAGAGCGGACTTCGCCAATAGAGATAGGCGCTCGCGCGCAGCGTCTCGCCCGGCTCGAGCGCGTACGTCGAAAGCTCACGCGTCAGGATCGCGCGTGCCGCGACAGGGTCGAGGTGACGCTGCCACAGTGCGTATCCGCCGCCGAAGAAGAGGACGATGAATCCCAGCACGACGCCGGCCATCACCAGGACGCGGCGGCGCCGACGCCGGCGCGGTCGGACGACGGTGAACTCGCCGGTTTTGGCGTCGTCCAGCGTGACGTATTCCACCTCGCTCACTTCCATACCAGAGGGTCCCGCGGTCACCACTTGTCTCCGATCGGCCAGGGAGCGCGACGCGCTCGTCCCGGTTGAGATATAATCCACCGTTGCCTTCAGACCTGCTCGAATCTACCGCCCTATCGCCATGCAAACCCGATGCTCCTGAGGAGATTCTACGATCCGAAGCTGGCGCAGGCGAGCTACCTCATCGCGTGCGGCCGCTCCGGTGATGCCATCGTCATCGATCCCAATCGCGACGCCGAGCAGTACGTGCGGGCGGCGGAAGGCGACGGCGTTCGGATAACCTTCGTGACCGAGACCCACATTCACGCGGACTTCGTGTCGGGTTCGCGCGAATTGGCCGCGCTGGCGGGTGCTCGGTTGTATCTCTCGGGCGAGGGGGGCGCGGAGTGGCGCTATGACTTCGCCGAGACGGACGGTGCGGTAACGCTCGGCGATGGCGACACGATCGACATCGGTAACGTTCGTCTGACCGTCATGCATACGCCCGGACACACCCCCGAGCATCTCACCTTCCTGGTGACCGACCGCGCAGTGGCCGACGAGCCGATGGGGGCGGTGACCGGCGATTTTCTCTTCGTGGGCGATGTTGGGCGCCCCGATCTGCTCGAGCGCGCGGCGAAGGTGCAAGGGACGATGCGCGACAGCGCACGCGCGCTCTTCGCCAGCCTCCACCGGTTCTCCGAGCTTCCTGACTGGCTTCAAGTCTGGCCGGGACATGGATCCGGCTCGGCGTGCGGCAAAGGCATCAGCGCCGTTCCCCACAGCAGCCTCGGATACGAGCGCCGCTTCAATTGGGCGTTCGCCATAACCGACGAAGAGGAGTTCGTGCGCCAGGTTCTTCAGGGGCAACCGGAGCCGCCCGCGTACTTCGCCCAGATGAAGCGCGTGAACAAGCGCGGCCCCCGCGTGCTTGGGGCCCTCGTGAGGCCGGACCGGCTCGAGGCGGCTGGCGTCATTGACGTCGTCTCGTCAGGCGGCACACTGGTGGACACGCGGCCCGCGGACGCCTTCGCATCCCGTCACATCCCCGGGACGATCAACATCCCCCTGAACAAGGCGTTCTCGACCTGGGCGGGATCGATCCTGCCCTATGATCGTGAGCTCCATCTCCTCGTCGACGACAACATCGCCGAGCGCGCCGATGAGGCGGCGCGCGATCTGGCGATGATCGGCTTGGACCGCCTCGCCGGATATTTCGGCGTGGACGCACTGTCGGCGTGGGAGGACAGTGGCCGCCCGCCGGGCATGGTGCCGCAAATAAGCGCGAGCGAGCTCGCGCCCATGATGTCGGGGGCCGACGTGCAGGTCATCGACGTTCGGGGGGCAAGTGAGTGGGATGCCGGGCATCTCCCGGGAGCGTCGAACATCCCGCTGGCCACGCTCGCCGCACGCGTTGCGGAGGTTTCTCCCGATCGGCCGGTGGTCGTGCAATGCCAGACGGGAGGTCGTTCCGCCATCGCGGCAAGTCTGCTTCGCGCGAACGGGCTGGAGCGCGTCGCCAATCTCCGCGGCGGGTTCGCGGGGTGGCGGGATGCGGGGCTTCCGGTAGAGAGGGACGAGGGCGAACAATGACGGAGCTCAGAATCCAGACTGCACATTTGGGCGTGTAGTTTCCTGAATTCTGAGATCTGCATTCTGAATTCTGTCATCTTTGCCGTCTTTCCCGATGCCGATTCGCCGCAGCGATTACCCGTTCGAGATCCGCCGATCGGCCATTCAGGGTCGGGGCGCGTTCGCGACACGCCGCATCCGCAAGGGCGAGCGCATCATCGAGTACACGGGCGAGCGGATCTCCAACGCCGAGGCCGACCGGCGGTACGATGACGAGCGCATGCGCCGGCATCATACCTATCTCTTTACGCTGACACAGCGGACGGTGGTCGATGGCGGCGCGGGGGGGAACCAGTCGCGGTGGATCAATCACTCATGCGACCCGAACTGTGAGGCCGTGATCGAGGACGGCCGCATCTGGATCGATGCACGACGCCCGATACGAAAGGGTGAGGAGCTGGCATACGACTACAAGTACGAGCGCATCGGCGACGACGACGAGGCCGACGAGAAGAAGTACCCGTGCAAGTGCGGGGCGGCGCGGTGCCGGGGCACCATACTGTTGCCGAAGCGAAAGAAGAAATCGCGCCGTCGCAGCAAGAGTAAACGGCGACGATGACAGAGGGCATTACCACAGAGGCACAGGGGACACGGAAA
>JAICOJ010000002.1 GCA_025930755.1 Gemmatimonadaceae bacterium
CGCTCCTCCGTGCCGCCTTGCGGTCCCGACTCGGAATCGACGGCAGGCTTTCCGGCGTCCTGCTCAAGTTGTGGATGTGCGCCGCACTTGCCGCCGGGGCGGCCTGGGGCGCGAAGGTGCTGCTCGGCGAGGCACACCCGTGGGGAACCGCCGCGCTCGTCCTTGGCACCTTCGGTGTCGTGTACCTGGCGGCCACCGCGGCTGCCGGTGTCGCGGAGGCTCGCGCATTGCTCGCGCGCGTGTCCCGCGCGCGGTAAGGGCCGCCGCAAGCGTTATATTTCGTCAGGCGTCCGTCGTCATGGCGACGCGGACCAGGCCGGCATTGTCATGAGCGCCCACGAGCACATCGCCCGCAAAATCGTCCACCTCCCGGAATCCCCAGGCGTCTACCTCTGGAAGGACGCCGAGGGGACGGTGCTGTACGTGGGCAAGGCGAAACGGCTCCGCTCGCGCGTGCGATCCTACCTGGGGGCCGATGCCGGAGACAGCCTCAAGACGGCGGCGCTCGTCAGGCAGATGGCCGACGTGGACACGATCGTCGTTCCCAGCGAAGCGCATGCGCTGATTCTCGAGGCGAACCTCATCAAGGAGTACAAGCCCCGCTTCAACATCACGCTGCGTGATGACAAGTCGTACCCCTACATCAAGGTGACGGTGCAGGAGCCGTTTCCGCGGGTGTTCGTGACCCGGCGCGTCGTCAACGATGGCGCCCGATATTTTGGCCCCTACACGGATGTCGGGTCGATGCGCCGCGCGCTCAACGTCGTCAAGCGCATCTTTACGGTGAGGTCGTGCAACTACGACATGCCCGTCGAGATGCCCGAGCGGCCCTGTCTCGACTATTTCATCAAGCGATGCAAGGCGCCGTGCGTCCACCTCCAGACGCGGGAGGACTACGCGAGCATGATCGACGAGGTGGTTCTCTTTCTCGAAGGCCGATCGGACGAGGTCACACGTCGGGTCCGCGAGCGAATGGATGACGCCGCCGCCCGGCTCGATTTCGAGCGCGCGGCGGAGCTTCGCGACGTGCTGGTGCATCTCGAGAACATGGAAGAGCCGAAGATCGTCCTGCGCGTCGAGGGCGGGGATCGCGATGTGCTCGGGTTTGCCCGCGATGGCGAGGATGCGTGTGTGGCAATATTGCGCATTCGCGACGGCAAGTTGCTCGCTCGCGATCATACGTTCGTCGAGCGTATCGAGGGTGAGCCCGACGCTGCGGTCATGACCGCGTATCTCGCCGGCAGCTATCTCGCCGCGCGCGAGCGCGCCCCGGAGCTGCTCCTTCCATTCGACGTCGAAGATCGCGAGCTACTCGAGGAATCACTGACCGGGACGACCATTCACGTGCCGCAGCGCGGCCCACGTCGCGAGCTGGTCGGGCTCGCCGAGCAGAATGCGCGCCACCTGCTCGAGGAGCTGAAGCTCACGTCCCTCGAGACCGAGGAGCGCGCGTCCAGTCCGGTCTACGAGCTCGGTCGTGAGCTCGGCCTCGAACGACTGCCGCGCTCCCTGGTCTGCTTCGACATCTCCACCTCGCAAGGCACGGATACCGTAGGCTCCCTGGTGTGGTTCGACAACGGGCGGCCGCGGCGCGCCGAGTATCGCAAGTTTCGCGTGAAGACCGTCGAAGGAACGGACGACTTCGCCTCAATGCGGGAAGTCGTCGCCCGCTACTTTCAGCGGCGACTCGAGGAGGAGAAGGGCCTTCCCGATCTGGTCATGATCGACGGCGGCAAGGGACAGCTCGCCGCCGCGCGAACGGCACTCGACACCCTCGGCCTCACCGCCCTGCCGACGATCAGTCTCGCCAAGCGCGATGAAGAGATCTTCCTCGTCGGCCGAAGCGAGCCGATTCGCCTGGCGCGCCGGTCGCCCGCGCTGCGATTGCTGCAGCAGGCGCGTGACGAGGCACATCGGTTCGCGGTGACGTACAATCGGAAGCGACGCACGATGCGCACGGTCACGTCGGAGCTGCTGCGGATTCCCGGCGTGGGTCCTTCCAGGCGAAGTGCGCTGTTGCGCGCCTTCGGCAGCGTGCAGGGCGTGCGCGATGCGACCGTGGAGCAGATCGCCGCGCTCCCCGGCTTCTCGCCAAAGGCGGCGCAGAAGATTCTGGACGCGCTGCGGGTTGCGTCGCCCTTCGCGGACGCACCTGAGGAGCCGGGCGCAGCGCCCACGCCAGTGGAGGATACCGTCAACAGCTCCGATCCCGCCGCGTGACGCACTGGTCACTCGAATGCTCCTCCTGCGGGGCCATCACGCCGGGGGATACCCTCGCGCAGCTCTGCGCGCAGTGCGCGCAGCCATACCTCGTCCGGTACGAGCGACTGCCGAGCGGGCCCGAGATGCTGCTCAACCGATGGGACATGTGGCGGTATGCGGCCTGGATGCCGCTGGCGCCTGACGAGTCGCCGATCACGCTCGGCGAAGGCGCGACACCGCTCGTTCCCGCTGAATCCATGGCGCGCACCCTGGGCGTGCGTGCATTCTGGATCAAGGAGGAAGGACTCAACCCCACCGGGTCATTCAAGGCTCGTGGCATGAGCGCGGCCGTCACGCGAGCGAAGGCGCTCGGTGTTCCGGGGGTGGTCGTGCCCACCGCGGGGAATGCTGGCGCAGCCCTCGCCGCCTACGGCGCCGCCGCCGGGCTGCCCGTCCGCGTGTATGCACCCCACGAGACGCCGACGCCGATCCTCAACACCATCCGCGCCTTCGGCGCCGAGCTCATCACGGTGAGCGGCCACATCGGCGATGCGGGGAAAGCCGCGCGTGAGTTCGCCGGCCAGCAGGGGTGGTTCGACGCGTCAACGTTGCGCGAGCCGTACCGCATCGAGGGCAAGAAGACGATGGGCCTCGAGGTGGTCGAGCAGCTGGGCTGGCGATTTCCCGATGCGATCATTTATCCGACCGGCGGAGGAACGGGCCTCATCGGCATGTGGAAGGCGTTTCAGGAGCTCGTGACCGCAGGGTGGATCGAGGAAGGGCTTCGCCTTCCGCGGATGATCTCGGCCCAGGCTTCCGGATGCGCGCCGATCGTTCGCGCCTTCCATGCTGGAAATGAGCGCGCCACGCCGTGGCCCGACCCCCGGACGCATGCGAGCGGGCTGCGCGTCCCCGGCCCACTCGGGGATCGCCTCATTCTCACCGCGCTGCGCGACAGTGGCGGCGATGCCGAAGCGGCGGATGAAGACGAAATCCGCGAGGCCACGCTCGAGATCACCCGGCACACGGGGATCGATGCAAGCCCCGAAGGAGGGTGCGCCCTGGCTGTCTGCCGTCGGCTGCTCGAGGCTGGACGGCTCAGCATGGATGCGGAAATTGTCCTCTTCAACACGGGCGCTGGAGCGTCGTACCGAGCCTGACGTGACGCGTGCCGGCGAGTATCTTTCGGCGCCATGACGATCGCCATTCTGGAGCCTTTCAGCGGCATTGCCGGCGACATGACGCTGGGCGCGCTCGTGGACGTCGGGCTCGACCAGGACTGGCTTCGCTCGCTCCCCGGCCGGCTGGGCCTCGACGGTGTGGTGGCGCGCATCTCACGGGTTCGTCGCGCTGGCATCGACTGCGCCAAGGTGGAGTTCGACATCCCCCCGCAGCCGCATGGGCGACACCTTCGCCAGATCCGGGAGATCGTGCAGCGCAGCGACGCTCCCGATGACGTGAAGCGGCAGGCCGACGAGGCATTCACGGCCATTGCGACGGTCGAGGCGAGCATTCATGGCGTTCCCGTCGAGCGCGTTCACCTCCACGAGGTCGGAGCGGTCGACGCCATTCTCGACGTCGTCGGATCGATCTGGGGCTTCCGCCAGCTGGGCATCACGGAGATCTTCTGCTCGGCGATCTCGACGGGGGATGGTACGGTGAAAGCAGCCCACGGGACGCTGCCGGTGCCCGCACCCGCGACGTTGCGGTTGCTCGAAGGCCTGCGCATTCGCAGCGGACCGGAAGGCTCGGGAGAGCTGGTGACGCCGACGGGCGCGGCACTGGTGCGCGTGCTGTCGCGCGGCGCCCCTCCGCCGTCGTACGTCGTGCGACGAAGTGGATATGGTGCGGGCACCAAGGATTTTCCGGATCGACCGAATGCCTTGCGCGTGATTCTGGCGGACGTCGTGTCAGCCACGGGCGACCGCGTCGAGGAGCTCGTTCTCCTGGCGGCGGATGTCGATGACATGGAACCGGAGTACCTCGCGGGTGCGGCGGAGACGTTGCGCTCGGCAGGGGCGCTGGACGTGGTGCTATTTCCGTCCGTGATGAAGAAGGGTCGTCCCGGCGCTCGCATAGAAGTGCTCGCGCGTCCGGAGGAGGCAGACGCGCTCGAGCGTGCGCTGTTCGCGGAGACGACGACGATCGGCGTACGCCGCACGCAGGTCCAGCGTCACGCCCTCTCGCGGGAGACGCGCTCGGTGGACGTGCGAGGGCACGCGGTCCGGATGAAGATTGTCGCGATGCCCGACGGTGCGCGCCGCGTCAAGCCCGAGTACGACGACGTCGCGCGACTGGCGGAGGTGACCGGGATCACGTTGCGTGAGGCGGTCATGGCTGCACGTGAGGCAGCGGAACGGGTGGCGGCGGATCGGGTATTCCACGGTGCGGGCGCCTCCTAGCGCCCGCGTTTGGCGTTCATCAATGAGGAGATCGAGATGATCGTGAGGCTCACAGCGGCATCCCTGGCCGTGCTCGCCACGCTCGCGCTGAGCGCTCAGGCGGGAGCTCAGGCGGCCGCAGCGGAATGCAAGATCGAGACGGACAAGCCGGGACAGCTCAAGAATGCCAAGAACGCATTGGCGCGCGCGATCGCAGGCATCGGCGATCCCACCAAGTCGGCGTCCGAGGCCATCAAAGAGCTGGACAAGAATGGCGCGAAGATCCGCAGCCAGAACGAAGTTGGCTACAACATGATCCTGGGCCAGACCTATGCCTGGTTCCTCGCTCGTCCGGGGCAGCCGGCCGTCGTCCGGCGTGCGGACATCGGCTACACGACCGAGCCAGAGGCAACGGTCGATCTGCTGACGGCTGCCGACGCGGCGTTCGATGCGGTCGAGCGCGCGGCCCCGACCTGCGCGGCGGAGCTGAACGACTATCGCCGTCCTGCGTGGGCGCCGCTCGTCAACGCAGCGGCCGAGCTCATCAACAACGATCAGCTCGACAGCGCGGAGAAGCTGATCGCGCGTGCGGATCTGATCTATCAGGGGTCGCCGCACACGTCGTACTTCACCGCGATCATGGCGCAGAAGCGCAACGATCTCCCCGGAGCCATCGCCGCCAACAAGAAGACGATGGACATGATTACCGCCGAGCAGGCGGCGAAAGACGAAGGCGCTGGGCAAATTCGCAACCAGGTGATGTACAACTATGCCGTGCTGCTCGCCGCACAGGCCGACATGCAGTCGGGCGATCAGCAGAAGGCCACGGCGAAGGAGGCGGCGGCCGCCTACAAGACGTTCATCGAGGCCTATCCGAACGACGAGCAGAAGACGAGTGCGCAGGCGGGAATGGGACGCATGCTCGCCGTGCTCGGGGATACCGCGGCGGTCGCTAGCGTCTTCACGGAGATGCTGGCCAATCCATCGAAGTACACTGATTCCCAGCTGCTCGAGGGCGGCACCAACGCCTTCAACGCACGCCGCTACGATGATGCGGCCAAGCTTTTCGAGGGGGTTCTGCAGCGCAATGCCTGCTACCGTGACGCGCTGTTCAACCTGGCCAACACGTACTGGTCGAAGAACGACTGGACCAGGATGATGCCCGTGGCACGGCGTCTGGCTGACGTCGATCCCCACAACGAGGACGCGTGGCAGCTGATGGCGATCGCGTACAAGGGACGGGGCGACGTGGCCAAGGCCGCGAAGAATCTCGCGCTCGAACGGGCGATGTACGACACCGCCGTGAAGAATGTGGAGCGAAAGAACGCGCTGACCTCCCAGGTGACGTTCTCGCAGTTCTCGCACGACGGCCCCAAGCATGTCCTTCGAGGGACGGTGGCGAATACGTCGGCCAAACCGGCGACGTACACCATCCGGTTCGAGTTCCTGGACAGCGAATGCAAGGCGGTCGCCGCCAAGGAGGTCACGGTTGGGCCGGTGGAGGCGAAGAAGTCGGCACCGTTCGTGGTCGAGGTGAATCAGGCCGGAATCGTGTCGTTCAAGTACGCGCCGTTCTGAAGCTCGCTTTGACCTTCGGCGCGATGGTCTAACAGCGCGCCGTGGATTGCTTTCGGTTCTGTGATCTCCTAAGTTCCTTTACCTGTTCGTCCCGCTCGTTGTGCCGGGGAAGGCCTCGCTCGCGCCGGCCTTCCCCGGTTGTGCTCTAGGAGATCAATGGTTCGCGTCAGCCGCATTCACCCGGGAAGCATCGCCGAAGAGATCGGGCTCGAGCCAGGTACCGAGCTGCTCACGATCAACGGGCGAGATCTCAACGATTTCCTCGACTGGGAATTCCTCGGGGCCGACGAGGAGCTGGTCATTGACGCGCGGCTCCCGAATGGGGAGCCGGTCATCTACGAGATCGAGCGGACCGAAGGGGCTCCCATGGGAGTGGAGCTCGAGCCGCCGAGCGTCCGGCGGTGCGCCAACCGCTGCGAGTTCTGCTTCGTCGAGGGCCTGCCGGCCGGGCTGCGACGCAATCTCTACATCCGGGACGACGACTATCGCCTGTCGTTCGCCTACGGAAACTTCGCCACGCTCTCGAACCTGCGGGAGCGTGACGTCGCGCGCATCCTCGAGTACCGGTTGTCGCCCCTGTACGTGTCCGTCCACGCGACCAATTGGGATGCGCGGCGCACGCTGCTCAACAACCCGCGCGTTCCCGACATTCTGGCGCAACTCCGCACGCTGGCGGCGGGAGGGATACAGTTCCACGCCCAGATGGTCGTGGTGCCGGGCCTCAACGATGGCGATGTGCTCGAGGAATCGCTGCGCGACTTGTGGAGCTTCGGCGAGGCATGCCTCTCCGCGGCCATCGTTCCCGTCGGCCTCACACAGTTCTCGCACCTGTACACGGGCCGCACGATGGATGAAGCGACAGCGGGCGTGCTCGTCGACACGGCGGCGCGATGGGGCGTGCGGGCGGTGCGAGAACGGGGCACCGCCTGGGTGTTCGGATCGGACGAGCTCTACATACTCGCGAAGCGCCCGCTCCCCGCGCCGGAACACTACGGCGAGTTCGCGCAGATCGAGAACGGCGTGGGTGCGGTGACGAAGCTGCGTCAGACCGTTCGCGAGGGCGCTGAAACCCTGCCTCGTCTCGATGGCAGGCGCATTGGCGTCGTCACCGGGACCTCCCTCGGCGGCACGTACATGCCGGAGATCCTCGAGCATCTTCACGCGGCCACCGGCGCTCACTTCGAGCTCATCCTCGTCGAGAACTCGCTTTTTGGTCCGACCACGACCGTCGCCGGACTGTTGCCCGGCGCAGACATTCGTCGCGTGCTCAGCGGGCGCGCCGATCTCGACCTCGCGCTCATCCCCGCGGAGTCCATCAACGAGGACGGGCTCTTTCTCGACGACGCCCCGCTGGCGGGCGTGCGCGACGCCGTTCCTGTTCCGCTGTTCCCGTCGTACGACTTCCTCGATGTCTTGTCGGACGTCGGCGACACCGTCCCCGCGGACTCCGCGACGGCGGATGCGGAATGAACATCCCGGTCGTGGTCCTGGTCGGTCGGCCTAACGTCGGCAAGTCGGCGCTGTTCAACCGGCTGGTCGGCGAGAATACCGCCATCGTCAGTGAAGAGGCGGGGACGACCCGCGACCGACATTTCGGGCGTGCGGAGTGGAACGGCCGCTCGTTCTGGCTCGTCGACACCGGTGGCCTCACCGATGATCCTTCCATTCCGATGGACGTGGAGATTCGGCGGCAGGTCCTGCAGGGCGTCGCGGAGGCCGACCTCATCATGCTCGTCGTGGATGCGAAGACGGGCCTCCATCCGCACGACGCGCGCGTCGTCGACATTCTGCGAGATGCGCGGAAACCGTGGATGCTCGTCGCGAACAAGGTCGATGACCCGAGGTCGACCGACTTCTACGAGTTCTATGCTCTGGGGGCTGGCGATCCCATCCCCGTCTCCGCGGTGAACGGCAAGGGGTCCGGCGACCTCCTCGACAGTCTCGTCGAAAAATTCCCGCCGGCGGTCGCCGAGGAGACGGCGGCGTTGAAAGTGGCCGTCATTGGACGGCCGAACGTCGGGAAATCATCGTTCGTCAACCGGCTGCTTGGCGAGGACCGGCTCGTGGTCTCGGAGACCGCCGGCACGACGCGCGATGCGATCGACAGCCCGATGATGTATCACGGTCGCGAGCTCATTTTCATTGATACCGCCGGGCTGCGTCGCCAGTCGAAGATCGATGACGGGATCGAATTCTACTCGTCCCTCCGCACGCGCCGCGCGATCGAGCGCGCCGACATCTGCGTGCTGCTCATCGATGCCGTCGAAGGGTTGCACAACCAGGATCTCAAGATCGCGACGCTGGCATGGGAGGCGGGGCGGGGGCTCGTGATCGTCGTCAACAAGTGGGACCTGAAGGAGAAGGAGGACAAGACGTCCGCGAAGTTTCAGAAGGACGCCGTCGAGAAAGCGCCGTATCTCCGCTTCGTCCCCTTTCTGTTCACGTCGGCCAAGACAGGCCAGCGTGTGCAGAAGGTGCTCGACCTCATCATGCAGGTCGAACAGGAGCGGAAGAAGCGCATCTCGACATCGGAGGTGAACGAGCGGCTGGAGGAGCTGATCGCCCGGCGACAGCCGCCTCAGGCCGCGGGGCGCGAAGTGAAGCTGCTCTACGCCACGCAGGTCGAGGTGGGCCCGCCGACGTTCGCGGTATTCGGCAATCACCCGGAGCTCGTCGAGGAGCATTACGTGCGGTACCTGCATAACGGCTTCCGCGAAGCGTGGGGGTTCACCGGAACTCCACTGCGGATTCTCCTCCGTAGAAAGGCGGCATGATTCACCCCGCGATTCTCGTCGGGCTGTCCTACCTGATCGGGTCCATTCCCGCCGCGTACATCGCGGGCAAAGTCGCGCGCGGAATCGATCTTCGCGAACACGGGTCCGGCAACCTCGGAGCGACGAACGTCTACCGTGTCCTGGGTGCGAAGATCGCGGGCGTGGTGCTCGTCTTCGATGCGCTCAAGGGTGCCGTGCCGGTCCTCGTGTTTCCGGGACTGACGGATGCTCCACGGCCTGACTTGTGGGCGATCGCCTACGCAGTGGCCGCAATCGCCGGCCATGTGCGCTCGATCTTTCTGCTCTTGCGCGGGGGAGGGAAGGGCGTCGCCACCGCCGCTGGCGCCTTCATGTCACTCGCACCGCTGCCGTCGGTGATCGCGCTGGCGATCTTTCTGACTGTCCTGTTCGCGTGGGGCTACGTCTCACTCGGCTCGCTGACGGCGGCTGTCGTGCTTCCCGTCATCATCGGCTTGCGGGAAGGCGTGCGCTCGCCGCTCTTCGCGGTGAGCGCGGTCGTCGCCGCGTTCGTGTTCTGGACGCATCGCGCAAACATCGCGCGCCTGCGCCGGGGTGAGGAGCCACGATTCGGCAAGAAGAGTCCCGGGTGACCCGCACCGCGGTCGTCGGTGCAGGCGCATGGGGAACCGCGCTCGCGGATCTGCTGGCGAGGAACGGAGCGAGTGTCACCCTGTGGGCGTACGAGCCTGACGTCGTCGAGGCGATCAACGCCCGGCACGAGAACACGCGGTTTCTCGCGAAGGCGAAGCTGCACGACCGACTGCGGGCCACGGGCGATCTCGACGAAGCCCTCGGGGATGCGCCGCTGGTGCTCTTCGTGACGCCCTCACACGTGCTGCGCGGCATCGCCCGGCAGGCCGCGAAAAGCGCCGGCCAGGGCGCAACGCTCGTCGTGGCGAGCAAGGGTATCGAACGAGAGTCGCTCGCCCTCATGACCGACGTCATCTCGGAGGAAATGCCCGGACGTTCCGTCGTCGGGCTCTCGGGGCCGAGCTTCGCGAAAGAGGTCGTGGAACGGCAACCCACCGCCGTTGTCGCCGCCTCGCGCAACGCCGCCGCGTCGGAACGCGTGCAACAGGCGCTCAGCTCGGATGCGTTTCGCGTCTACACCCATCACGACGTGGTCGGGGTAGAGCTGGGCGGCTCGCTCAAGAACGTGATGGCGATCGCCACCGGGATGGCAGAGGGTCTCGGACTTGGCTACAATCCGCGGGCGGCACTCATTACGCGCGGGCTCGCCGAGATGACCCGGTTGGGGGTGGCGCTCGGCGCCGATCCGTTGACGTTCGCCGGGCTTGCGGGGATGGGCGATCTCGTGCTGACGTGCACGGGTGCGTTGAGTCGCAACCGGCAGCTGGGACTGGAGATCGGTCAAGGCAGGCGCCTCGACGAATCCCTCGCGGCACGCGAGACGGTCGCCGAAGGCGTGTACACCACTCAGAGCGCGCACGCGCTCGCGTCACGGGAGGAGATCGAGATGCCCATTGTCGCCGCGGTGTATCGCATCCTCTTCGAGGGCAGCGATCCTCGCCGAGCGATCGGAGAGCTGATGACGCGCGAGCTCCGCGCGGAGCCCGACTGATGTCGCCGCGAGCCACCACCCAGGAGCCGGTGCAGGAGTTCTACTCGATCGGGGAAGTCTGCGACCTCACCGATCTGAAACCGCACGTCCTCCGCTATTGGGAGAGTCAGTTCAAGTTTCTCAGTCCGGCGAAGAACCGCTCGGGCAATCGCGTTTACCAGCGTCGGGAGGTGGAGCTGATTCAGCTCGTGAAGCACCTCCTGTACACCGAGAAGTACACGATCGAAGGCGCGCGGCAAAAGGTCGACGAGCATCGCCGTAAAGGAGAGATCCGCGGCGTCGCGCGAGCCGCCCTCGAGCTGCAGACGATCGCCGCGGTCGAGCGCGAGCTGCAGGACATCCTCGAGGTTCTCGACGGGGGAGCGCGCCGCGAGTGACGGACCGGGTTGCCTGTATCGTCCCTGCCTTTCGCGCCGAGCACACCCTGCCCGGTGTGCTCCGGCAGCTTCGCGGCGCGCTCCCGGACGCGCGTATCGTCGTCGTTGATGATGGGTCGCCAGACGCCACCGCGATCGTTGCCAAGGATCTCGCGGACTGGACCATTCGCCTGCCCGGCAATCGCGGGAAGGGCGCGGCGCTGCGCGCAGGGTTCGACGAAGCGTTGCGCGCCGGCGATGACGTCGTGCTGACGCTCGACGCCGACGGCCAGCACGACCCGGCGTACGCGTCGGCGCTCATCGCCGCGCTCGACGGATTCGACATCGTCATCGGAGAGCGTGTGCGCGCCGGCTCGCCGATGCCGCTGCGGCGCCGAATAACCAACGCAATGGCCAGCGCCGCTGTCGCGCGAGTGACCGGGATCCGATTGCGCGACACCCAATCGGGATTCCGGGTCATCCGACGCACGGTGCTCGAGCACGTGCGTGGCCGCGGCGATCGCTACGAGTTCGAGACGGACTTTCTCATCCGGGCCGCCCACGCCGGCTTTCGTATCCGCAATGCGTCGGTGCCCACGCTCTACGGGCCGGTCAGCCACTTTCGCGGCATGAGCGATTCGGCGCGGATCGTCAGGACGATCTGGGAACACCGGCGCGCCGGCGTGCACGCGAGGGCGAGCTGATGCGGCTGCTTTGCACCAACGACGACGGGATTCTCGCACATGGCCTCGACTGTCTGGTTCGCGCCGTCGAGCCACTCGGCGAGGTCACGGTCGTCGCCCCGGATCGGGAGCAGAGCGCGACGAGCCATTCGTTGACGCTGCACCATCCGGTCCGCCCGATTCTGCGTGGCGAGCGACGGTGGCAGGTCGATGGGACGCCAACGGATTGCGTCATGCTCGCGGTCGAAGCGCTCATGGCGGGACGTCCGGACTTCGTGCTCAGCGGCGTCAATCATGGCCAAAACATGGGCGAGGACGTTCTGTACTCGGGCACCGTCGCCGCGGCCATGGAGGGACTGTCGCTCGGCATTCCTTCGATCGCCGTCTCATTCGCCGGGGGAGACCTGCGCGCCGATCCCGGACTCTTGTCCGCGCAGGTGGCCGTGCTGTCGCGCCTGCTGGCCCACGTCCTCGCACTCCCGAGCTTTCCGCGCGACACACTCCTGAACATCAACCTTCCGCCCTTGCGGGGCGATGAGATCCGTGGGGTGCGCGTCACGGCGCTGGGGCGGCGAGTGTACTCCGATTCCCTCATGCGCATGAAGGACCCGTGGGGACGGGAGATCTACTGGATTGGCGGCGGGTCCGCCGCCTGGTCCGGTCGTGAGGACTCGGACTTCCGCGCGATCCAGGAGGGCTTCATCTCCGTGACGCCACTGCATCTCGATCTCACGAACTATCAGCTGCTCGATGCGCAGCGCGATTGGTGGCAGGACCTGTAGCGCCAGAGTACCGGGGACCACGGCGGCGGCTCGTCGAGCTCCTGCGAGAGCAGGGAATCGCCGACCTTGCGGTGCTCCGCGCGTTCGACCTAACGCCACGGCATCTCTTCGTCCCGACCGGCATCCGGCACCGCGCGTACGAGGACAGCGCGTTGCCGATCGGCAACGGTCAGACGATTTCGCAGCCGAGCATGCACGCGCGCTATCTGGAGATCCTCAGGCTCACCGGAAACGAGCGTGTTCTCGAAATCGGTACGGGCTCGGGCTATCAGACCGTCCTGTTGTCCCACCTCGCGGCACAGGTGTTCTCGATCGAGCGGGTCGCCCCCCTGCTGGAGTCGGCGCGCCTCGCGATCAGAGCCGCCGGCGCGCGAAACGTTTCACTCCTTGCTGGCGATGGCACGCTGGGATGGCGCGAATACGCGCCATACGATGCGATCCTCGTGACGGCCGGCTCGCCGGACGTCCCGGAGCCGCTTCTTCGGCAACTGGCCGAAGGGGGTCGGTTACTCGCGCCGCTCGGTGAGCGAGACGCGCAGGTGCTTACACTCGTCATCCGACGAGGCGAGACGCTCGAGCGTCGAGCCATCGGGCCCGCGAGGTTCGTCCCGCTCATAGGGCGGCATGGCTGGGCTCCCGACGGATAAGCACGCTGGGCCGCTTGCCGTGCTCCCCATATATTCGCACGTGAGAATGCTCATGGCCGATCAACACGACCACCCGCCGAAGCCGACGCGCGCAGCCCCGCCACCCTTTGTGGGACCGCCGCGCGCAGGCGCGCTGGCCCCCACGCCGCGGCTCGATCGGCCGACGCTGCCGCCGTTTTCGCCACCATTCGTCAAGCGACCGTCGCCGGTGGTGCGCCAGGTGGCGGAGCAGACGGACCCGGTGGCGAACACTCCCACCGCGACGGCGCCCGCCGAAGTGAGCGCGCCCGCATGGCTGGACTCGGCACCTAACGAGACACCGGCGTCCGCTCCGTCGTCGGATGTCGGCATCACGTGGGTGAATCCGGATGAGCCCGCCGTCGTCCCCCCGGCGCAGGCCGCCACCGGGATCGAGTGGCTCGATACACCCGCACCGGAGGCTTCCGCTCCCACAGCCGCCCGCGCCCGGACTGATGAGGAAGAAGATCCCTTCGGGTGGGATCCGGCGGAGGAACGCGCCGGCGCCCTGGACACCGCGCCAACGTCGGGAAGCCTCGACGCGCTCAAGGAGCTGGAGCCATGGGCGTTACCAGGGGCCGAGCCGGCCGCCTCGAGCTCTGACGACGTCGCGAGTGCCCTGGAGCGTATCGCGGCGCGAGTCCGCTCCGGGGAGTTGTTCGTTCCGACTGCGCTGAGCGCATCGTCGGAGGAGGCCGTGCTCGCTGCGGTTCTCGCCGCTCTCCTGCAGCGGGCACGCCGATAGCGGCATGCGCGTGCGCCTCCTGGTCAGTGGGCGCGTGCAGGGTGTGGGCTTTCGATGGTTCGTCCGGGAAGCCGCCCGTCGCCACCGATTTGCCGGGTGGGTGCGCAATCGCCCCGACGGGAGCGTCGAGCTCGAAGTGGCGG
Organism: Gemmatimonadaceae bacterium; assembly: GCA_025930755.1. Classification (GTDB taxonomy): domain Bacteria; phylum Gemmatimonadota; class Gemmatimonadetes; order Gemmatimonadales; family Gemmatimonadaceae; genus JAICNG01. Next base: position 13,913 of record JAICOJ010000002.1, read on the forward strand.
GCGACGACGGCGCCCTTCGCGAATTCCTCGAGACGCTGCGCGAGGGGCCGCCGGGCGCTCGCGTCGACGACGTGCGCGAGATAAGCTCGACCAACCCGGACGTGCTGCCACAGCCTTTCACGATCATCCGATGACTGTCGTGCGCGACGTCGCTTCGCGTGTCGCCGCCGCGATTCGGGACGTGCCCGACTTCCCGAAGCCCGGCATCGTGTTCAAGGACATCACGCCCGTCCTGCTCGATGCCTCGCTTTTTCGCGACGCGACGGACGCCCTCGCGGCACATTTCGCCAACGATGCCATCTCGCACGTCGTGGCGATCGAGAGCCGCGGCTTCATCCTCGGCGCCCCCGTCGCGCAGGCTCTTGGTGCCGCCTTCGTACCGTTTCGAAAGCCCGGGAAGCTTCCCCACATCGTCGAACGCGTGGAGTACGCGCTCGAGTATGGCGTGGACGCCCTGGAATGCCATCGGGACGCGCTGCAGGGCGGACAGCGGGTGCTGGTCGTGGATGACGTACTCGCCACGGGAGGAACGGCAGCCGCCGCGTGCGCGCTGGTGGAGTCGCTCGGGGCGACGGTGCAGGGGTGTTCATTTCTGGTCGAGCTGGCGTTCCTCAATGGCCGAGGGAAACTGCCGGGGCGTCGAGTCGAAAGGGTGGTGAGCTACTGATTGACCGCGGGTGGCGCGCGTGCCAGTTATGTCAAATGCATCGACGGGCGGTTCGAGAACGAGCGGTCGAAGGGACCCATCTGTTGCGCCAGTTATGTCACACTTTTCACTCCAGAGCATCCGTCACCGTCTAGCCAGCCGGCGGGCTGTCACGAGTCAATGCGATGGTGTATGTTTGTGAGGCTCAACACTATTCGCCCCTGTAGCTCAGGTGGATAGAGCAGCGGTTTCCTAAACCGTTGGCCGGGTGTTCGAGTCACCCCAGGGGCACTCCAGACACCACGACGTCCGGCGAACCGGCACACACTCCCGCTCATGACGAAGACCGCCAACCCCCCACGGCCGCAGATCGACGACCGCGCCGACACGTTCTTCCTCTGGATCCAGACCCACATGCGTCAGGTTGCGATCGCGGGGGTCGTCCTCGTGGCGCTTGGGCTTGGCGTATGGCTGTGGCGGCAGTCACGCGTGGCGCGCGAGCGAAACGCCTCGATCGACCTCCTGAACGCGGCGCAGACGATCCAGTCAGGCAACATGGCCTTGGCGCAGTCCGACCTGGAGAAGCTCGTGGCGCGGTACGAGGGAACGAACGCGGCGGCTCAGGCGGCATTCGAGCTGGCGAACATCTATTACGGCCAGGGCCAGTACGATCGCGGGATCCCGCTGCTGCAGCAGCTGGCGGAGTCGTCGGACGACCCGTTGGTGAGGGCCATGGCCGAGAATGGAGTGGCGTCGGGCTACGAAGGGGGAGGCAGGTTCGCCGACGCCGCGGGCCATTATCGTCGCGCCGCGGAGCTTACGCGGCTCGAGGACGAGCGCGACATCTATTTGGCGAACGCAGCCCGCGCCTACCAGGCCGCTGGCAACAAGGCCGAGGCTGTTGCCATCTGGCGACAGCTCATCGATTCCGAAGGCACACAGTCCGCCGAAGCCCGCGTACGACTGGGCGAGCTCACCGCGGAGCCGGCGAAGCAGGGCTGAGACGGTCTGTCCGGGAGGAGCAGTCGAGGCGGCTTTTGGCCTGATCCAATATGCGTATAAGATATGTTATGTAAACTACCGCACGTGGGAAAATGTGCAGAACTCGACTAGACCTCGCCCAGGGACCCCTCGAAGACCAGCCGCCCTTCTCCCCTAAGTCTCGGTAGGACGCTGCCTTCAGCCTCACGCAGCGCAACCTCGAGGGTGCATCCCGAGCGGGTGCGCAACGCGGTGTGAGCATCCGTGAGACCCCAGGTCTTGAGCAATGTCGCGGTTGCGACGGCTCCGGTCCCACAAGCCAGCGTTTCCGCCTCCACCCCTCGCTCGAAGGTCCGCATTGCCCACTGGGAGCCTTCCTGCGACACGAAGTTCACGTTGGCGCCCTCCGGTCCCGTCCAGACCGCCCGTCGCAGCGTCGCGCCTCGCGCCCCTACGTCGACGTCGGCAACGTCGTCGCACAGAACGACGACGTGAGGAACGCCCGCCACCGCGTATCCCAGGCGCCGCTCGCCAGCATCCGGCCGGGCCTCCGCAGCCTCGCGAATTCCCCGCACCGGTGCGAGGTCGATCTCAGGTCGATCGCCCACGAGGCGTGAGTGCAGCACGCCGTCGTCGGTCTCGAGGGTCATCGCCGCGGGCTTCGCCAGGCCGAGCCCTACGGCGAGGCGGGTCACGCACAACGCCGCGTTTCCGCACATCGCGCCCACGGACCCGTCGCTGTTGAAGTACTTCATGAGGACGTCGGCCCTCGAGGAGGGCTGCACGATGACGACGCCATCGGCCCCAATCCCCTGGCGCCGGTCGCACAGCCGTCGAATTCGATCCGGCTCAGCGAGCTCGGCGACGTCGCCATCCCTCGAGTCGAAGATGACGAAGTCGTTCCCCGATCCGCTCATTTTGTAGAACCGCCGGCCGCCGGTCACACCTTCCCTCGAATCGACCACCAGCGAAGTCGCCAGACCATCCAGACGGCCTCGCGGACGATTTTCTTCGACATCTTGCTCTCGCCCTCCGTGCGGTCCACGAAGACGATGGGGATCTCCACGATGCGGAACCCCTTTTTCCATGCGCGGAAGTTCATCTCGATCTGGAACGCATAACCACTGGACTTGACGGCATCGAGATCGAGCGCCTGGAGCACTTCCCTTCGGAAGCATTTGAAGCCGGCGGTCGAGTCGAAAAGCTGCAGCCCCGTGATGACCCGCGCATACACGTTCGCGGAGTAGCTCAGGAGCAGGCGTCCAACGGGCCAGTTGACCACGGTCACGCGCCCGTTGCGGTAGCGTGAGCCGATCACGAGGTCGGCACCTTCCAGCGCGTCCAGAAACTGTGGGAGGTGAGCCGGATCGTGGGAAAAGTCGGCGTCCATCTCGAACACGAAGGCGTAATCGCGTGCGAGAGCCCACTTGAAGCCGGCGAGATAAGCCGTTCCCAGGCCGAGCTTTCGCTCCCGGTGGATGACGTGCACTCGCGGATCGGTCGCGACGATGCCGTCGATGATCGCGCCTGTGCCATCGGGCGATCCGTCATCGACGACGAGTACCTCGAGGCGATCGTCGCGGGCAAGCACCTGGTCGATGATGCGCGCGATGTTTTCCCGTTCGTTGTACGTCGGGATGATGATGAGGCCGCGCTCAGGCACGGCGTCGGCGCTCCATCACGATCCCGCCGGCGATGAGGATCAACGTCGCGAGCAGGGCGACCGTGGTGATCAGCTTGCCACGAGCGTAGACCGGGTCGTCAAAGAACAGCTCGACTCGCCGCGCCCCGGCGGGAAGCGGAACGCCGATCAGAGTGTAGTCTGCTCTGGCGACAGTGCCGGCGCGCCCGTCGATCAAGGCGTACCAGCCAGGATACCAGTTCTCCGACACGACCAGGGCCGAGCCTTCCGGTGCCGGCTCGCCGAGCTCGACGTGGATCTGGCGGGGCGACGGGTACGTGACCTGGACGGGGGTCGAGAGTGCCTGGGGCGCGGTGGATACGGTGGCCCCCTGCACCGCCGCCGAGGAGTCGAAGAGGGCCGCGCGCCGCACGTCGAAGGACGCGTCCATCACCGTCTCGCGAATGGCGTCGGGAGCCGCCTCCGCGATCACTGGCGCAACCCACGCCGCGGGGTTGGGCTCGTCGAGCTCGTACAGCCAAACCTGGTTACCGGAGGCGTTGGTGACGGGCCCGACGCGGCGAATGAAGCGCATTCCAGGAAGCTGTGGATGCTCCGGCGGCAGATCGACGTCGGTGAGCCAGAATCGCACGTTGGTGAGACGACGAAACTCACGCTTCAAGAGATTCGGCGGGGTCGCCGGCGATTTTGCGCCCGCGAGCTCGACCCATCGCTGGAACTCGTTCCCCTGGTGGCCCGTCACGGCGCGGACGCGATGCCTCACGAGTGCGTCTCCGTGGAGAACCGGATCCGGGCCCCCACCCTGACTCAAGGCGAGCGATATCACGCGACCGGGCTGGTCGAGTCGCTGGAGGTATTCGATCGTGGGGTCGCTGGCGTAGAGCTGGCTGGCGGGCGGCGAAAACCGGAAGTAGCGACGTTCGACCGACCACAGGTCCGCGGCGGCGAGCGCGACAAGCGCGGCAGCTACCGCCATTCCCGATAGCCGTTTGGTGGCGCCGGCCCAGAGGACCCCGATCGCGAGGGCAACAAAAAGGAGCGAGCGCACCGCGCCACCGATGAGGGCGCCCGTGTTTGGCTCTACGACGGCGTACCGCTCTGGCGCGGCAAGCGCCTGCCCGATCGACGTCAGCGCTCCACCTCCCGCCAGGATGACGACGACGACGGCGAAGACACCCCACCCGATCAGGTAGCCCCGCTTGACCCCCTCTCGGAGTACCCGCTCCAGCCCGATCGCCGCGAACACCGCGATCGCCAGCTGCGCGATGTAGAAGATCATGGCCGGCGCGCGAACGACTTTCATCATCGGGAGCAGGTACCACAGGCGGTAGAAGGGGGTATGGCCGCCTAACGCCACGAGCGTCGCCACCAGCCCGGTGATCCCCCAGAACCAGAGATGGGTGCGCCGCGCGGTCGCGCCGAATGCGAGACCCGCGACCAGCAACACGACGACGCCTACGTACTCGCTATGCAGCTTGAAGAAGTTGCGTCCCCAGTATGCGTCGAGAATTCCCGAGAATTGCGGCAGGTAGAAGTTGAACATTTCCTCCGGCGGCATCGAGTACGACGTGGCGTACTCGTAGCCGCGCGCCACTCCGCGCGCCGCGAAATCGAGATAGGCGTAGAACGGGAAGAACTGGAGCGCGGCGATGGCGAGGCCGAGCGCGGCCGCGGCTCCGGCGATGATCACTCGCCGAATGGCAACCGGGCTCGCCACCGGATCGCCAGTCCCCTTCAACGCGATCCAGATCGTGAAGGGAATGCACAGAAGCGCGAGGTAGTACACCATCTGGTTGTGCGGCGTGAGGATCGCGAGTCCCGTCACCAGTGCGATCATTCCCCACGCCCAGGCGCGCCCGTCGCGCACGGCGCGCACGATCATCCACAGCAGGAGCGGCGCGAGGGCGCTCACGTACATTTTGCCATCGTGGCCGGGCGATACCAGCGATGCGACCTGCCCGCTCATCATGTACGCGACGCCCGCGAACAGGGCGGGCCAGAACGCGAATCCGAGCGAGCGCACAAAGCAGAACGTGAAGAGTCCTGCGAGAAAGAGGTGCAGCAGGAACGACCAGGTGATGCCGACGTCGACCCCGAGGAGCAATCGCAAAAGGAACGTCGGGTAGAACACGTCCCCCGCGCCACCGGCCGCGACGTACGGGATCCCGCCGAGGATGTAGGGATTCCACTGCGCGAACTCTCCGGTCGCGCGCAGGACCTCAGTGCCGTAGGCCCGGTACGCGTACCCCGTGCTGAACTGATCGCTGCTCGGACTGACGAGAAACCGTCCGGCCAGCGCCTGGTATCCGAGCGCCAGGGTGCACAGCGCGTAGACGATTGCCGCCCGAAGCACGGGCCACGTCGGCTCTGCGACCGGCGGCGCCGCCTCACGCGGCGTGCGCGACCGCGGCGATGAGCGGCTCGCGTCAGCGGAGCGGGCGGTCGGAGCGGGCATGGTGGAAATGTAGAAGTGTCAGACCGTGCGCCGCGCGGGGCGTCCCCGTGCCCGATAAAGGGCGACGACGACCGCCGCCATGAGGATCTCGAGCGCGATCATCCACAGGCGGGAGCCAAGCGCGAGCGCCAGCGCAACCCGCCCATCGACGACGGGCGTGAGCATCGCGACGAGCGCCGCCTCCCGCACCGCGATCCCCGCGGGCGCGAAAACGGCGACGATGCCAGCAACGTAGCTCGCGACGAACGCGCCCCCCGCCACGAGGAGCGATGGCCCCGACTCGCCAATCAACGCACGCGCGAACATCCAGAACGCCACGGCGTAGATGAGCCAGGGGATCACGAGCGCGGCCGTATATCCGGCGAACGCGCCCCGCGACGGTCGCGGCCAGGCAAACTGGCGCTTGACCATTCGACCGAGCCCTCGGCCAATGGCGGGCATCACGAGCGGGATGGAAACGGCGAGGACCGAGAGCGCGATGATCGCGACGACGGCTGTCGCGGCCGGGGGCAATCCTCCCGCGATCGGCTCTACCCAGCCTGGGGCCATCATCACGGCCACGACGACACCGGTGGCGAGCAGCATGAGCTGCTGAAGCAGCACGGCTCCTGTCGCAGCGAGGGGTGAGATCCCTTCGTCCGCCGCGAGTGCGGCGAGCCCGGCGAACTGCCAGACGGCGCCGGGGATGAACCGGGCCAGATTCGACAACGACCAAATGCGCAGTGCGGAGAGAAACGACACGCCCGCGTTCCACCACCGCAGGCTTGCGCTCCAGGTGAGCACCATGAGGGCGAAGGCGCCCAGCACGAGCACCGATGCGGCGAGCAGCGTCGGCCAGTCGACCGTCCCGTCCCACGCCGAGAACGTGCCCGCGTGCTCCCTGGCCGTTTTCACCAGGAAGAGCACGGCGCCTCCAATGAGCACGATCTGCGCGCCGGCCCGCAGCCACCGAAGGGTCACGACGCAACCGGCTTCGCGCGGTGCGGTTGCATGGCGGCAAAGATACCACTCGGGTGATGGGCGTGGAAGCGATATCTTCCCGCATGCGCATTCTGCACGTGGTCACTGCGTTTCCTCGACAGACGGACGATCCCATCGCACCATGGCTCGTGGACCTCCTGGTGCGGCTCCGCGCGCGCGGTCACGAGGTCGATGTGCTCGCGTCCGCCTACCGCGGCCTCGGCGATCAGAGCCACGAGGGCATTCGCGTCTACCGCTTTCGGTACTTCCTCGCGCGGTGGGAGCGCCTCACGCACGAAGAGACCGCGCCCGACAGAATGCGCCGGTCGCCGCTCTACGCGATCATGCCCCTCTTCTTCCTCCTCGGGGGCATGCGACGGGCACGCGCACTCGCGCGCGCCCGTCGCTACGACGTCGTGCACGTACATTGGCCGATGCCCATGGTATTGCTCGGGTGGGCGGCACGACGCGCCCATCCGATGCCGATGGTGACGACATTCTATGGGATCGAGCTTCGGTGGGTGCAGAGCCGCCTGCCGTTCCTCAAGTGGCTGGTGCGGTGGGCCGCCCGGAGCTCCGCACAGGCCGTCGCCATTTCGTCGTACACCGCGCGCGAGCTTCGCCGATTCGCCGACGTGCCCGTGGAGGTCATCCCCTATACCGCCGAGCTGCCGCCGCCGTCCACCGGCCGAAGCGCACGCGCCGGCGAGCGATCGATTCTGTTCGTGGGGCGGCTCATCGAGCGCAAGGGGGTCGCCCACCTCATTCGCGCGTTAGGCACGCTGCGGCGGCAGACGCCGGCGCGCCTCGTCGTGATCGGTGACGGTCCCGAGCGCATGCGACTCGAGCAGGTGGCGCGCGAGACCGGGGTTGCCGAGCACATCGACTTTCGCGGCCGGGTGAGCGACGAAGCTCTGCGAGGCGCCTACGCGGACGCCGATGTGTTCGTGCTCCCCTCCGTGCTCGACGCTCGGCAGGACACCGAGGGACTTGGAGTCGTGCTCCTCGAGGCGATGAACTACTCGGTGCCGGTGATCGCCAGCGACATTGGCGGCATCACGGACATCGTGCAGCACGATCGCACCGGCCTGCTCGTGCCGCCCGGCGACGAAGCGGCGTTGGCGAACGCCCTGTCCCGCGTGTTGACGGACGGCGCCCTCGCGCGCACGTTAGGCAGCGCCGGACGGCAGCGCCTGCACGACGCTTTCAGCTGGGATCGAATCGTTGGGCAGTGGGAGGCCGTCTACGCGCGGGTCGTGCGGCAGCGGGTGAACGGGACGACCACGCTCAGCGGGTAATCATGTCGATCCACCCGCCGAGGTTGGCGGCGAGCGCCGTGTTCCCATCGGGCAGCACGAGGATCTGACGCGGCTGGCCCTCGGTCGACTCGCGCTTGCGCACCGCAACCGACGGGATGTCGATGACTACGATCTGACCCGGATTCGTCGTCACGAAGAGCGTGTTGCCATCGGGGCTGATCGCGATCCCGAACGCGCCCGCGACGGGGATGCTCTGGGCGATAGCGCCGGAAACGCGATCGACGAAGAGGACGCGGTCCCCTGAATCATCAGCGACGTAGAGCGTGGAACCGTTCGGGGCCATCGCGATGCCGTGGGGGCGCCCTCCGACCATCAGCCCGCGAAGCGCGCTCCCGGTGCGCATATCGATCTCGGTGATCACGCCCCCCTCGCGCGCGGTCACATACATCAGCGAGTCGGTTGGCGTCGTCCAGAATGCGATGCCCCACGGGCCCGAGGCGGTCGGACTCGTCCGGACGATCGCGCGGGTGGCCACGTCGACCGCAAAAACGGAGTTCTGCGTGTTCGTGACATATACGCGATCACCGCGCGGTGACATCGCGAGCGAATGTGCGTCGCCGGGAATGTCCACTTCGGCCACCTTCGTCATTGATGCGACGTCGACGATGGCCAACACGCCCTTGCCCATGTCCGCCGCGTACGCGAACTGCCCTGCGGCGTCGACGGCGACGACCACGGGAATGCCACCGACCGTCGCCACCGAGGAGGCCGTCGGGTTTGTCGAGATCCGCTCGACCTCTCCCCGGTTGATGAGCGAAACGAGCAGCTGTCCGCCCGGAGCTCTGGCGATGCCGAACCCCCCGCTGGTGAGATAGGCGAACCGTGCCGTGATTCCCGGCCGGACGGACAGGTAGAACGAGGTGGCGCCGAACGTCCCGCCGAGGGACGCACGCACCTCGATGTCGGTGCCCGATGCACCCGGCGTCAGCGAGTTCGTCGCGACCCCTTGGGAATCGGATGTCGACGTGCCGACGGCCAGACTCCCCTCGCCGGTGACGACGGTCCACGTCACGGTCGCGCCGGCGGCGGCGTTGCCGAACGCATCGATCACCATCGCCCGCAACGGGACCGGTGTCGTGTGCCCGGCGGGAACGACGATCGGGCTATTCGAGAGGGTTATGATCGCCGCGGGCGGCCCCGCGGTGACTGTGGCGGTGAATATGGCGGTATCGAGGAGCGCTCCGGTAAGCGTATCGAGAAGCGTGGCAACAACTCGCTCCTCGTGGCCGGCGAAGGTGCCCAGACGCCATCGCGCCGTCACCACGCCCGCGCCGTTCGTGCGCGCTCCGACCGATTCGAGATCGCCTGTCCCGGCGAGGATGCGAAACTCCACGGGGACGTTAGGCACGCCTCGGCCGTTGGCATCGCTCACCCGCGCAGCGATCGGGGCGAGAAGGGTCTGGCCCGCTGCTCCATGCTGCTGATTTCCGGCGGAGGCGGTCACGCTCACGGGAGGGCCGATCGGCTCCGGCTCGGTGCCGCCCTCACAGCCGAGTAGGCCGAGGGCCAGGAGGATCTTCCCGCCCCAGCACCCCATGGCGTGCGATCGAAACCCCAACACGACGACCCTCCGGGAAGCGCGCTACCTAACTAGTCGGAAGGGCGGAAGTATAGGACCTGCGCGCCGAGTCGGCCAGAGTCGGCGGGGATTCGGGGCCGCTACGGCCCGACGCTATCGCTCCACTTCGTCGAGGCGCCGGCGGAGCTCGCGGACCTCGGCGCGCTGTGCGGCGATCATCTCCCCGACAAGGCCGCCCACGAACAGCACCGTTCCCACGATCACGCAGAGCACGACGAGGTCGATCAGCGGGCGATAGCCGAAGCCGGCGAAGATCCGGATGCCGACCAGCGTGATACCGGCCATCACCCCGATTGCGGCGAGCATGGCGCCCAGGACGCCGAAGAGCAGCAGAGGCTTTTGCCCGAATCGCAGCTCGAACCAGACGGCGAGCATGTCGAGCACGCCGATGGGAATGCGGCCGAGGCCAAACTTCGAACGGCCCGCGTGGCGCGCGTAGAGCGGAACGGGAATCTCGGTGACGGTGAAGCCCTGCGCCGCCGCCACCGCGATCATGTAGCGGTGCCAGTCGGGGCGAATCGGGATGGCGTCCATCACCTCCCGCCGATACGCCTTCACCGAGTTGAGATCCCGAACCGGCAGCTGAAACAGCTTTCGACTCAACCCGTTGTAGATCTGCGAGACGAAGCGCTTCTCGTATTTTCCCTGCTTGTACCCGGTGACCATGTCCACGTCGCCCGACAGAATCGGTGCGACGAGGCGCGGGATATCCTCCGGCTTGTACTGGAGATCGGCGGGATAGAAGACGAGCACGCGTCCGCGCGCATGCAAGTAGCCGGTTCGCAGGGCGTCGGCGATGCCGCGCCGCATGCGGTGGCGCACCGCGCGAAGGAATGGATAGCGCCCGCGAAGCTCCTCGAGCACCGTCCAGGAGCCATCGACCGAGCCATCGTCCACGACGATGACCTCGTAGCGAACTCCGCTTCCCGCGAATGCCTGGGCCGCCAGCTCCATGAAGAGGGGCAGGTTCTCCGCCTCGTCCTTCGCCGGCACGAGCACGCTCACGTCGGGCGCCGACGTCGGTGCGTCTGTGGCGGAGATGGGAGCTCGCAGTCCAGGGCGCGCCGACACGAGCTCCGGCCCGCGATCGGCGCTCACACCCGCTTTCTCATGCGCGCGGAGAGGACTCCAAGCTGGTCACGGTACTTCGCCACCGTACGACGCGCGATCTGCACGCCACTTTCCTTGAGAATGTTGACGATGGCCTGGTCCGTGAGCGGGTGCTTGGGGTCTTCCTCCGACACCAGCTTCTCGATCTGCGCCTTGATGCCGCGCGCCGAGACGTCCTCGCCGCCGGTGGTCGAGAGCCCGGAGGAGAAGAAGAACTTGAGCGGGAGTACGCCGCGCGGCGTCTGCACGAACTTCTCGTTGGTGACGCGGCTGACGGTGGACTCGTGCATGTTGATCACTTCGGCGACTTCGCGAAGCGTCAGCGGCTTGAGGTACTGCACCCCCTTCTCGAAAAACTCGCGCTGCCGATCGACGATGAAGTTCATGACCTTCAGCATCGTCTGACGCCGCTGCTCGATCGCCTGAATCATCCAGTTGGCCGAGTTGAGCTTGTTCGAGATGAACTCCTTGTTCTCCCCCTCGAACTTCTTCTTGTCGCGCGCGATCTCCTGATACGCCTTGCTCAGCTTCAGTCGCGGGAGATTCGCGTCGTTGAGGAAAACGTGGTACTTCCCATCGATCTTCTCGACGATGAGATCGGGAATGATGTAGTTGTCGCCGGTGTCGCTGTACTTGATGCCGGGCTTCGGATCGAGCTTCTGAATCTCGTCGGCCGCTTTCTGAACGTCGCTCGGGGAGATGCCGAACCGCTTCGAGATCTCGCTCCAGCGATGGTTGATCAGCTCATCGAAGCAGTCGCGCACGAGCCGATACGGTACCGACTGCTCGAGACCGGCATCCTTGAGCTGCAGCAGCAGGCATTCGCGAAGGTCGCGGGCGCCGACGCCCGGTGGATCGAGGCCCTGGATGATCGACAGCATCTCCTCGAGCTCCGCGCGGCTGTAGATCGGGGCATCGAGCGGGTCCTGCTCCATCTCCTCCGCGGTGCTCCGCACCAGGTCGTTGATGCTAGTGAGGATCTCCTCGGTGGGGCACGCCAGGTAGCCGTCTTCATCGATGTTTCCCACGAACTCATCGGCGAGGAGGCGCTGGCGCGGTGTCAGCTCGAGCAGCTGAATCTGGTCGCGGAGATGGTCGCCAAGGTCGCGCGACTCCACGGTGACCGGCTCGTAGTACTCCTTCTCCTCGTGCTCCTCGTGGCGTCCACCGGCGTCGAACCCGTTGAGAAGAATCTCCTCCCAGTCGATCTCGTCGTTGGCTTTCTCCTCGGGAGGGCTCTCCTCGGTCTGACCCTCCTCCTCGTCGTCCTCCTCCTCCGGCTCGACCATCTCCAGGAAGGGGTTGTTCATCAACTCCTGCTTCAGATGCTGCTGCAGGTCGAGCAGCGGCATGTAGAGAAGATCCATCGCCTGATACAGGCGCGGATTGATCTTGATTTCCTGTTTGAGCTGGGTGCTCTGAGAGATTCCCGCTTTCATGAGTCCATCAACTCGCTGTAAAGGCTCGGCGCCGCATCAGTCGGCTGCGGGATCGACTTCACCCTGCCCCGCCGCCGAGAACCGCGTACGCAAGCGCGCGGTCAGCGTAGGACCCAGGTAGATCTTCGCCACGGTGTCATCGAAAACGAGCTCGCGTACGGTGCCCGACACCTTGACCTGCCCGTCGAACATTATGTAAGCCCGATCGACGATGTCGAGAGTCTGCTCCACGTTGTGATCGCTGATCAGCACGCCGATGCCACGGTGGCGCAGACCAGCGACGATGGTCTGAATGTCGTGCACGGCGATCGGGTCCACGCCCGCGAACGGCTCATCGAGCATCATGAACTTCGGCTCGGTGACGAGCGCACGCGTGATCTCCAGCCGCCGGCGCTCTCCACCCGAGAGCGCGTATGCCTTGCTCTGCCGCAAATGCTTGATGCTGAGCTCGTCGAGCAATCGCTCGAGGCGAGCGCGCCGCTCCGATCCCGACAGCGGCATGGTCTCCAGAATCGCCAGGATGTTCTCCTCGACCGTCAGCTTCCTGAAGATCGAGGGTTCCTGGGAGAGATAGCCGATCCCCAGCCGTGCCCGCTGGTACATCGGCATGTCGGTGATGTCGCGACCGTCGAGCAGGATCCGACCCTCCTGCGGCTTGATCAGCCCGACGATCATGTAGAACGTCGTCGTTTTGCCCGCCCCGTTGGGGCCGAGTAGACCGACGATCTCCCCCTGTTGCAATCGCAAGGCCACATCGTTGACGACTCTGCGCCGCCGATATGTCTTGACGAGTCCCTGCGCCTCGAGCACGGAGCCCACTGGCGCCGTCTGCACGACGGGGTGCGTACCCGTCGTAATCGCGATGTGCTCGCCCGACTGCCGGAGCACGTCCGCCACTCGCACGCGCTGCGGCCGGATTTCGGCCCAGACGCGATCGCTGATCTTGATGCGCGCGTCGGGCGAGGCGAGGCCACCCGAGGGCGGCTCGATGACGCCTTCCGCTGCCAGACGCGGAAGCACCGACGCCGCGAGATGCTGTCGCACCTCGTCGAGGCTGAGCCGTCCACCCTCGAGCTGCGCGTCGCGTCCCTCCGCCCGTACGACGTCGAGATGATCCTCCCGGTAACAGGTTGCGACATCGTTGAAGATCGCGGTGCCGCCGTCGTCGGCAGCACAGATGAGGGCGTGGAGCGCCAGGGCCGTGGATCGGTTGCCCTGCGACAGTCGCCCGATGATCTGCTCGAGCCGCTGAGGAAGCTGATCGCTCATGGCGTCCTCCTCGGTGGCGTGGTGGGGGGACGCGGAACGGGCACGCTGTCGCGTGGTGCGTTCAGTGTCGTGTCGGCCGCCGCCGCCGGCGCCTCCAGGTACACGCCGGCCGCCTGTTCCGTGATACTGACTTGCCCGACTTCCTGATCCTGAAAGGTGACCGTGATGACACGGCCACGCACGTAATTGATCGCGGGCGCGGAGTTGCGTCCCTCGCGCGTCGCGACCTGGTAGAATGACCGCGCGTTGCCGTTCGCGACGAGATCGCGAATGCGCGGGCGCCGCGTCGTATCCTGCGGAGCCGCGATCGTGTCGAACCGCGCGACGATGGTGTCGCCACGGAGCCAATCCTTCTCGGTCGAGCGTACGCGCGTCGAATCGGGGGTGCTCTGCGCGAACGCGTCGCGCACCGCGAAGACCTCACGCACGCGTTGCCCCGGCATGCGAACGTCGAGTGAGTCGGCGATGATGTCGTACTCCGGTGACACGGCGCGAGCCCGCGAGCGGCCCCAGGCGAAGACACGATCCATCTCGCTGTCGGTCAGGCGCAGGTCGAGCGTATCGGACGTGAGGGTCACGTCACGGCTCACAGCGCGAGCCTCGCCCGATGATACCACGCGCGACAACGTGCGCTGCGATCCGAACAGCTCGACCAGCGTTCCGGTCAGCGTGAAGGGATCCTCACCCTTGCCATCGATCTGTGGCCCCTTCATCAGGCGGGCGTATTCACGCCCGCTGTCCATGAAGGCGGAGTCACCTCGGGCTACGACGTCGGTGCGCGTGATGACCACGCGACCGGACGCGTACACGAGACTGTCATTGTCCATGATCACAGTGTTGGCGATGAGCGTCGTCGGCTCACTGCGGCGCCCAGCCGAATCCGTTTCCACGAGAAGGATCGTTGGGCGGCGTGGCGCGACCATCCGTGAGCTGGTACGAATGCCCGGCGCGGGTCGGTAGTAGTCGGCCTCGGGACCAGTGAGCTTCGTTCCACTCGACAACGTTGCCTCGACATTCCCCTCCGCCCGGAGGTGCTCATCGTTCAACCAGTACGTGAGGCGCCTCGAGCGCAGCGTGAGGCGCGGCTCCCGATAGTCCACATTCCCAATGAGATACAGCAGGCGGGCATCACCATAGTATTCGACGCTGTCAGCGACCACGGTGATCCGCTGCGCCTGACACTCGCCCTCGGCGCGGCGCCCGAGATACCAGTTGAAGAGGCCGCTCGGCTGGCGCACCATGTTCAGCGGCGATCCCGCCCGGCTGCGAAAGACGAACAGACACTGGTCCGACCGCGCTTCCTGCGCGGAGAGCGATCCCCCTGCGGAGAGACCCAGTGCGACACCTGCGAGCCGCAGCCACGACGCCCGCATCATTGCGGAGGCGCGGTGGTGGGAGCGCTCGGGCGCGCGGGTGGCCGAGGCTGGCCAAGATCGCCCGTGGAAACCGCCCCCTGCCCCTCGATCAGCCGGTGCACGCGAACGTTGTTCATGTTGGGGTCGGAGGTGAAACCAACGCCCTCCAGACGTCGCCCAGGCTCAGTGAGCACGAAGGCGCTGTCGCTCGAGATCTCGTTCCGGATCTGGTCGTACCGTAGCTGCTCGGTCGTCAGGCGTCTGCCATCCTCGGTGACCACGACGACGTTGCCGCGGGCTTCCATCTGCGACTGGCGCGTGTTGTACGTCCCCTCGTTCCCCGTGAGCACCGAATTCCGCTCACCAGTCCGGGTGTAGAAGGTGAGCTTCACGACGCGAAGCTCGATACGCGTATTCTCATCGAAGAAGAACGCGGTATCGGCTTCCAGCTCCGCGTTCAACACGCCCCGGTCCGTGAGCAGGGTGTTGATGCCGAACATCATCTGATCGGCCGAGTCCGCCATCGGCGAGCCGCTGGCACGCGGCGGGGCCGTTCCCTCACTCCCGCACGCGAGCGCGAAGCCGAGCACGAGTAGCACGCCGGCTCTCACACGACCCCCGCGCGCATGAGATCGTGGAGGTGAACCATCCCGAGGAGGTGCCCGTCCTCATCGGTCACGGGCATCGCCATCACCTTGAATTCCTGAATGCGGTAGACGACGGCGCTGCCCAGCTCGTCGTGACGCGCGAGCTTGGGCTCTCGATTCATCACCGAGTCGACCCGCACGTCCATGAAATTGGGGTCATGCTCCATGAGGCGCGTGAGATCGCCCGCCGTGAGCACACCGATCACCCGGCGTTGGCCATCGATAATGGCGACGGTGCCGCGACGCTCGGCGAGCTGCACCACCGCCTCGCGCATCGTCGCCTCTGGAGGCAGCGCCGGAAGCGGTGAGGTCACCATCACGTCGGAGACACGCGTCAGCAACTGACGGCCTAGCGAACCGCCGGGGTGCAGCCGCGCGAAATCCTCGGGACGAAACCCTCTTCCCTCCAGGAGCACCACGGCAAGCGCATCGCCGAGCGCAAGCGCCACAGTCGTGCTCGTTGTCGGAGCGAGCCCGTGGGGACAGGCCTCCTGCTCGACCCACGTGTCCACGACTACATCGGCATGTCGTCCAAGCGTGGATTCAGGCGCACCGGTGAAGGCCACGATGCGAACGCCCAGTCGCCTGAGATGCTCGAGTAATGGGAGGAGCTCCTGCGTTTCCCCGCTTTTCGAGAGGAGAATCGCCACGTCGTCCCGCCCGACCGGGCCAAGATCCCCGTGCACGCTCTCGACAGGGTGGACGAAAGTCGCCGGCGTCCCTGTGGAGGTGAGCGTCGCCGCGATTTTCCGTCCCACGATGCCTGACTTTCCGACTCCAGTAACGATGACGCGCCCCGACGAGCTCGCGATGAGCTCGACCGCGCGCGCGAACCGCTCGTCGAGACGGCGCTCGGCTTCGGCAAGTGCCTCGCGCTCCATGCGTAACACGGCGCGACCGCGCTCGATCGACGGATCCGCGGCGACCGCTTTCATCGCAGTACCTCGAGTGTCGGGGCCGAGCGCTCGGCGACGTACCGCTCGACGATCTCTTCCCAGTCGCCGCGGGCTTTCAGCAGCATCTCGGCGCATTCGCGCACGGCGCCGCGCCCGCCCATTTTCGTCAGGCACACCTGCGCGACTTCCTTGATCTCGGGCACCGCATTGCCCACGGCGATCGGAAGCCCTACGGCGCGCATGATCCCCAGGTCCGGAAAGTCATCCCCGACGAAGGCGGCATCCTCCATGCGCAGATCATGGCGATCGAGAATGCGCTGGAAGGCGGGGAGCTTCCTGGCCAGAGCGTCCTGCGCGACGTCGTCGATCTCCAGCTCGTTCGCACGAATCCGCACGCTCTCGGAGACGCGACCGGTCACGACGCACACGCGGATACCCGCGTCGCGGAGGAAGCGCACGCCCAGTCCGTCCTGAATGTCGTAGCGCTTGAGCTCGACGTGAGCACCGTTGGCGTCGCCGATGTACAACCCACCATCGGTGAGCACGCCATCGACATCGAGGCCGATGATGCGGATGCGTTTCGCCAGGGCGCGCTCGATCACGCCGACACCACGGACCAGATCTCGATCGCGCGGGCGAGCACGGCGTCGAGGTCCCGCAGCGGGAGCATGTTGGGGCCGTCGCTCGGTGCCGTGTCGGGCGTGGGATGCGTCTCGAGGAAGAGCCCGTTCGCGCCAGCGGCGACCGCCGCCATCGTCAGCGCGGCGATGTGCTCGCGCGCTCCGCCGCTGGCGCCGCCCTCGCCCCGTCCGGGCTGCTGCACCGAATGCGTTCCATCGAAGATCACCGGTGCGTCGCACTCCGCGCGCATTCGCGCGAAGGATCGCATGTCCACGACCAGATCCCCGTATCCGAAGAACGTGCCGCGCTCGGTCACGGCCACCTCGGACCCGCCGGCCGGATTTGACGCCACGTGCTCATCCGATGACTGGTTGCCTACGGCGATCAAGCTCGCGCCGCGCGCGCGCCGCACTTTGTTCACCGCGCCACGCATGCCCTCTGGATGCATCCACTGCCCCTTCTTCACGTTCACCGGCCTGCCGGTGGCCCCCGCTGCCTCGAGGAGATCGGTCTGGCGACAGAGAAACGCAGGGATCTGGAGGACGTCCGCGACCTCAGCGGCAGCAGCACACTGTTCCGGCAGATGAACATCGGTAAGCACCCGCAAACCCGTCGCCCGCTTGACGCGCTCCAGGGCGCGCAGGCCCTCCTCCAGGCCTGGGCCGCGCGCGGCGCCGGCGTTCGACCGGTTCGCCTTGTCGAAGCTGGCCTTGTAGATCACACCACCGGGGACGCGTTCACTCAGTCGAGCGAGATGCTCGCCCACTCGCACATTGAGAGCATCGCTTTCGACCACACACGGGCCGGCGATGAGAAAGAGCGCGTCATCCGGGAAGGTGCGCACGGTCAGTCGGCGACCCTGGCTTGCGCACGAGCGCCGCGTGGCGACGCCACCCCGCGCTTCGCACCCGCGGCGGCCGCGATGAACCCCGCGAACAGCGGATGCGGGCGCGTGGGCCGGGAGCGCAGCTCGGGATGGAACTGACAGCCGATGAACCACGGGTGCGACGGGAGCTCGATCATCTCGACGAGGGATCCGTCCGGTGAGAGACCGCTGAACCGCATTCCGTGCTCGGCGAACAAGTCGCGATAGCTGTTCGATACCTCGTAGCGATGACGGTGCCGCTCACTGACCTCGGGGACGCCGTACACGTCGGCGGCAAGTGAGCCCGGTCGCAGCCGGCAGGGGTACGCCCCCAGTCGCATCGTGCCGCCCATGTCGGTCACGTGCTGCTGCGACTCCATCAGCGAGATGACGGGGTTGGCGCACTCCGGGGCGAACTCGCTCGAGTGGCTGTCATCGAGTCCACAGACGTTGCGCGCAAACTCGATGATCGCGGTCTGAAGGCCGAGACAGATCCCGAGAAACGGCAGCCCGCTCTCACGCGCGTGTCGAATCGCGTCGAGCATTCCTTCAATGCCGCGGACTCCAAAGCCACCCGGAATCAACAGGCCATGGAAGGCATCGAGAACTTCCGCCGCTCGCCGCGTGGACGTGAACGCGTCGCTGGAGATCCACGAGATGTCGACACCGACATCGTTGGCGATCCCTCCGTGGATCAGCGCCTCCTGCACGCTCTTGTAGCTATCCACGAGCTCGGTGTACTTCCCGACCACGGCGATGCGCACGCGATCGCGAGGGGCGGCGATCGTGTGCACCATGTGCCGCCAGCCGGCGAGATCGGCGGGGGTCCCGCCGAGGCTCAATCGCTGGACGACGCGGGCGTCGAGTCCCTGTTCGTGGAAGGCGATGGGGATCTCGTAGATCGTGGGCACGTCGCGGCTCTCGATGACGCAGCCGAACTCGACGTTGCAGAAGAGGGCGATCTTGCGCTTCACGTCGGCCGACAGCGGACGCTCGGTTCGGCAGATGAGAATGTCCGGCTGAATTCCGATCTCCATGAGATCGCGCACCGAGTGCTGCGTCGGCTTCGTCTTCACCTCACCGGTCGCCGTAATGAACGGCACGAGCGTGAGGTGAATGAACAAGGCGTTGTCGCGCCCAATCTCGTGGCGGAACTGTCGAATCGCCTCGAGAAAAGGCAGTGACTCGATATCGCCGACCGTTCCGCCGATCTCGACGATGACGACATCGTTCTCCGGAGCGAGCCGTTTCATCGCCATCTTGATCTCGTCCGTGATGTGCGGAATCACCTGCACCGTCGACCCCAGGTATTCCCCTCGCCGCTCCTTGGTAATGACGTTGAGGTAGATGCGACCCGTCGTCACGTTGTTGAGCTGCGAGAGTGATCGATCGATGAATCGCTCGTAATGCCCGAGGTCGAGATCGGTCTCGGCACCGTCATCGGTCACGAAGACTTCGCCATGCTGGAACGGCGACATTGTGCCGGGGTCGACGTTGATATACGGATCGAACTTCATCATGGTCACGCGCAGTCCTCGCTCGACGAGCAGTCGCCCCAGCGAGGCGGCCGCGATCCCCTTGCCGAGCGACGAGACGACACCGCCGGTGACGAAGATGTACTTGGTGGTCTGCGAGGAATGGTGTCCGGGAGCCGTTTGCATCACGCCCGTCCGCTCATGAAGGTGGTCCACCGATCGTTCGCGAGTCGCAGGTCCTCTTCCGTATCGATACCACGCGGTGCCGCTTCCTCCAGCACGGCGACGCCGATGGCCATTCCAGCCGCCAGCGGGCGCAGCTGCTCCAGCCGCTCGACACGCTCCAGCGGATGAGGCGGGAGCGCTACCCATCGCGCGAGCGCGTCACGGGTGTACGCGTAGATCCCGAGATGCTGCAGAATCATGGCATCACGGTCCGATCGCTCGGCGTCGTCGCGCAAGAACGGGATTCCGGCGCGGGAAAAGTACAGCGCCCGCCCGTCGTCGGCACGAACGACTTTCACCACGTCGGGCGCGTCGAGCACGGCCGCCGGCGCAGGGACGGCCGCCGTCCCCAGCGGGAACGCGCCGCTGGCCACGAGCTCGAGGGCACCGCGAGCCGCTTCCGCGGGAAGAAAGGGCTCATCTCCCTGCACGTTGACGATGACGTCGTAGCGGGCGAACTCGGGGTGGCGTGCGATCTCTGCGACCCGGTCGGTACCCGAGGGGTGTCGCGAGTCGGTGAGCACGCATTCGGCACCGGCCTCGCGGGCAGTGCGGGCAACCTCTTCGCTGTCGGTCGCGACCACGACGCGATCGACGAGCGCGAGGGCGGTGAGGCGTTCCCAAACGCGGACGATCAGGGGAGCGCCGCCGAGGAGGCGAAGCGGCTTACGCGGGAGCCGGGTGGCGCCGAGGCGGGCCGGAATCACCGCGAGTGTCGTCACGGACCGTGGGGAAGCGCGCGCGGCGCTGCAAGATTCACACCACGAGTATATCGCCTACCGCGCTAAAACGCAAACCCGCCTCAAGTCTCGCGTTTCTGACGACACTCCACGCAGATCACGCGGCCCGTCAGCGCGGCGCGCCAGCGGCTCAGGATGTCGCCATGCAGGTCCGCCGAGCACAGAATGCGGTCACAGCGCTCGCACAGGCCTCCCTTGATCGGCTCGAACGGGAGACGGCAGCGCTCGCACTGCATGTACACGGTGGGCGACCGCTTCATCATCATGCTCACGCGCCAAGCTACATCGCGTCACCGCACCGAGCAATCGACGAAGGGGACTCGACAGCAGCGCTCCTGACTCGCCATCCTTGGTCGACAGCACGCAGCATCTGGCGAGACCGTTTTCCCTCAGCTCATCGTGGCGAGCATGGACAGTTCGCGCGGCATCGGCGACAGCTCACGAGGACGGCGCGGCAGCAAGGCGCCGTATTTCCTCAAGCCGGAACGCGAAGGAATGGTGTCCGTCTACCGGCGACCGGCAGGCAATCGCATCGAGCCAAAGCTGTGCGGCACGATGCCGAATCGCGCGATGGCTGCGTCGCTCGTCGGCCAGCTGATGCAGGCCGAATCAGTCGTCAAAGACCTCTTTCTCGAGGCGACCGACGACGGGATCGAGGCGCTCGAAGCGGTGCTGCTCGCCTGCAGAACGTCGGTGATGGAGCGCGGCGCCGGACGGGCGGCCAACGCGCGCCCTGGCGCCGGTCGGCCGGGGGGCGGGAGGCGCCGCGGGCGACGTCGCGGCGGGCCACGGGACATCTCGGGGGGCGAATCCGACACGTCGCCCTCCCCCGAGCTGGATCAGGAAGGCTGACGCGCGTTCTACCCCGCGCGCTCCAGCGCCGCGAGCGTTGCGGCAACCGGTCGCGCCGCGTAGCAGTGCGGCCCGCACGGCGCGAATCCCGCACCCTTGAGTAGCCGCCGGTAGTGGGCGGCCGAGCGCGGCCGCCACCCCCGCGTATCGCCCACGACCTCGTCCCTGGTGGTGAACAGCTCGAGAAACGCCACGCCACTCGTCAGGCGCCCGAGCGTGTGCGCGGTGCGCTGGAGCGCGTCGTCGGAAAGGAAATTCAGCACGCCACTCGCGATGACCACGTCGAAAGGTCCGCGGAGCGACAGCGACTCGAGCGTTTCCGCCGTTCCACGCCGAATGTTCCGGCGGCGCCCGTATCGGTGCACGACGTACTCGCTTGGGTCCACACCCACGTACCGCAAACGGGGGCGGCGCGCGAGCAGGGGGGCTCGCCAGTTCCCTTCACCGCACCCGACGTCGAGTGCCGAACGCACCGGACGCTCGAGCACGTACTCCGCGACGCCCACGACGAGCGCCACGCGGCGCGCGATCTCCGCGCGATCGAGCACGCGGTGTCGCGGATCGCGGTACCACCGGTCGAAGTATGCGCGATCGAAGCGCGTTCGTGCCTTCATCGACGACTCCCCCATGTGCCGGCGCCTCAGCGGACCAGCGCGAGCCCCACCGAGAACTTCGAATCGCGCGAGACGGGATCGACGGTGAAGTCGACCTTGATCGGTCCGACGAGAAGACGCAACCCGATGTTTTGCTCGAAAGGCGGCAGCGAATCGACCCCGGCCATCCCGATCATATGGCGGACCATAATGACCGGTGACCCGACGATCGGAATCTGAATTCGCTCGATCGGGATCGAGTAGCGGCTCTCGAAGAAAAGCAGTCGATCTCCGCCAAATTCCAGGACATCGAAGGTGGGGAGTGTTCCGCTCCCCCCGAGGTACGCGAACCGCTGAGGCGGCGCGGTGTCGCCGAAGGTATGCACGGCGTGCGCCTCGAACGAGAACGTGTGGTTGCGGAACGCCGGAAACGCGACGGCGGCCTCGAGCGTGGCCTGCGTGAAGCGCGAATCATCCGGGGTGTCGAGGGCCGTCTCGGTCACCAGCCGCGTGCTCAGCGCGACTGCCTGCCGCTCCCAGTCGAAGCGCCCGCCGGCGAGCGCAGACGTGATCCGGCCATGCAGCACCGCCGGATTCGGACGGCGCATCCCGTCCTCGACATCGTTCCGTCCGAATATGCTCCAGGGCCCCCCTGCGGTTACCGACCAGGCGCGCTCGGTGCGGCCCCCGATCTCGAGTGCCAGCATGGTCGCGGCGCGCTCCCAGCGTCGCTGCAGAAGCGCTTCCCCTCGATCCGCGCGCCAGTAGTTCCGGTAATCCCGCCCCGCAAAGAGCGCCGAGATGAAGTTCGCGATGTCCGACTGAATCCAGGTGTCGTTGGTGAACGTCCCGCGCGCGGCACGCACCTCGAGACTCGTCAGGCGGCCGAGGCCGACTCGTGCCGTCAGGGATGGATCGAGCGCTCCGAGGTCCGACCGGTAGGTGATCAGCGGGTCGATCACGATGCGGCCGGTGTCGAGCATGAAACGCGGCCCCCAGGGCACGCCGAGTCCGTCCACGCGCGTGTAGGTCGGCAGGCGAAATCCAAACACGATCGGGAACGTCAGCGTCTCGATTCGCCGCGGCGAGATCACCCGCCAATCGAGAGTGAAACCGCCGTCCGGAGCGCGGACGATGTCGTACGTCACATCCCGGAAGCTTTCCATGCCCATCCCGACGGTGGCGAGCGATGACGGATACACCCCGCCGCCGATGGCGACGGCCCGGCCATCGATCGCCGCCCCCGGGTGGAGAAACAGATCTCCATCGACGACGACGACATCGCCATGGACAATGCTCGCGACGGTCGCGTCGCCTCCGAGGATGAGCACGCTCCGGTCGATCGTGGAATCGCGCGGGAGATGAACGACGCTATCCGGCGCGATCAACCAGAAGGGGCGCGCGAGGACCTCCTGGAGGATCACCCCCGGGCGGCCCCGTCCCGGAGTTCGGACCACGACACCCTGAGTCTCCTGCGCGACGAGACCGTCGCCGGCAAGCGCGATCATCGCGGCCGCAACCCACGGACGCGCGCTCAACATCCGGCGAGATCGAGGAAGTTCCGGAGCAGCTGCTTTCCGTGCGATGTGAGAATCGATTCGGGGTGGAACTGCACGCCCCACACCGGGTGCGTCCGATGCCGAACGGCGTGAATCTCGTCGGGGTCGTCGGCGCCCACGGCAAGCACCTCGAGTGATTCCGGCAGCGTGTCGCGCTCGACGATGAGGGAGTGATAGCGCATCACTTCCATGGGGCTGGGCAGGCTCTCGAACAGGCCGTTCCCGTCGTGAACGATGCGCGAGGTTTTTCCGTGCATGACGCGGCGGGCTCGAACCACGTGCCCGCCATACGCCTCCCCAATCGCCTGGTGCCCGAGGCACACGCCCAGGATGGGAACTCGCGCTCCACACGCCTGCACGAGCGGGACGGTGATCCCCGCCTCGGCGGGCGTGCAGGGTCCCGGTGATAGCACGATCGCGCGTGGAGTCATGGCCTCGACGTCGCCGACGGTCACCGCGTCATTACGCCGGACGACTGGCGCTTCGCCGAGCTCGCCGAGGTATTGAACGAGGTTGTAGGTGAACGAGTCGTAGTTGTCGATGACGAGGATCATGCAGCGGCGTGTCAGCCTCGCGGATGAAACTGCCTGTGGACGGTGCGCAGGTATTCCCGATCGACGTGAGTGTAGATCTGCGTCGTCGAGATGTCAGCGTGCCCAAGCATCTCCTGTACCGCGCGCAAATCGGCGCCTCCTTCCAGGAGGTGGGTTGCAAAGGAATGCCGGAGCGTGTGGGGCGAGACGTGCTTGTCGAGACCGGCCTTCTCGACGTACTTGCGGAGCATCTTCCAGGCGCCCATGCGGGTGAGCGGAGTGCCGCGCGCGTTCAAAAAGAGCACGCCCTTCCCGGCTCCCCGCTCGAGGCGCGGCCGGAGCTCCCGCACGTACACCGCGACGGCCCCAATGGCGCGACGTCCGATGGGCACGAGGCGTTCCTTGCTTCCTTTGCCGAAAACGCGAAGCAGCGCGTCCTCGAGCAGCAAGTCACGTATCCCGAGCGAGATCCACTCGGAGACGCGCAGCCCTGCTCCATAACCCAGCTCGAGCATCGCACGATCGCGAAAGGCGAGTGGCTCATCGAGCGTGACCGCGTCGAGAAGCCGCTGGACTTCCTCCGCGGTCAGAACGTCGGGCAGCGTGAGCCATCGCTTGGGCGTGTCGATCCGCTCGCTCGGGTCACTGACGAGATGTCCTTCGGAGATCAGGAAGCGGAAGTAGGTGCGGACGGCGGAGATGTTCCGCCGAATCGACGCCGGTGCGAGACCCACGTCCTTGAGGTGATATACGAACTCGCGCAGAAGGCGCGGCGACGCCCCCAGCGGCTCGCGCACCCCCTTGGTTCGTGCGTAGCTGACAAACCGGCCGACGTCGCGCGCGTACGCGTCCGTCGTCCGCAGTGCCGCTCCCTGCTCCAGCGTCAGGAAGTCACCAAAGCGCTCGAGGAGAAATGCCCGGCTGACTTCGTCTTCCGTGATCATGTGGACCGACGCCGTCTGATCAAGAGCCATCCGATCGCGACGATCGCGATCGCTCCCGCGATGAGTGCCGCCGTCGCGCCGGCGCCGCGCAGCCGCGCCTGCAAGGTTTCCCAATCACTTCCCACACGATACGCGATGACGGTCACGACGCCATACCAAAGGGCCGATGCACCGGCGATGGCGAGCGTCGCACGCAGTGGTGGGACGCGGAGCGCCCCGGCGAATGGCGGCACGAGCGCTCGCAATCCGGGGATGAACCGACTCAGGAATAACGCGAGGATGCCGCGACGGGCATACATGGCTTCGAGTCGCGATTCGTTGGCGCCCCCGCCGAAGCGCAGCATCCACTTGTGCGCGTACTGCGTTCCATAACGACGCCCGAGTGCGTACACGAGAAGCGCGCCGGCGACATTTCCGAACCATGTCGCGAGAAAGGCGCCGGTGAGCGTCGCCTGCCCGCGGGCGGCCAGGAATGCTCCGAATGCCACGACGGTGTCTGCGGGCAGCGGCGGAAAGACATTCTCGGCGGCCGATACGACCGCGAGGGAGGCATACAATGCTGCCGGTGGGAGTCCGGACAGCCAGGCGAGGACGTCCTCCACTCAGCCTCGCGTGAGCGTTACGACCGCAATGCAGGCCAGCCCCTCGCCTCGCCCGATCCACCCCATCCCTTCGTTGGTCTTCCCCTTCACGCTCACATCGTCGACGCCGATGCCCAAAGCGCTGGCGAGGGCACCTCGCATCGCGTCGCGATAGTCGCTGATGCGCGGCTGCTCCGTCACGACGCTGACATCCGCGTTGGCTACTCGCCATCCCGAAGCACGAACGCGCTCGGCGGCGAGGTGAAGCATCTCGATGGAGTTGCGGCCCCTATTGGCTGGATCGCCATCGGCGAACATGTGTCCAATGTCGCCGGCGCTGGCGGCGCCGAGGAGGGCATCGGTGATGGCGTGCGCGACGGCATCCCCGTCTGAATGGCCAGCGAGGTGCACATCACCGGGAATGTCGACTCCACCCAGCCGCAACGGCCCTCCCGGCGCGAAGCGGTGGGAGTCATAGCCGATGCCGGAGCGCATGCTCACGCCGACAGCTTCAGGATGCGAATGGCGAGGGCGGCGGCGTTTTTCGCGTTGTCGATCCCCACGGTGCCGACCGGGACGCCGCTCGGCAGCTGCGCGATGGCGAACAGGGCGTCGAGGCCGTTGAGCGGGCCCGACGCGAACGGAACACCGATGACCGGCAAGTCGGTGAGCGCGGACACCGCCCCTGGCAGCGCAGCCGACAACCCCGCCCCGGCAATGATCACGCGAAACCCACGCGATTTCGCGGTGCGTGCCAGCTCGGCGGTGCGGTCCGGGTCGCGGTGAGCGCTCGAGACGATGAACTCGTACGGCACCTTGGCCGTATCGAGCATCTCGAGCGCGGGTGCCATCTTTGCCTCGTCGGACTTCGAGCCGACGAGGACCAGCACCAGAGGCGCGTGAGGCGAGTCGCTCACGCCGCTGCGCCCGCTGGCATAATGATCGAGTAATCCTGACGGCGGCGTGCCGGAGTGAATCCCGCATCGCGGATGAGTCGCTCCATCTCGTCGGTCGTCGTCCGGTGCGTCGTATTCGCCGCCGAGACAACGTTCTCCTCCAGCATGAGCGAGCCGAAGTCGTTGCACCCGAACCGCAGCGCGAGCTGCCCGATCTTCATCCCCATCGTGACCCAGCTCGACTGCAGGTTGGGCACGTTGTCGAGCACGATGCGAGCGATGGCCACCGTCCGCAGGTAATCCACCGCGTCCGTCTTCTGCATGTGTCCGAACTCCGGGGTATTTTCCGGCTGCAGCGGCCAGCAGATGAATGCGGTGAATCCGCCGGTTCGCGATTGCACGTCGCGCACGCGCTCGAGGTGCTCGATGCGCTCGGCGAGCGTTTCGCCGATGCCGTACATCATGGTCACCGACGTCTTCATCCCCTCCTCGTGGGCGAGCTCCATGATCTCGAGCCACCGGTCCGCCCCGGCTTTCTTCGGAGCGGCGATGTCACGCACGCGCTGCACGAGGATCTCTCCGCCACCACCGGGAATCGAATCGAGCCCGGCCGCGCGAAGCTCACGAATGACCTCCCGGGCGTCCAGACGAAACAGCTTCGCGAAGAAATCGACTTCGCTCGGCGAGAACCCGTGGATGTGAATCGGATGGTACTGCTTGATGTAACGCATCAAGTCGAGGTACCACTCGAATGGGATGTACGGGTTGTGACCGCCCTGAATGAGGATCTGCACGGCACCAAGCGCCTTGGCTTCGTCGATCTTTGCGCCGATCTGCTCGAACGAGAGCGTATAGCCCTCCTGATGCTTCGGGCGCCGGTAAAACGCGCAGAACCCGCAGTCGGCGACGCAGACATTCGTGTAATTGATGTTGCGGTCCACGATGTACGTCACGATGCCGTGAGGGTGCTTTGCCTCGCGCACGCGGTCCGCCTCGATACCGAGCTCGAGTAGCGGTGCGTTCTGATAGAAGTCGAGGAGGTCGCGCATAGGACTGCGGGGGTCAGGAGTCAGGGGGAGGGATCAGGCGGCCGGCAGGAAGGCCAGCGTTCCGTTGGGCACTTTCCCTCTTTCCACGAGGCGGCCGAAGAACGTCGTCAGGCCCGCCAGGTGTGGATACGACAAACGGTAGTCCAGCCCCGTCAGGTACTCGAGACACTTCTCCGGCGCGACACCGGTCGTGGTCGACGCCTGCGCCGCAAGCTCATGGAGGTGTGCCAGTCCCCAGTCGCGCGACTCGATCAACGCCGCATGCACGGCGAGCGCTTCCTTCACCGGCGTCGAGCGGAGGGCGACCCACACCGCGAACACGAAGGGAAGTCTCGTCCACTGCTTCCAGACGAGGCCGAGATCGTAGACATGGGGATAGCGCGGCGCGCCGGGCGTCGCCGCGCCGAGCAGCAGCGCGGCATCGCCGATCACCAGCCGGGCATCGTGCTCCTCGCGCTCGAACCAGCGCACGTCGCTGAGCTCGGCGTCGCCCGGGACGAACCGCGGCTTGCATCGCCAGACATTCTCGAAGAGCAGCTCGAGGAGCGCGACGCTCGTCATCGAGCTTCGGCTCACGAGCACCTGTCGCCCGCCGAGGTCCTCCGCGGGGTGTCGCGAGAACAGCATCACGCTGCGGACGGGCCCGTCGCAGGATACCGCGAGGTCGGGCAGGAGCACATACCGACTCGAGTCACGCGCGTATTCGACCGCGGAGACGACGCTCACATCGAGCTCTCCGCGCGCAACGCGACCGTTGAGCTCGGACGGAGTGCCGTTCAGCAGCGTGGCGTCGAGCCGGACGACTCCACGGTCGATGGCGCCGTACACCGGATAGCAATTGATGTACGGGATGCGACCGACGCGCATGGCTACGCGGCCTCCGCGCTTGGTGCCACATCGAACCGCCGCAACTCACGGTAGAACGAATCGCGCTCGACCGGCACCTTGCCCGCGCCGCGAATGAGACGCACCAGCTCGTCGAGCGGGATGCTCTGCGGCGTGTGCGCGCCGGCTTCATGGTAGATCTTCTCCCGCACCACGGTGCCCTCGAGGTCATTCACCCCGAATGACAGGGCGACCTGCGAGAGCGCGGTCGTCACCATGATCCAGTGCGTCTTGACGTGCGCGATGTTGTCGAGAAAGAGCCGGCCGACGGCCAGATTCCGAAGGTCGTCGAACCCCGTCGTGGCCGTCCCGGCCCGTCCCAGCTGGTCGCCGAGCTCGTTATGGTCGGGATGGTAGGCGAGCGGAATGTAGGCGAGAAAGCCACCCGTTTCGTCCTGAAGGTCCCGCAGCATCGCCAGATGCTCGATGCGGTCCTCGATCGACTCGACGTGGCCGTAGAGCATGGTGCAATTCGACCGGATACCGAGGCGGTGCGCAACGCGATGCACTTCGATCCAGTCCTC
This sequence comes from Gemmatimonadaceae bacterium, assembly GCA_025930755.1. GTDB lineage: Bacteria > Gemmatimonadota > Gemmatimonadetes > Gemmatimonadales > Gemmatimonadaceae > JAICNG01. The sequence goes on from JAICOJ010000002.1 coordinate 42,553, forward strand.
GGCGGCGAGCTTCTTCTCGGCGATGGTCGCGCGGACCCCCTTGCTGAACACCTCGGCGCCCCCACCGGGCATCGTGTCGAGGCCCGCGTCGCGAAGGGCCACGAGCACGTCGGCGATGGACATCTTCTCGATGCGCGCGATGTGCGCGATCTCGACGGCGGTCAGCGCCTTGATATGGACGTCCGGGTGGCGCGTCTTGAGGCCGCGAAACATCTCGGCGTAGTACTCGAGGCCCGCCTGCATGTCGAGCCCGCCGACGATGTGAAACTCGCGCACATAGGGATTGGCGGCCGCCTCCGCGTACGCCTGCTCCATCGTGTAGCGGTACGCGCCCTCTTCCTTTGGCAACCGCGCGTACGAGCAGAAGACGCACGTCTTCCGGAGAATGCAGACATTCGTCGGGTTGATGTGCTGGTTGGCGGCGAAGTACACCCGGTCACCATGTCGCGCACGGTTGACCGCGTCCGCCAGAGCGCCGACGCCTAACAGGTCCGGCGTGCGGAAGAGGTAGGCGCCCTCGTCCGGGGAGATGCGGTCCCCCGACGCGACCTTGTCCGCGATGGGCTGCAGCGCCTGGTCGCGGATCAGGTGGCGATCGATGTCAGAGCCGAGGCCGCTCATTCCGAGTATCGCCGGACAGCGAGCGTCACGTTGTGGCCGCCAAACCCAAAGCTGTTGCTCAATGCCGCCCTCATGTCGCGCGATGCCGTCTCGTTGGGCGTATAGTTCAGATCGCAGTCGGGATCCGGAGTCTCGTAGTTGATCGTCGGCGGAACCTTTCCCTCCCGCACGGCCAGCGCGCTGAAGATGAACTCGACCGCGCCGGCGGCGCCGAGCATGTGGCCGGTGGCCGACTTCGTCGAGCTGACGTTCACGGCCTTCGCGTGGTCTCCAAAGACCGCCTTGATCGCCTTCGTCTCGTTGAGATCGTTGGCGGGTGTGCTGGTGCCGTGAGCGTTGATGTACTGGACGTCGGCGGGACCCAGCCCTGCGTCCTGCATGGCACGTCGCATGGCCCGCTGTGCGCCCTCCCCATCGGGCGCTGGCGCCGTCAGATGATACGCGTCGCCGGTGGCACCGTAGCCGACGATCTCGGCATAGATCCGCGCGCCACGCTTCTTCGCGTGCTCGAGCTCCTCCAGCACCACGACGCCTGACCCCTCGCCCATCACGAAGCCGTCGCGCGTGGCATCGAAGGGTCGGGACGCCGTCTCCGGCGAATCGTTCCGCTCCGAGAGCGCCTTCATGTTGGCGAAACCACCGATCGCCATCGGCGTGACGGTCGCTTCCGCGCCACCGCTCAGGATGATATCGGCATCGCCATACTGGATCGTCCGAAACGCATCCCCGATGGCGTGCGCACTCGTGGCGCAGGCCGAAACCGTCGCGTAATTCGGTCCCTTCGCATTGAACCGCATCGACACGATGCCCGCCGCGATATCCGCGATGAACATCGGGATGAAGAACGGTGAGATCTTCGATGGGCCCCGCGCCTTGTAGACGTCGTGCTGCTCCTCGAACGAACGCAGCCCACCGATGCCGCTGCCGATGATCACACCGGTCCGCTCAGGATCGTATCCGTTTCCCTCGGCGAAGCCGGCATCCTGCATCGCCTGGACGGCCGCCGCCACGGCGTACTGCGTGTACGCGTCGGCGCGCTTGGCCTCCTTCCGGTCCATGAACTCGACCGGATCGAACCCTTTGACCTCGGCAGCGAATCGCACCGGGAACGTGGTCGCATCGAACTTGGTGATCGGCCCCGCTCCCGATTGCCCCGCCAGGATGGAACGCCAAGTCGTCGCCACGTCGTTGCCGACCGGCGTGAGGCATCCGAACCCCGTGACGACGACCCGACGCCGCATCAGGCCTTCACCTTCTCCCGGAGGTAATTCATCGCATCCCCGACCGTCCGCATCTTTTCCGCGTCCTCGTCGGGAATGTCGATGTTGAACTCCTTCTCGAACGCCATGACGAGCTCGACGGTATCCAGGCTGTCGGCGCCGAGATCTTCCATGAAGCTCGCTTCATTGGTGAGCTTCTCGCGCTCGACTCCAAGCTCCTCTACGATGATGTCCTTGACCTTGTCCTGGAGATCGGGCATTGGAGGTCACTCCTCACTGGTTGAAGGTCCGACCGCTGATCGCTGATTCCTGATTGCTCATTCCGGATTGTGGAGCGCACTCCGATCCGCCGTCCGCCCTGCCCCACAGGGCACCCGCGCAATCCCTATAAACTTACATAACCATGCCGCCGTCCACCACGAAGACCTGCCCCGTGATGTACGCGGCATGCTCGGAGGCGAGGAACGCGGCGACACCCGCGATGTCCTTCGGCGTACCGAGCCGTTCGAGCGGGATCTGCGCACTCAGAGCGGCGCGCGCCTCGGCCGTCATGGCCGAGGTCATGTCGGTCTCGATGAAGCCGGGCGCGATGACGTTCGCGAGGATGTTGCGCGACGCGAATTCCTTCGCCACCGATTTGGTGAATCCGATCAAACCCGCCTTGCTCGCCGCGTAATTCGACTGCCCCTTGTTGCCGATCAGCCCGACGACGCTCGAGATGTTGATGACGCGTCCCCACCGGCGCTTCATCATGCCGCGCGCCGCCGCGCGCACTGCCGCGAACGCGCCGCGCAGATTCGCGTTGAGGACGGCATCCCAGTCGTCGTCCTTGAGCCGAAGCAGAATGTTGTCCCGCGTCAGCCCGGCGTTGTTGACGAGGATGTCCAGGGAGCCGAAATCCCGTTCGACCGCCTCGATGAGGGACGCCACCTGTCCCGTGTCGGCGACGTCCGCCGCGTAGCCACGCGCGTCGCCTCCGAGGCCCTGCGCGGCATCGGATGCCCGTGTGGCATCGCGTCCCACAATGGCGACCCGCGCACCGGCGCTCGCGAAGGTCGCGGCGATCTCTCGGCCGATGCCCCGCGTGCTTCCCGTGACGAGTGCGACGCGCCCGCTCAGGTCGATGTGCATCAGCTCACCAGGGTGAGGAGCTGGTCGACTTCCCTCGCAGTGCCACAGGTGGCCGACTGGATCTGCGGCGCGATCCGCTTGGTGAGATTCGTGAGCACGTTCCCTGGTCCCATCTCCACGAACAGCGCGTCAGGGTGGGCCGTCGCCAGACCACGCACAACCTCGGTCCAACGCACCGGTGACGTCAGCTGCTCGAGCAGCAGCCGCTGCGCTTCAGCCGGTTCCGTGACCGCACGTGCGCTCACGTTGCTGAACACGGGGAACGCCGGCGCGCGAAACCGTGCCCTGCCCAGCGCCTGCGACAGCCCGTCACGGGCGACCTCCATCAGGGGCGAGTGGAATGCCCCGCTCACCTTGAGCCGCACCGCACGCTTCGCGCCCAGCTCCTTCGCGAGCTCCATCGCGCGCTCCACGGCCGCGGTCTCACCCGAGATGACGAGCTGTTCGGGCGTGTTGTAGTTCGCCGGTACGACACACGCGCCATTCTCGGAGGCGCGGCGACACGCTTCCTCGACTCTCGCCTCATCCAGACCGAGAATCGCAGCCATGGCGCCCGGCCGCTTCATTCCGCTGTCGTACATGAGCTCACCACGGCGCCGGACGAGCGTCGCCGCGTCAGCGAGACTGAGGGCACCCGCCGCGTGGTACGCCGTAAATTCCCCAAGGGAGTGGCCAGCCGCCGCACGGACGTGCGGAAAGACCTTGTCCCTGGTCATCGCCCACACGGCCGCCCCGTGGGCGAGCAGAGCGGGCTGCGCGTTCTGTGTGGCGGTGAGCGCCTCCTCCGGTCCGTTGAAGGCGAGCGAGGACAGCGACACGCCCAGCGTGTCATCCACGGTCTCGAACACCTGTCGCGCGTCCGGGGTCTCAACGAGGTCCTTTGCCATCCCCGGCTTCTGCGATCCCTGCCCGGGGAAGAGGAGTACGACATCCATGCGCGGCCTAGAAGCGCACGATAGTGGACGCCCAGGTAAACCCCGCGCCGAAGGCAACCATGAGTACCGTCGCACCTTCGCCGATGCGACCGGTCTCGAATGCTTCGTCCAGGGAGATCGGGATCGATGCTGACGACGTGTTGCCGTACCGGTCGACGTTCACGTAGACCTTGTCCATCGAGATGCCGGCATGTTTGGCCGTCGCCTCGATGATGCGGACGTTCGCCTGGTGCGGGATGAGGAGATCGATGTCCTTTCCCGTGAGGCGCGCGGCGTCCAGCGCGCGATCGCACGCCTCGGCCATCGATCGGACGGCGTGCTTGAACACCTCGCGCCCGGCCATTTTCACGAAGTGTGACCGATCCATCAGCACCGCCTCCGTGATCGGCACCGTCGCGCCGCCGTGGGGCCGGTACAGGAGCTCGGCGAGGGTCCCATCGCTGCGCATGAAGCTGCTCAGGATGCCCTTGTGATGTCGCGAGCGTTTCAGCACGGTGGCACCTGCGCCATCGCCAAAGAGCACGCACGTCGCACGATCGGTCCAGTCGACGATGGAGCTCATCTTCTCGGACGCGATGACGAGAATCGTCTCGGCGCTTCCCGAGGCAATCATCCCCTCGGCCACCGTGAGCCCGTAGAGCCATCCGGAGCATGCCGCGGAGAGGTCGAAGGCGGCCGCGCGCGTCGCCCCGAGCTCGGCCTGAATGTCGACCGCGGTTGCCGGCAGCAGTCGATCCGGCGTCGCCGTGCTGAGCAGGATCGCATCGACGTCGCCGGCATGTACCCCCGCGCGCTGCATCGCGATACGGGAGGCCTCCGAGCCGAGCGAGCACGTCGTCTCGCCGTCGCGCGCGATGTGCCGCTCGACGATCCCCGTGCGCTCGACGATCCAGTCGTGCGAGGTCTCGAGACCGATCGCCGCGAAATCATGGTTCGTCATCACGTGGGCGGGGATCGCGCGTCCCGTGCTCACCACCTGCGCGAGCGGCCGTTTCACGAGGCGGACTCCTTGGCGGACTGCGCGAGGCGTCGGCCGATATGCTCCGTCATTCGAGACTCCACCGCGCGCAGCGCGACGAGAATGGCATTCTTGATGGCGTTCGGCGATGACTTGCCGTGCGAGATGATGCTGACGCCACGGACGCCGAGCAGCGGCGCACCGCCGTGCTCAGAATAGTCGAACTCCTTCGAGAACGCGCGCTTGAGCTGGCCGGGATCCATGCCCGAGCGGGCCAGCAGCGCCAGGACCATCGGAGGCACCGACTCGTAGAACTTGAGGAGCACGTTCCCAACGAATCCGTCACACACCACGACATCGATCGGACCACGTTCGGTCGCCCCCGCCAGGATGTCCCGGCCTTCGACGTTGCCGAGAAAGTTGAGATCCGATTCCAGCAGCGTCTGGTGCGCCTCCTTCACGGCCGCGTTTCCCTTCTCCGCCTCCTCGCCGATGCTGAGCAGCCCAACGGACGGGTTCTTCCGCCCAAGGATGTCCTCGGCGTAGGTCGCTCCGAGCCGGGCGAACTGGACCAGCTCTTCAGCCGTGCAGTCGACATTCGCCCCGGAATCGAGGACGACGACCGGATGATTCACGGTGGGAAACACGGTGCCAATCGCGGGGCGCGTGAGCCCCTCGTGCAGCTTGAGGATCAGCGTCGAGGCAGCCATCTGCGCGCCGGTGTTCCCGGCGGAGACGAATGCGTCGGACTCGCCGGCCGCCTGGAGCTTGAGGCCGACCGCCATCGAGCTGTTCGCCTTGGCACGGAGGACGGCGGCGGGTTTGTCGGACATCTCGACGACCTGAGGCGCCTCGACGATCGTGAGGCGTCTGTGCGCCGCGGCATCACGCGCGAGCTGCGTCGCGAGCTCGCGCTCGATGTCGTCTGTACGTCCGACGAGTTGGAGAGAGTGAGCCGGACCGAGCTCGTTCAGGGCGAGCAGCGCGCCGGCAACCGTCGCGTGAGGCGCGTGGTCGCCGCCCATGGCGTCCAGCGCGATGCGCGCCAAGGGTCAGCCTTCCCTTGCCGCGACCCGCTGCTTCCCTGCGTAGAAGCCGCACTCCTGACACACACGGTGCGGACGCTTCATGCTCCCGCACTTGGGACACGCTTGCATGACGATGGCGGGCGCGATCTTGTGCGTGTTACGTGCGCGCTTCTTCCGCTTGCTCGTCCGTCGCTTCGGAACGGCCATGGGGTAAAGCTCAGTGTAAGGGTACGCTCACCGGGCTTCGCCGCGAAGCTTTCGCAGCGCATCCCAGCGAGTATCGACTTCCGGTTCACAACTGCACGCCGCGATGTTCAGATCGGCGCCGCACTTCGCACACAGCCCTTTGCAGTCCTCGCGACAGAGCGCGAAAGTCGGCGCGCTCAGCAGCCACTGCTCCCGGATCGCCGGCCGCAGATCCACGGTATGCGCTCCCGCGGGCAGCGCGAAGACATCCGGGTCCTCGGCCTCTGCATCGTCCGTCTCGGCGAAGATGAAATGCACATCCTCGCCAACGGGAGCGGAGAGACCCGTGAGACACCGCCGGCACGCGCCTTCGACGACGCCCTCGATGCGACCGCTCCAGTAGTAGCGCTCCGATCCGGCCGAGGACAAACGACCGGTCGCATGCACGGCCGTGGCGGGCTTCGGATCCCCCTCCTGCCAGACGGCGTCGTCTCTCGAAAGGAACCCGTCGACGCGCGCGGCCTGTTCCTGCAGGGCACCAATGTCGAAGGACAGCATAGCCAGGAAAAATACCCGGGCTGTGCGAGTGGGTCAAGTCGGCGAGTGGCAGCAAGTTACCCACACGCGGAGCGCGCGATCCTCACTGGCAGAGCTTGAGCATCTCCCGCCGCACGCGGGCGGGATCGTCGATCAATCGATAGAACTCCGCATAGTACCGCCGAGCCTTCTCCCGCTCGTCTCGCTCGAGCGGCTCGAGGTCATACAGGGCTTCGATGGCCGCACGACGCTCCCGGAATCGCGCGAACACAGGCTCGAAGTCCTCGAGCACGCCGCAATAGCCCGAGTAGAGGCGCTCCTTCACGCTTCGTATGGGCAGTGAGGTGTCGGGTTGCGCGTACCGCGTGGCAATGACGCCGGCCCAGTCGAAATCGTATGGAACCGGGAAGACGCGGCCGGCGGAATCGGCGAGGAGCACGATGTTGTGCAGCGCCCGGATCGACCAATCGGTATTCCCGATGAAGTACTGGAACACCGCCATGAACACGGTTTGCGCCGGATCGAGACGCGCGATGTGAGTGCCCGTGTCTTCGAGCACGCGCATCCGATGCCGCTCGGCGAGGCGGTCCTCGTGCTCGATGAGGATGCCAAAGCGTGTGACCGGCTTCTCGCGACCCGCCGCGTCCTCGTAGGTAATGCGCGCCAGACGCGTGCGCAGGCTGAGGTCGGTGAGCAGCGCGTAGGCGCGGTAGATGAGATACTCCTGCAGAACGTATTGCTCGTACTGATCGGTGTTACGGCAATGGGTGACCAGCTTGATGCGCCGCTCTCCCTCGAAGGGCGTGTGCCGGCCCGCGCGCCGGCTGATCGAGAGACGCAGCGGCGGAAACGGGCAGACGGCGGGTCGGCGGCGGAAGACGCCGCGCGTTCGCAGCTCGATCGCCGCACTGTCGACACCGCCGTCGGTGCGCGACACCCTCGCAGTGCCCTTGTGGTCCGTCCGCTCCTCGCCTCGATCGCGCAGGAGGGCGCGAATATCCGTGTGGACGGTCATCTGGAGCGGCGTATCCGCCGCGAATAGCGAGCGGTCCGCGCTCGTCGTGGTGTCCTGTGCCGCCGCTCCACGACTCGACGCGACGATCGCGAGCCCGACGAGGGCGTGCCTAACGCCGCATTTCAGCATCATCGATGAGCTCTCCTCCCGCTTCCCGAAGCGCGGTGAGTACCGTGTCCGCCGTTTCCGATCGCTTGAGCCCCAGGCGATACTCGATCCAGTCCACTCCGTCCGGCTCATGGACGACGCCGCCATAGCGCACCCGCTTGGCGCGCGCGTCCAGGACCGGCTCGATCAGCGGACGCAGCCGTGCGACGTCGGTGGTGCGGAGCCGAAGCAATGTATCCGCGTTCTTTCCCAGCCCGTCGAGCTCCGGTGCGGCGCGCTTGCGGCGCCGCCAGGCCCGATCGGCGAGTGCCTCGAGCTGTGTGGGAGGCAGCTTGGACAGCAGATCGGTATCGAGGCGCGCGATAAACTCACCCGTGCGGTTCGCGGCGGCGAGGGTGCGCTCGAGGCGCCGACGCGCGTCTCTCGCGGCCGTACGGGCAGGCGTTCGTGCGAAGTCGGTGGCCCAGAGGGTCACGATGAGCAGGTTGAACACGACCGAGAGAGCGGCGGCGACGGGAAGACTCACGCCCGCCGCGAGCCCGACGCCAGTGGCGAGGAAGATGTAGACCGCGTCCTTGCTGTCCTCGAGCGTGTTGCGGAAGCGCACGGCGGCGACGATGCCCGCAAGGCTGAAGGCGAGCGGGATGCTGTTCTTGACCAGCACCACCACGCCCGCCACCACGACCGGCAGGAGCATGAGCGTGTGGACGACGGACTGCCGGAACCCCCGGCGCTCGTGCGTGAGGGTATAGACCCACGCGACCGGCAGGGTGAGGAGGGCTGCCGCGACCATCGCCACGGTGGCGGCGATCGCGCCCTGGAGCTCGGGGATCCCCCTGGGTGCTGCGTCGGTGGCTCCTCGCGGCTCGAGCAGCTCGCTCAGAGAAACCGGTGGGAGCCACCGCACGGCGAGCGCAATGGCGAGCGCGAGGACCGCGTAGTAGGCGATGACGCGAAGCGGGACACCGATCGCGACTCCCCCTGCCCTCCGAGCCGCTCCCGACGTGCGTCCAGAAGCCATGCGGTTCGTATCCCGGGTTGGAATGCCGCGATACTATGCCAGAGGTCGTCCAGGATGTCGAGGTCGTCGACGATCTGGAGGTGAACGGCCGCGGCCTCGACACCCTCGGCCACTGGGTCAGCGCGCCGCGAGCAGCTCCGCGTCCGAGAAAAAGAACCTCGCCTCGCGCTCGGCGTTCTCATCGGAGTCCGAGCCATGGACCGCGTTCCGCTCCTTCGACTCCGCGAAGAGCTTCCGCACGGTCCCGGGCTTGGCGTCGGCCGGATCGGTCGCGCCGATGGCATCGCGGTAGGCAGTCACCGCGTTCGCCTTCTCCAGAACGAGCGGCATGCAGGGTCCCGACGTCATGAACGTCACGAGCGAGCGATAGAATGGACGCTCGCGGTGCACCGCGTAGAACTCCTCGGCCTGCGCCTGCGTCAGCCTCATGACGCGAGCGGCGCGAACAGCGAACCCCTGTCCCTCCAGATGGGCGATGATCTTCCCCGCCTTCCCCGCGCTGAACGCATCGGGCTTGATGATCGCGAGCGTGCGAGCTCCTGCCATGTTCACCATCCAATGAGCTTGCGGACGATGTCCCCCCGCGTGAGAAAGCCGACGAGCCGGCCTTCGCGCACGACGGGAACCTGCTCCACGTCCTTGTTGATCATGAGTGAGGCGACCTCCGCGAGCGGTTGCTCGGGCGAGACGCACAGAACCTGCCGCGTCATGGCATCGCGGACGGCACGACGCGCATTCACGCCGTCCGGCGTGGGGCGAGGCGGCGAATCGCCCTGAAGATAACTGCCTAACAGGTGGCGAAGGAGATCGCGCTCGGCGAGCATTCCGACGATGACTTCGTTGTCCTCGACGACGGGCAGCGCCGAGATGCCGCCCCGGGCCATCTGGAGCGCGGCATCGCGCAGTGGCGTATCGGGCGTGGCCGTGCGCGGTCGTTGCGTCATGATGTCGCCAACGGCGAGCTGGCGAGGGAGCTCCACCTCCGCAAAGGCCGGCAGCGCCGCCAGGGTTCCCGCGTCGGGGGCGGCGAGCATCTGCTCCACGGTACCAGGACGTGACAACAGGCGGGCGACGGCTCCGAGCACCTGGAGATACCGGGCTGCCAGCCGCGGCGGTGCGACGAGCATGAGGGCGATCCGAGCATGTTGCACCTCCTCTGCTCCGAGCTCGCGCACGATGTCGCGTGGCGCGACGCCGAGTGTAACGGCAAGCTCCCGGACAGCATCGGTGCGGAAATGCATGAGGAAAGCGCGCTCGCCCAGGGCGACGATGTCTTCCCCGCGCATCTCGTTGATGCGTTGCGAGAGCCGCTCCGGGTTCGCGATCGCGCCCGTGGCTTGCAGCCGCTCGTGGAGCGCGGTCGCCGCTTCGCGGAGCGTTCCGACCTCGAGGGGGACGAGAACCCGGTCGGCGCGGATGACCTCCGACAGCTTCATCGTGCTCGCTGTCGCACGAGGTCCACGACGTCGATGGGGCGTTTGGCGACGCCCATCCCGGCGTCCTCGAACGCCGCGATTTTCTCGGCGGCCGTGCCGGCCGATCCGGAAATAATGGCGCCGGCGTGTCCCATGCGGCGCCCGGGGGGAGCCGTTTGGCCGGCGATGAAGCCGACGACCGGCTTCTTCATCGTGTCCTTCACGAAGCGGGCGGCATCCTGCTCATCGGTGCCGCCGATCTCCCCGATCATGACGACCGCTTTCGTGGCGGGATCCCGCTCGAATGCATCGAGGCAGTCGATGAAGTTCGTCCCATTGATGGGATCGCCGCCGATGCCGACGCACGTCGTTTGTCCAAGCCCGGCGCGCGTGAGGTGGTACACGACCTCATAGGTAAGTGTGCCGGACCGGCTCACGAGCCCAATGGGGCCGGGCGCGCAGATGCGCCCGGGAATGATGCCGACCTTGGAGGAACCGGGCGAGATGAGGCCCGGGCAATTCGGCCCGATGAGCCGTGCCCCGCGCGCCTTCACGTACGGATAGACGCGCGTCATATCGAGCACCGGGACGCCCTCCGTGATGCAGACGATCAGTGATAGGCCGGCATCGGCCGCTTCCATCATGGCATCTGCCGCGAAGGGCGGCGGCACGTAGATCACGGTCGTGTTCGCCTGCGTCTCCCGGACCGCATCGACGACGGTATTGAAGATCGGGACGCCGGTCTCGAAGCGCTGCCCGCCTTTGCCGGGCGTGACACCCGCGACGACCTTCGTTCCGTACTCGATCATTTGCTTCGCGTGAAACGATCCATCGCGGCCGGTAATTCCCTGCACCACGAGCCGCGTCGAGTCATCGATGAAGACGCTCACGCCCGGGCTCCTGCCGTGGCGAGCTCGACGGCCCGCTGCACGGCGGCATCCATCTCGGTCATGGCGGAAAATCCATGCTCCTGAAGAATCTTGACGGCGACCTCCTCGTTGGTGCCAGTGAGTCGAATCACGATCGGCACGCGCAAAGGCGAGGCCTTCGTCGCCGTCACGATGCCGTTCGCGACGTCGTCCGTGCGCGTGATGCCGCCGAAAATGTTGAACAGAATGGCGCGCACGTGCGGGTCGCTCGTAATGATCTGAAGGGCGGCGACCACTTTGTCGGGATTCGAGGAGCCGCCGATGTCGAGGAAGTTCGCGGGCTCGCCGCCGTAATACTTCACCAGGTCCATGGTCGCCATCGCGAGGCCGGCGCCGTTCACCACGCAGCCGACGTTGCCATCCAGCTTGATGAACGTGAGGCCGGCCTCGCGCGCCCGGACTTCGGCGGGATCTTCCGCGGTCTCGTCGCGCAGCAGGGCCAGCTCCGGACGGCGATCGAGCTCGTTGTCGTCGATCACCATCTTCGCGTCGAGGGCAACCACATCCCCCGACGGCGTGGTGACGAGCGGGTTGATCTCGGCCAGCGACGCGCCGCTGGCCCAGAACGCCGCGTAGAGCTGTTGCATGATCTTGGCGGCGGCGCGTGCCTGTTTGATGTCCGCATAGAGAAACAGGCCCATCTGCAGCGCCTGGAATGGCAGCAGGCCATATACCGGATCGACGGGAAGGCGCATGATCTTGTCCGGCGTCTTGGCCGCTACTTCCTCGATGTCGATGCCGCCAGCCGGGCTCACCATGAATACCGCTCGCTTCGACGCGCGATCGACGATGATGCCGACGTACGCCTCGGTGGCGATGTCGGCCGCCGGGGTGACGAGGACCTTGTGGACCGTCAGCCCCTTGATGTGCATCCCGAGGATCTTCGCCGCGATGTCGCGAGTCTCCTCCGGCGTCTTGGCGAGCTTTACCCCGCCTGCCTTCCCGCGGCCGCCAGCGTGGACCTGCGCCTTCACGACCACTGTGCTGGCGTAGCGTCGCGCCAGCGCCTCCGCTTCGGCGGGCGTCGTGGCGACGCCGCCGGGCGGAATAGGAATGCCGTGGGTGCGAAATATCTCTTTCGCCTGGTACTCGTGAATGTTCACTGGCTCTCCGCCGTAATCGTCGTACCGGCTTCTCCGCGCACTGCATCGCGGCCCCGGCTCAATTCGGTGATGACCGCCCGGCCTCCGGTGCGGCGAACGAAATCGATCGCCGCCCGCACCTTGGGCCCCATGCTTCCCTCCCCAAACGTCCCGGCCTCATCGAGGTGGGCGGCCGCCTCAGCCGTTAGGCGCTCCAGTCGACGCTGCGAGGGCGTCCCGTAATCGAGATACACCGCATCGACATCCGTGAGAATGATAAGGAGCCTGGCATCCAGATCGCGCGCGAGCACCGCGGCCACCAGGTCCTTGTCGACCACCGCATCCACGCCCTCCCAGCCGAGAATCGCGTCACGATACACGGGAATGCCTCCCCCGCCTCCCGCCACGACCACCGTTCCGGCTTCGACCAGCCGTCGAATGCTTTCCAGCTCGTGAATCGCGATCGGACGCGGGCTTCCGACCACCCGACGCCACCGTCCCCTCGCGTCCCGCTTTACCGCGTGGCCCTCGGCGATCAACGCCTGCGCTCGCGCATCGGGAATGCCGTGGCCGATGAACTTCGTCGGCTCCATCAGCGCCGGATCGTCCGGTGAAACGTGCACCTGGGTGATGATCGTTGCGACGTCGCGCTCGCTCCCATGCCGTCGCAAGGCGTTCTCCAGCGACTGCTGAATCATGTACCCGATCCACCCCGCGGTCGCCGCCACCAGGACGCCGAGCGGGTTCGCGGTGACCTCGCCGCGGGCCAGCTCGTTCCGCACCAGCTCATCGCCAACCTGCGGCCCGTTCCCATGCACGATGCACAGGTTCCACCCATCGAGCGCGAGATCGACGATCGGTCCGAGCGCCGCGCGGGTGTGACGGAACTGGTCATGGATGCTCGACCGCGCGGACGCCGGCGCCAGCGCGTTACCGCCGACGGCGATGACAGCGGTCGCCGGTTCCGAGAGCGCTGACTCCGTCATGGGATCGGGCGCCGCAAGCTATTCAGCCCCTGCAAGCGGTGCAAGCTAACGTGGCGGCCGCGCGAGAAGCGCACCGAGAGCGTCGTATGCTTCGCCGAAGGCGGGCCAATCGCCTCGCCGGAGAGCGTCACGCATCGCGTCGTACAGGCGGCTCGCGCGAGTGCGCAGCGATTCATCGCTGATGGGCTCGGCAGCGTCGGGATCGACGGTTGCGCTCAGGCCGAAGGCGTCGGCAAGGGTGCGCCCGACGAAGACGCTGTCCTGATCGAGGACGCCAACGCGCACCAATGCGGGCGGACCTTCCGGCGGCCACGCGTACGCGGATTGTACGAAGGTGAGCCGATCGCTGAGCGGAACGACGCGCACGCGCCCCGCGCGGAGTGAGGGCTCGCGCGGACGACCCGGAAGCGAATCCCGCGTGTGACGAAGACGATCGAGCACGTCGTTCCATCGAATGGCGGGCCCATCCCGTTCGAGCCAATAGGTGCCTCGCGTCCGTCCACCGGTCGCGATAATCACGCCGCGTACGCCGCCCACGTCGTCCAGGACCGGAATCGTCCACGCGGCCGCCTCGTCGGAAATCGGAAGCACGATCGACGGCGACGCCGGGGCCACGAGGCCGCTGTCGGCGCCCTCGTCGGCCGGTAGAAGGCCGCGGGGAGCCCGCTCCCCGCGACGACCGTGGCGCGCGAGAATGCCGGCTTGCAGATGCGCGGCGTCGAGCGCGGGGGGAATCGCCGCGGCAATGTTCGCCGGCACGGTCGACCAGTTGGAAAACAGCGCCGGGAACCGGCGCACCCAGCTTTGGGCGATCGGGTCGAGCGCGGAGTCCGCCACCAGCATCACGCGCCCGGTATGTGCGTCGACGAGCGCTGTTGCGGCGTGTCGGACGTAGCTGAATTCTTCCCCTCCCAGGTTGACGTGCTGGCTCACGGGGTAGTTCGCGGAGGCCGCGTACAGGTCGAGGGCCCACAGCAGCCTGCCATCACGCGCGATCGGGGCGACGCTCCGGCCCTGGACGAAGAAAGGCGCAAGCGCGCGGACTCGCTCACGGACTCCGCGCCGACGCACGATTCGCGGCGTCGGCCGCGGTGGGGCGCTGACGAGCAAGCGAAAGTTCTGAAGGCTCCACGCGTGAGCGAGACGCGACAGCCTGGTCGTGAGCGCCGGCGCCGCGAGCGTCCCTATCGTATCAGCGACGACGACGTAGCTCGTGGCCCCATCGTACACGATGGGCGCGGGAATGGCGTTCGACTCGCGAGCCGATCGAGGGCTTTCGCGAACACGCACCGGGTCGCCGCGCACGTCGGCGGAGGACGCGAGGACCCGCGCGAGCGTCCATCGTCCGGCGGCGAGCGTGTCCGAGGGTGGTCCAGGGGCGTTGACGACCGTCGCCAGCACGCCGGACGGCGCCGCCGTCATCGCGGTCGCATGCGTGGTGCCCTCGCTTTCGCGAGAGCGCGACATCCACCGCGCGAGCGCCGCCTGCTCCCAGATGGCCACCGATTGGGTCGCCTCCGCTCGCGATGCGATGAGCATGGCCGGGGCTGCGTTCCGCACGCGATCGATTCCGTACGCCCGTCGCGTGTACATCGTGCGCGTCGTGACGTACGCCTGCGCCCGCTCGGCCGAGTCGGGATCCCCGCGGCCGATCAGCGGCGGTATCGCACGATCGAGCACCAGGCTCAGCAACAGCACGGTCGCGATGCCGATGAAGGCGATCTTCACCTGTCCCGTCCATCCGAAGATCACGACCATGACGGCCGCGACCAGCGTCAGTACCGACAATCCAAGGTTGATCGGGATCCGTCCGTCGAGATCGGCGGGTGTGAGCGCACCTCCTTCGCCCGTGCCGGAGAGCAGAACCTCGAATGCGTCCAGGCGGTGGCTCCACGCGAGCGTCACCATCAGCACGGCGCAGAGCACCACGAGGTGCCGACGCACATAGTTCGAGATGTGCAGACGCCCGCGCTCCCAGCGCAGGCTGGGCGTCAGGGCGTAGAGGAAGATCACGAGAACGGTGACGAGAAGCGCCGCGATCACGGACCAGTAGTACAGCTCCCGCTCTACCGGGAGCCAGTAGACGTAGAACCCGAGGTCGCTCTGAAAATGTGGATCCGCCTCGTTGAACGGCACGCCGATGCGTGACAGCATGAAGCCGGTCCAGGTCTCCGCGGGCAGCGTCACGAGGGCACCGAAGAGCACGGCGATCGCCGCCGCCACGGCGAGGAGATACGGGGAGGGCACTTCCTCGGCGATCTCGATATTGCCTAACCGCCGCGGGAGCCGGAGCGACACGACGGTTCGGCGCACAGCCCACAGATTGGCGAAGATGAACGCCGTCGCCACCGCGCCGGAGGCGAGCCTGAGCGTGGTGACGGTCGCGAAGCGGGCGCGCCAGAGGGGAAGCGCGCCCATCGCCTCATACCACCGGTAATCGGCGTACGCCGCCGACAGCGCGCGCCCGGCGAGAAGCGCTAGGGCGATTCCTCCGATCGCGAGGAGCCACCAGCGCCTCGCCTTCACGCTAGACCGTCACACCCTGGGTACGGAGCCACCCCTCCATCTCGTCACGGATGGCCGAGAGCCGTTCCGGCGTGCGCGCCTCGAAGCGTGTTACGAGGACGGGCTGCGTGTTGGAGGCGCGGATCAAACCCCATCCGTCCCCGAAGTTGACACGTACGCCATCGACGCCAACGGTGTCATACTTCGATGCGAAATGGCTGACCGCCCGATCGACGAGCCCGAACTTCAGCGACTCGGGGACCTCGACGCGAAGCTCGGGAGTACTCACGAACTTCGGCACATCGGCGAGAAGCTCGGTCACACTCTTCCCCGAATCGGCGACGATGCGCAGGAGGCGCGCGGCGCCGTAAAGCGCATCATCGTGCCCGTAGAATCCTTCGGTGAAGAACATGTGGCCCGACATTTCGCCAGCGATCGGCGCCCCCAGCTCCTTCATCTTGTCCTTGATCAGCGAGTGGCCGGTCTTCCACATCACCGGGGTTCCGCCCGCCTTCTTGATGGCGTCGGGCAGCGCCTGCGAGCACTTCACGTCGAAGATGATCGGCTGCCCGCGACCCGCGCGGGAAAGGACATCGCGTGCGTAGAGAATCAGGACGTGGTCGCCCCACACGATGCCGCCCTGGTCATCGATCACACCGATGCGATCGGCATCGCCATCGAAAGCGACGCCGATGTCGGCGCGATCGCGATGCACGGCCGCGATGAGGTCCTGGAGATTCTCGACGACCGTGGGGTCGGGATGATGATTGGGAAACGTCCCATCGCTTTCGCAGAACAGCGTCTCGAGCTTGGCCCCGATTGCCTTGAGGAGCTGCGGAGCGACGAGCGCGCCAGCGCCGTTGCCGCAATCGGCGACCACGCGCAGCGGGCGTGAGAGCTTCCCCACTCGCTTCACGATGTCCGCGATGTAGCGGTCGATGACGTGCTCCTCCCGGACGCGGCCACGGCCCGTGGGGAACCTGGCGGCCATGATCACGCCGTAGAGGGCCTGGATCTCTTCTCCGTGAAGGCTGCCCTTCCCGACGCTCAGCTTGAACCCGTTGTACTCGGGTGGGTTGTGCGAGCCGGTGATCTGGATGCCGCCCACGACATCGAGGTGGTGGAGCGACCAGTAGAGGAGCGGTGTGGGAACGATGCCGACGTCGACGACGTCGACGCCTGACTCGGTGAGTCCGCGTACGAGGGCATCACGAAGGCCCTTCCCGCTCGGCCGGTTGTCTCGGCCCACCGCAACCGTGCCGTGCGCTCCATGGTCGGCGACGTACGCGGCATACGCGCGGCCGATCGCATAGGCGGTCTCGGGATGAAGGTCCCGACCGACGATGCCGCGAATGTCGTACTGCCGGAAAATCTCTTTGGCGATGCTGGTCATCGTGTCCACTCGCGAGGCAGGAACACTGGGCGGCCGTCCCGACGACGGTGCCTCAGCGCGGAGGTGCCGGCGCGCGAGGCAGGTCTTCGGACAGGTGCACGAGCTGCGGAAGGCTGCGGCGTGCAACGCGCAGCACCGGCCGCGGCCAGATGCCGACGACGAGCAGTACGATCGCGCACGTCGCGATCACGAACCGCGTCATCCCCGGCACCTTCAGCGGGCTCGGTGCCTCGGCGGGCCGTGCTTTCATGAACATCACCATAACGACGTATAGATAGTAGGCAGCCGACACCAGGCTCGTGCCCACCACCCAGATCGCCAGGTTCGTCTGTGAGGGCGGACGCAGGGCAGCCTGCAAGACGTACCACTTGGCGAAGAATCCCATCCCGCCGAAGATCGGAAATCCCAAAAGCGCGAGCATGAATACCGCCATCGCGGCCGCGAGGCCCGGCCGCACGCGCCACAAGCCGGCGTAGTCCTCGATTTGCTGGCCGCGCTCCCCCGTTTGCGCGAGCGCGATCACCACCGCGAAGGCGCCCATCGTCGCCAGCGTGTACGCGAAGACGTAGAACAGATATGCCGACGCCCCTTCGAAGTTACTCACCACCACCGCGACGAGCAGATAGCCCGCGTGCGCGATGCTCGAGTAGGCGAGCATTCGCTTGATGTTCTTCTGGACGAGTGCGACCACGTTCCCGACCACCATCGTAAACACCGCCAAATACCAGAGCGGTTTGTGCCAGGCGCCATTGAGATAGGGGAACGCCTCCATCCAGATGCGCAGGAAGACGGCGAATGCGGCTGCCTTCACCGCTGCCGCCATGAAGGCGGTCATGGGGGTAGGGGCGCCCTCATAGACGTCCGGCGTCCACATGTGGAATGGCGCCGCCGCCACCTTGAACCCCA
Organism: Gemmatimonadaceae bacterium; assembly: GCA_025930755.1. GTDB lineage: Bacteria > Gemmatimonadota > Gemmatimonadetes > Gemmatimonadales > Gemmatimonadaceae > JAICNG01. Next base: position 60,529 of record JAICOJ010000002.1, read on the forward strand.
AGCCAACGACGAGTAGTCCGACACCCGCCAGGAGCATCGCGTTCGTCGTGAGGCCGCGTTCCAGAATTGCCGCACCGATGTCCGCGATGTTGGTGCTGCCGGTCGCGCCGAACACGAGCGCGATGCCGTAGAGGAGGAATCCGCTCGAGAAGGCGCCGAGCAGGAAGTACTTGAGCGCGGCTTCGGCCGCGCGGCCGCTCCGTCGGTTGAGGCCCGCCAGCACATAGACGGCGATGGACATCAGCTCGATGCCGAGGAACACGATCATCAGATCGCGCGCGGCGGCCAGGAGCATCATTCCAGAGACCGCGAACAGGATGAGGACGTGCGCTTCGGCGACGTCGATCCGCTCGCGCTCGAGATAGTCCATCGAGAGTGCAATGGCGAGGATGGCCCCGAGCAGGATGAGCACGTCGGTCGCCCACCGGAACGGATCGACCGCGATGGCGCCGCGCGTCGCCGTGTGCCCGGCCCACCACATGTAGATCACGGCCGCGAGCGTCAGTACGCAGAGCGCGATGCTCCACCGCCCGACTGCGCGCTGACGTTTCGCGGTTTCGGTCCCCCACGCGCTCGCGAGAAGCAGCACCATGGTGCCGGCGATGAGCAGGAGGTCGGGGGCGAGCGCGAAGGTGAGCTCGAGGGGACGATCGAGATCGAAGCGCATCAGTTCCCCATCCGGGACGCAGCCGTACGTTCGGCGGCTCCGCGCTCGACGTCAGAGATGAACTGGGCCGCGGAGCGCTCCATCCGATCGAGAATGGGCTTGGGATAAATGCCGATCCACAGGATGGGGATTACGAGGGCGGCCATGATCACCATCTCGCGCACGTTGAGGTCGGTCAGCCGCTCGTTCTCGGCGTGTGTGACCGGCTGAAACAGAATGCGCTGGATGGCCCAGAGCAGGTATGCCGCGGCGAAGATGACGCCCGTCGTCGCGATCACGGTCCAGATCGGCTCGGTACGGAAGCTTCCGATCAGCACGAGGAATTCCCCGACGAACCCGTTCGTGCCGGGGAGACCAATCGAGCTGAGGGAGACGATCGTGAGCATGGCCGCGAACAGCGGCACCACGCGCGCGATTCCGCCATAGGCGTCGATCATGCGGCTGTGGCGGCGCTCGTAGATCATGCCGATGAGGAAGAAGAGCGCGCCCGTGGAAATGCCGTGGTTGATCATGACCATCAGGGCGCCCTGCACGCTCTCGAGCGTCAGCGCGAGGATACCGAGCATGACGAAGCCGAGGTGACTCACGGACGAGTACGCCACCAGCTTCTTGAAGTCCGGCTGCACCATGGCGACCAGCGCGCCGTACACGATGCCGATCACGGCCAGGGCCAACATGGTCGTCCGCACGGCGGGCGACATCACGACGTCCGGGAACAGCGGCATCGCGAACCGCAGGAATCCATACGTGCCCATCTTGAGCATGATGCCGGCGAGGATGACCGATCCCGCCGTGGGTGCTTCCACGTGCGCGTCGGGCAGCCACGTATGGAAGGGGAACATCGGCACCTTCACCGCGAAGGCGAGGAAGAAGGCGCCGAAGAGCAGGAGGCCGGCGGTTCGGCTGACGTCGATGGTGCGCAGCAACGAGTCGTAACTGAACGTCGGGGCGCCAGCCTGCCACGTTTGAATCCAGAGATACAGGATCGCCACCAGCATGAGCAGCGAGCCGATCATCGTGTAGAGGAAGAACTTGATGCTCGCGTAGATGCGGCGCTCCCCGCCCCAGATGCCGATGATGAAATACATCGGAATGAGCATCACTTCCCACATCACGTAGAACAGGAGGAGATCGAGCGAAATGAAGACGCCGATCATCCCGGTGGTGAGCACGAGCAGGAGCGCGTAGTAGGCCGGCAGCTTTTCGCGCACGCTCGTCCAGCTGCCGAGCACGGAGAGCGGCATGATGAACGTCGTCAACAGGATCATCATGAGCGAGATCCCGTCGATGCCGACGACGAAGTTGGCGCCCCACTCGGGGATCCACGCTTTCATCACGACGTTCTGCCAGGTGCTCCGCGCCGGATCGAACGTCCACCAGAGCCCGGCCGACACGATGAACTCCACCAGCAGCGTCGCGAACGCGATGACGCGAGCGCTCGCGGCGTTGGCGATGTCGTCGACGCGTCCTCGGCCGATGCGCGCGACGTAGATCAGGATCGCGCCGCCAAGGGGGATGAGGAGCAGCGCGGGCAGCACCCACCGCTCGTAGCCAATGTCGGCGAGGAATTCGAGCATGGCCTAACGAAGGGTGAAGGCGCCGAGCACGACCAGCACGCCGAGGACGATCGCCCAGGCGTAGGTACTGACACTCCCCGTCTGCAGATAGGAGCCCAGGCGTCCGAAGAAGCTCGTCACCCGGGCGCTGCCGTTCACGAGCAGACCGTCGATCAGCCACTTGTCGGTCACCGTCCACAATAGGCGGCGGGATACGCCGACGACGGGCCGCACGATCGTGCGATCGTAGGCCTCGTCGACATACCACTTGTTCGCGAGGACGCGCGCGAATCCGCGTTCCGGCACGGCCTGATCCTTGGTCACCAGACGCGCCGGCTTGAGGCGCACGACGGCGAACAGGATGCCGACGACGGCGATCGCCACGGCTCCGCCGATCAGGAAGTACTCGGTTCGATGGGCGAGGTGAACCGCTTCGCCGCCAGTCACGGCGAGCGTGGGGGCGCCGACGACGGGATCGAGCCAGTGGTGCAGCCACTGGGGCGGGCCGAGGAATCCCATGATCTCGGGAATGTTGAGCCACCCGCCGATTGCGCTGAGTATTCCGAGCACCACCAGCGGCAGGGTCATCACCCAGGGCGCCTCGGCCAGGTGCGAGCGCTCGGTTTCTCCCGTGCGGTTCGGGCCGTGGAAGGTGTAGAGCATCATCCGCGTCATATAGATCGCGGTGAGCAGCGCGGTGAACAGCCCGATTCCGTAAATGGCGTAGAGGAGCGGACCGCCCGGAATGCCTAACCAGGTGGCCTCGGCGAGCGTGGAGTGACCGGCCCGCGCGAACACCCCGGCAAGAATCTCATCTTTCGAGAAGAACCCGGAGAGCGGCGGAATGCCCGAAATCGCGAGCGTCGCGATCCACATCAACGCGAACGTCCACGGCAGGTAGCGGCGAAGGCCGCCCATGTTGCGCATGTCCTGGGCGTCCGCGCGCGAATGCGTCGCGTGGTAGGCGCGGTGCAGCGCGAAGATCACCGAGCCGGACCCGAGGAACAGAAGGGCCTTGAAGAAGGCGTGCGTGACGAGGTGGAAAATTCCGGCGGCGTACGCGCCAACGCCGACGCCAACGAACATGTAGCCGAGCTGCGAGACGGTCGAATAGGCGAGGACGCGCTTGATGTCCCACTGCTTGAGGCCGATCGTCGCGGCCAGCAACGCCGTGAGCGCACCGACGACCGCGACGGTGAGACTGGCCACCGGCGAAAGGGCAAAGAGCACCGCGCTGCGCGCGATGAGATACACACCGGCGGTGACCATGGTCGCCGCATGAATGAGCGCAGACACCGGCGTCGGCCCGGCCATCGCGTCGGGCAGCCAGACGTACAGCGGGATCTGTGCGCTCTTGCCCGCGCAGCCAAGGAAAAAGAACAGGCAGATGGCGGTAACGATCGCCGGCGCGAGCTCGCCCGCACGCTGCGAAACGCCGACGAAATCGAGGGCGGCGATGTTCGCGTACAGGAGGAACATGGCGACGAGAAAGCCGAAATCGCCGATCCGGTTGACGATGAACGCCTTCTTGCCCGCATCGGCGTTGGCCTTGTCGCTGAACCAGAAGCCGATGAGAAGGTACGAGCACAGCCCGACGCCCTCCCAGCCGACGAACATGACCGGATAGCTCGCGCCCAGCACGAGCACGAGCATGAAGAAGACGAAGAGGTTCAGATACGCGAAGAACCGCGGATAGCCGGGGTCATCGCGCATGTACCCAACGCTGAAGAGGTGGATGAGCGCTCCGACGCCGGTGATCACGAGGACCATGATCATCGACAGCTGATCGAGCTGGAACGCCGCCTCGATGCGGAAGTCGCCCACCGGCATCCAGGTGAAGTAGCGCTGGACGTACGGCTGCTCGAGGTGACTGGCGCCCGACATCGCGCCGAAAATCGACACCGCGAGGCCGAAGGCCGCGAAGAGCACTGCCGGTCCGATGATGCTTGCCAGTCCGGCGAACTTGTGGCGTGGCGGCACATGGTGGTGCGTGCCGTGCGCTCCCGCGTGGGCGGGATCGGCGTGCACGGCCTCGTGGCCCGCGCCATGACCGTGGCCAGACTCCGCCGCCGGGTCGGCCGGCCCGCGACGATACACCGACACCACCGCGAGGAGCCCGTTGAGCACGAAGCCGAGCAGCGGCAGCAATGGGAGCAGCCACATCCAGTCGGCTACCGTCCCGCTGAGAGGGTGGCCGGTCGTCGCGGCGACTTGCTGGAGGAGCATCACCCGCGCATCAGGTTGATGTTGCGGAGGTCCACGTTCTCGTGGTGGCGGAAGATGCTGATGATGATCGCCAGGCCCACGGCCGCTTCCGCCGCGGCGACGGTCATGACGAAGATCACGAACACCTGCCCGGCGATGCCGTAGAGCCTGGACAGCGCGACGAACGAGAGATTCACGGCGTTGAGCATGAGCTCGACGCACATGAAGATGATGATCGCGTTGCGCCGCGTGAGCACGCCGATCACGCCGATGATGAACAGCACGGCGGAGAAGAACAGCGCCTCCTGAATCATGTCACTCTCCGCTTGGCGAGGACCACGGCGCCGACGATGGCGGCAAGGAGCAGCACGCTGGTGATCTCGAACGCGAGCAGGTACTCACGGAAGAGCGGCGCGGCCACCTGATCGATCACGCCCGGCTCGAGCTCCTGCTGCGCCGGTACCGGCGCCGGAGCCCCGTCATCCTTCCACAGCACGAAGACTTCGGCGAGCAGAAGGAGACCGACGAGGCCGGCGGCCAATTTGGTCTTGCCGCCCACGATGTCGGTGACGTCCGACGCATGCCCGAGGTTGAGGAGCATGACCACGAACAGGAACACCACCATGATCGCGCCGGCGTACACGAGCACCTGGATGGCGCCGATGAACTGTGCATCCATCATCACGTACAGCGCGGCCAGACAGAACATCGTGTTCACGAGCCACAGCGCTGCCGCCACCGGGCTCCTGCGAGTGACGAAGGCCACCGCCGAGATGATCGCGATGACGCCGAAGAGATAGAAATGAAAGGTGTAGAAGAGGCCCATCACTCGCCTTTCGGGTCGGCCGGGTCCCACATCTCGCACACCGGGTGCGTCTGCGCGGTGAGACGCTCGAGATCATACACGAAGCCCGCCCGGCTGTACTCGGCGTTTTCGTAATGCCGGCCGACGTGAATCGCTTCCTCCGGGCATACCTCCTGGCAGTACCCGCAGAAGATGCAGCGGAACTCGTCGATCTCGTACACGAGGGGATAGCGATTCCCTTCCTCGTCCTCGCCGGGCACGAGCTTGATGCAGTTGGCCGGACAGATCTGCGGACAGAGTCCGCACGCCACGCACTTCGCCTTGCCGGTCTCATCGGTGAGCATGCGATGCGTGCCCCGCCACCGCCGGGAGATCGGCTCTTTCTCCTCCGGGTACTGCGTCGTCACCTTGTGCGGATTGATGAGGTGCTTGAAGGTCAGCGCCATGCCCTTGAGTGTCGCGCGGACGTAGCTGACCTGCTCCGTGGGTCGGGTCACGACCTTGACGCCGATCGCCATCAGTCGCCTCCCGGCGCCGCGAGGGGTGAGCGCGATCGCATCGCGCGAAGCCGGCGCAACTGGTCGGCCTCCACGCGGCCTGACGCCGGACTGATGATGCGCCCGCTATCCAGAATGAGGAACAGCACGCCGGCCAGGACGAGGTTCAGGATGCCAAGGATGAGGCCGTACAGCGCGCCCGGCCGGATCCCGAGCAGATCGAGAATCAGGAGCGTCCCGGCAATGATCACGATGTACACGAGTGCCACCGGGAGCAGCACGCGCCAGCCAAGGGACATGAGCTGATCGTAGCGGAACCGCGGCAGCGTCCAGCGGATCCACATGTAGAAGAACAGGAAGAACAGCACCTTCACGGCGAAGAACAGCCCCGTGAGCAGCGTCTTCCCGATCGACCAGGGCGCGAGGTTGTCCCAGAGCGTGAAGGGGATGTCCCAGCCCCCGAAGAACAACGTCACGAGCAGCGCGCTCGCGGTGACCATGTTCGAGTATTCGGCGATGAAGAAGAGCGAGAATTTCATCGCGCTGTATTCCATGTGATAGCCGGCGATGAGCTCGGACTCCGCTTCCGGAAGGTCGAACGGGAGGCGGTTCGTTTCGGCGAAGGCGGCGATCAGGAAGATGATGAACGCGACCGTGAGGCCGAAGAAGTTCCACACCGTCGTCGCCTGTTGCCAGATGATGTCGTTGAGCGCGACGTTGCCGGCGACGAGCAGTACCGCCACCGTCGACAGTCCCATCGAGATCTCGTACGAGACCATCTGTGCGCTGGAGCGCAGGCCGCCGAGCAGCGAGTATTTGTTGTTGGAGGACCACCCCGCCAGAACGATCCCGTACACGCCGAGAGACGCAATGGCGAGAATGTACAGGAAGCCGATCGGCAGCGGCGCGACGACCATCTCGATCAGTCCCTTGCTCGTCGGCAACGGCGAGGCGAAGGGAATGACCGCGAACGTGAGCATCGCGGGGATGAAGGCGAGCGCCGGCGCCATAATGAACAGCGGCTTGTACGCCGCGTCCGGATAGGTCTCCTCCTTCATGATGTTCTTCACACCGTCGGCCGCCGGCTGGAGCAGGCCGTGCCAGCCTACGCGATTCGGCCCGTGACGGTCCTGAATCCACGCGGAGATCTTTCGTTCCGCCAGCGTCAACAGCGCGACGCCGACCATCAACACGGTGAACACGATGATCATCTTGATCACCGTCGCGATCACGAAGACGGAAGTGGAGACGGGCGGCGCCTGCGGGTCCGCCACCTGCAGCAGGCCCAGCACGAGCGACCAGGTCATCGGGCACCCGCTGGCGCCATCACAGGCAGGCCGCGAAGACCGAGCGAGTCGTACGACAGGCCGCTGAACTCGCTCCGCGATGCTGCCAGGGCAGCGAACACGTCGCTTGCCAGGAAGTAGCTGCCGGGCTCGCCCAGTCGCGCCAGCAGGTCGCCCAGCACCCACCAGCTCGGCCGCGCCATTCCCGGTGCGGCGCGTGCCTGGAGAAATCGCTGAACGCGTCCCCGGATGTTCGTGAACGTGCCCTCTTCCTCGACCATGTTGGCGATCGGGAGCACCGCGTCCGCCGTTCGCAGAATTTCCGGAAGCGCGGTTCCGATGACGACGACCGCGCCGGCGCGCTCGAGATCACCCACGTCGAGGACCGACGGATCGGCGTCCACGAACAGGAGGGCGTCCCCCCCCCGCAGCCCGGCGAGCGGCGCGTCGGAGCGACGGAAGCCGAGCATCTCGGCACCCTGCACATTCGCGGCGCGATCGGCGCGCAGCGCGAGGTCCTCGACGCCGGGGAGCGGCGCTTCCGGACCGCGCTCGACGCGGAATGCACCCGTGCCGTCGCCGCGCCCAAGAATCCGTGCGACGAGGTAGAGGGCTTCGTTCGACAGCGAGGGAGAGACCACCGCGTGAATGCGCTTTCCCTCCAGCGCCCTGGCGGCAGCATCGATAGCGACCTCCCACTCCGCCGCCGCCAGCCGATCCCCATGCCTGACGAGCGGCGCCTCCAGGCGATCGGTTCGGTTCATCCACCGATAGTTCAGGCGGCCGTAGTCGCACATGAAGTACTTGTTCACGTCCTCGTTCGATCGAGGGCGCAGGCGCACGACCATGTTGTCGCGCGTCTCGACCATGATGTTGCATCCCTGTGTGCAGTTGGGGCACACCGAGGCGGCGCGGTCCAGCTCCCAGGCGCGCGCCTTGTTCAGGAAGTCCTTCGACAGCAGCGCTCCCACCGGACACAGGTCGACGACGTTGCCCGACCACGGGTGCGTCAGATCCTGTCCCTCGAACTTTCCGATGACAGCGCGATCGCCGCGTTCGCTGACGTTGAGGACCGGCTCCTGTGCCACGTCATCCATGAAGCGCACGCACCGCGTGCAGAGGATGCATCGGTTGGTGACGTAGAGCACGTCGCCGCCGAAATCCTCGACGGGGTTGAAGCGCTTCGGCTCGATGAGGCGACCTTCCGACCGCCCTTCGGCGAAGGTGTAGTCCTGGAGCTCACACTCTCCGGCCTGATCGCAGATCGGGCAGTCGAGGGGATGATTGATGAGCAGGAATTCGAGGACGCCCTTCCGGGCCTCGAGCGCCTTCCCCGAGTGCACGTGCACGATTTGCCCTTCGGCCACCGCGGTCGCGCAGGCGGGCGCGAGCTTCGGCGCTTTCTCGACCTCGACGAGACACATCCGGCAGACGCCGGCGACCGGGAGACCTGGATGGTAGCAGTAGTGCGGAACCAGGACGCCGGCGGCCTTCGCCGCCTCGAGAATCGAGGTTCCCTCGGCAACGCGCACCTGACGACCTTCGATCGTCAGCGTGATCATCTTCGCTTCGCTCATCAGGCGGCCGCCGCGCTGCGCATGGGGCACCGCTTCCCGTTGATGTGCGCCTCGAACTCGTGGCGGAATTTCTGAATGCCCGAGACCACCGGCGCCGCGCACGAATCGCTCAGCACGCAGATCGTTTTTCCCGTCATGTTCTCCGACAGCTCCAGCAGCGTATCGAGATCCCGGGTCGTTCCTCCCCCGTTCTCCATGCGCTCGAGAATCTTCGTCACCCACGCGGTCCCTTCGCGGCACTGGGTGCACTGCGCGCAGCTCTCGTGGGCGTAGAAACGCGCGAGTCGGCCGATCATGCGCACCATGCACACCGAGTCGTCGAACACGATTACGCCGCCGGAGCCAAGCATCGAGCCGTTGGCGACGAACCCTTCATAGTCCATCAGCGTGGCGTCGGCCTCCTGCATGGTCTGAATCGGCACCGACGACCCACCCGGGATCACCGCCTTGAGCGTGTGTCCGGGACGCGCGCCGCCGCAGATGTCATGCAGGAACTCGCGGAACGGGAAGCCCATGGTGACTTCGTAGTTGCCCGGGCGCGCGATGTTGCCGCACACCGAGAAGAGCTTGGTGCCCGTGCTCTTGGGATTCGACAGCGACATCGCCTTATACCACTCCGCACCATTCGTGAGGATGGGCGGGACGGCCGCGAGTGTCTCGACGTTATTGATCGTCGTCGGCTGACCAAAGAGACCGGCGACGGCCGGGAACGGCGGCTTGATTCTGGGATTTCCGCGCCGGCCCTCGATCGAGTTCATCAGGGCGGTTTCTTCTCCGCAGATGTAGGCGCCCGCCCCCTTGTGGATGTAGATGTCGATGCGTTTCCCCGTTCCCATCGCGCTCTTGCCGAGGATGCCATCGCGATAGGCTTCATCGAGCGCGGCCCCGACGGTCTGCAACGGCTCGGTGAACTCGCCGCGGATGTAGATGTAGCACGTCTCGGCGCCGATCGCGTGTGAGGCGATCGCGCACCCTTCGATGAGCGCATGGGGTGTCCAGCGCATGATCTCGCGATCCTTGAACGTCCCCGGCTCGGATTCGTCGGCGTTGCAGCAGAGATAGTGCGGTTTTCCGTCGCCCGGCTTCATGAACGACCACTTGAGGCCGGTCGGAAAGCCTGCCCCACCACGCCCCCGCAGCCCGGAGTCCTTTACGACGTTCACGATCTCCGCGGGGGTCATCCCAAGGGCCTGCTCGAGCGCGCGATATCCTCCGCGCGCCCGCCAGCCCGACAGTGACCGGGCTTCCGAATCGCCGAAGTGGGTCGACAGCACCGGCGTCTCTCTCGGGTGACTCTTGTGAGGAAATCCCATTACTCGAGCTTGCTGAGGATGTCCTGAACGCGATCGGCCGTCACGGATTCATGGAACTCATCGTTGACCATCACCGGCGTCGCGAAGCCGCAGGCCCCGAGGCACTCCACCTCGATCACGGTGAACTTGCCGTCTGGTGATGTCACGCCGAGCTCACGCGTACCGGTGTGCTCGAGGAACGCGCGGACGACGTCCTCCGCGCCGCAGGCGCCGCAGGGCGAGGTCGTGCACACTTGAACGAAGTACCGGCCGACGGGATGCTGATGGTACATCGTGTAAAAGGTGACGACGCCCTTCACGTAGGCCGGGGTCAGCTCGAGTACGTGAGCGACTTCGGTCATCGCTCCTTCGCTGACCCAGCCGCGCTCGCGCTGTACGATCCAGAGCGCGGGAAGCAGCGCGGCCATCCTGGTCGGGTATCGCGTGAGCAGCGCGTCGAGCTCGGCACGCGCGGCGCCGGTGAATACCGGTTGGTATTCCTCGGCATGCGCGTGGGCGCGATCGCCGTGCGGGGCGTGGCCGGGCGCGTGCGTCGCGCCGATCTCAGCCGGTGTCACCGGTCGATCTCTCCCATCACGATGTCGATGCTGGCGTTGATGGCGATGACGTCGGACAGCAGATGCCCCTCGACCATCCTGGGGATCGCGGAAAGGTTCACGAACGACGGCGGACGAATGCGCCAACGCACCGGCTTCGATGTGCCGTCCGACACCATGTAGTAGCCCTTCTCCCCCTTCGGGCTTTCGACCGCAACGTACGATTCGCCCACGGGAGGCCGCGGGCCTTCCATCACCTGCTTGAAGTGGTGGATCATCGACTCCATGTCGCTCATCGCCTTCGATTTCGGCGGCAGCACGACGCGATGGTCGTCGACATTCACCGGGCCATCAGGCAGGCGATCAGCGGCTTGCTGGAGGATGCGGACAGATTGCCGCAGCTCCTCCATGCGGACGAGGAAGCGGTCGTACACGTCGCCGTTCGTGCCGATCGGCACGTCGAAGTCGTACGTCTCGTAGTCGAGGTACGGAAAGTCCTTTCGCACGTCGTAATCCACGCCCGATGCGCGAAGCATTGGTCCGGACAGCCCGTAGTTGGTCGCTTCGGCGGCCGTCATGGTGCCGAGGCCGACGGTGCGACCCACCCAGATCGCATTCCTGGTGAGCATGCGATCGACTTCATCGATGGTCTTGGGGAAGTGCGCGATGAACGCCCGCAACCCCTCCATCCATCCATCGGGAATGTCGGCCGCCATTCCGCCGACGCGCGTGGCCGATGTCGTCAGACGCGCGCCAACCCAGGACTCGAGCAGCTTGTAGACGTTCTCCCGTTCCTGGAACGACCACAGGAACGGCGTGAACGCGCCGATGTCGATGCAGGTCGTGCCCAACCACACGAGGTGCGAGATGATGCGCGAGAGCTCGGCCGCGATGACGCGGAGCACGGTGCAGCGCTCGGTGATCTCGATGCCGAAGAGACGCTCGGCGCCGATCGCGAAGGCGACGTTGTTGCCGATGGAATTGAGGTAGTCCTCGCGATCGGTCCACGGGATGATCTGATTGTACTGCCGGTACTCTCCGATCTTCTCGAAGCCGCAGTGCAGATACCCGATATGGGGAATGCATCGTACGACGGTCTCACCATCGAGCTCGAGGACCAGACGAAGCACACCGTGCGTCGCCGGGTGTTGCGGGCCGATGTTGATGAGCATGTGCTCGCCGCCAAGCTCCGGCTCGAGCATGGGCGGCTCCTCGAGCGCGATCGCCGACCCGCTGGCATCCGTCACCAACGGCGTGCGCACGGGACGTCCGCGCTCGTCGAGTCCCGTCGTGGCCAGCGCCACGTCCACGGTTCGCCTGGTGGTCGCCATTATTCCCCGGTTCGCTCGCCGGCCTTCAACCGTTGCCGCATGTCGTCGGGCAGATCCTCGAACGCGTCGGCGATGGACAGCTCCTCCATCGAGTATCGCGCTTCGGGGTTCGCGGCCAGCGCCTGACGAAGCTGCTCGGCGCGCGAGAAGCGGCCGCGCAACGGGAAGTCCTTGCGGAGGGGGAAGCCTTCGCGATACTGCTCCCACATCAGAATGCGCCGAAGATCGGGATGACCGGTGAAGCGCACGCCGAACATGTCATAGCACTCGCGCTCCAGCCAATCCGCGCCGCGGTACACGGGCCACACGCTTTCGACCTCGAGCGGCGCGCCACGCGGCAGCTCGACCTTGAGACGGAGGAAACGGCGGCGCGGCAGAGATCGCAGGTGCCACACGACCTCGAGTGGCCGCTCAGGGTCGCGGAACTCCACGCCGGTGACGTCGGAGAGGTAGTCGTACTGCTGTTCCGGATCGTCGTGCAGCCACCGCACGATCTCGAGCAGCCGCTCGCGCGCGACGTACACCGTGGTCTCTCCCCACACGACGTCGACGCGACGAACCGCGTCGCCGAACCGCGATTGCAGCGCGGACGCCGTGGGGTTCGGCGGTCCGCCTTCACGAGGAACATTATGCGGGGTGACGGGCGCCGATCCGCCGGCGCCACCGTCGCCCGCGCGGGCGACAGGCGAGCTCGAAGTCACAAGCCGGAGCGCGTCTGGTGAACGGAGTTGCCGAACGGCTCCGACAGCTCGTCGATCGCCGCGGGTGGAATGTAGAGCCCGCTTTTGGGATCCGGCTCCATCTCCCGCCGGATTTTCTCGTCGCCCATGTGCTCCTGCTTCACCTTTTCCTGAAGGAGGAGAATCCCGTACATGAGCCCTTCGGGGCGCGGGGGGCATCCGGGGACGTAGACATCCACCGGGATGATCGTGTCGATCCCCTGCACCACCGCGTAGTTGTCGAACATGCCGCCCGACGAGGCGCACGCTCCCATCGAGATGCACCATTTCGGCTGCGGCATCTGTTGCCAGATGCGACGAATCACCGGCGCGAGCTTGAAAGGAACGCGACCGGCGCAGATGAGGACGTCGGCCTGGCGAGGCGAGAAGCTCATGCGCTCCATGCCGAAGCGCGCAAGGTCGAACTTGCTCGCTGCCGTAGCCATGAACTCGATCGCGCAGCACGCCGTGCCGAAGGGCATGGGCCAGAGCGAGTTGGCGCGCGACCAGTTGACCAGCGCATCCAGCTTGGTGGTGACCCAGTTCTCGCCGCCCGTCGGCTCGAGGCCGCGCGGCTCGGGACGTGGGCTCAATCCCATTGCAGCGCTCCCTTCTTCCACACGTAGACGAGGCCGACGATCAAAATGGCCATGAAGACGAGCATTTCGACGAGTCCGAACATCGACACCTGTCCGCTGGGGCAGAGACCGTTCGTGAGCGGAACCGCGCAGCTCAGATTGCGAAAATACGCTCCCCACGGAATCAGGAAGACGGTTTCGATGTCGAAGATGATGAAGAGCATCGCGACCATGTAGAACTTGACCGAGAACCGCTCACGTGCTTCGCCGAGTGCGGGGATGCCGGACTCGTACGCGGACTGCTTTACCGGCGTGGGCCGGGAGCGCATGGTCAAGTGCGAGAGGCCGATCATGAGAATCGCATTGAAGACGACGAATCCCATGAGCAGCAGGACCGGCAAATACGTGCGCGACATCAGTCTCCGGACTTCGTGAAATTTTTCACGTTCTCCAGTCAGCGAATATTATTGCGACGAGAAAGACGATGGAAGGGAGAGCGACTGCGAGCTGCGAGCTGCGAACGAAAAGCTCCCCCGGGCTCAGTCCGGGCCACCGATGATCCCGTACCCTAGGCCGTTGTTCGCCGGTCGCAGCTCGCGGTTCGCAGTCGACTTTCTCCGCGCCAGGCCTTCCCCTGCGCGTTATCATTCCCCGCGCCACGATGCCGGCGATGGTCAGATCGTCGCGCTCGACCACCTCCTAAAGTCCCTTATCATGTCCATCAAGTCGGATCGCTGGATCCGCCGCATGGCGCGCGAGCACGGCATGATCGAGCCCTACGAGGACCGTCAGGTCCGCCAGGGCGTGATCTCGTATGGAGTGAGCTCCTATGGCTACGATATGCGGGTCGCGCGCGAGTTCCGGATCTTTACGAACGTGCTGAACTCGATCGTCGATCCGAAGGCGTTCGACCCGAAGTCGTTCGTGGAGTTCGAGGGGGATGTCTGCATTGTCCCGCCGAACTCGTTCGCGCTCGCCCGCTCCGTGGAATTCTTCCGCATTCCCCGGAAAGTCATGACGATATGCGTCGGCAAGTCGACATACGCGCGGTGCGGGATCATCACGAACGTCACGCCCTTCGAGCCGGAGTGGGAGGGCTACGTGACGCTCGAGATCTCGAACACGACGCCCCTGCCGGCGAAGATCTACGCGAATGAGGGAATCGCGCAGGTGCTCTTCTTCGAGGGAGACGAAGAGCCGGAGGTCTCGTACAAGGATAAAGCCGGCAAGTACCAGAATCAGCAGGGCGTGACGCTGCCGAAGCTCTGACCCGCCGGCCCCGCGCCCTAGAAGAACATGATCGCCAGCAGGATCAGGACGACGGCGATCCCGGCGATCGAGAGCCACATCGTCGTTCCCTTGCCTGCCGAGACCTGCGCAAGCGTTCCGGGATTGGTGCGCGGCGAGCGCCGCCGGTCCTCCCCGACGTGCGCACCGTGATCCGCGACGCCAGGCGTGGCGGGCACAGCGTCGGCGCCGCCGAGGGCCGCCTCGTCGAGGTCGCGGGGAACGGGCCGATCCGCCGGCACGGCGCGATCAGCGGGAACGCCACGCTCGGCCGGAGCCTCGGCGGGATAGGTGCGATCGATGGGACGACGGGACGATTCGTCCTGTGGTCTCGGTCCAGTCAAGGCGATCTCCAGTAGATGTGCCTCGCTGGAATGCAGCAACCGCGCCAGCAGGTTTTCGAGGTACGGGTCGGCGTCGCTGGCGACCCGGGCGCACTGGCCCTGACGGCGTTGCCATAGCGCCACAGCGCGCACGGAGGAGAGCCAGCTACATCCGCACTTTGGCTATCCCCTCTGCTCGCTGTGCCTCTCCGTGAGGATCTGACATGCTGGGCGTACGAGGCTAACCCTCGCCAGACGACCCAACCCGCTCCTCGCGCCCCAACAACGACGCCCGCAGAAAATCCCGGTTCATTCTGGCGATCACGTCGATGCTGATCAGCTTGGGGCACGCTTCCTGACACTCGCCGATATTGGTGCAGTTGCCGAACGCCTCCATGTCCATTTGCGAGACCATTCGCAGCACACGTTTCGCGCGTTCGGGCTGCCCCTGCGGCAGCAGGCCGAGGTGCGCGATCTTCGCAGCGGCGAAGAGCGACGCGGACGCGTTCGGGCATGCCGCGACACAGGCTCCACACCCGATGCAGGCGGCGGCATCCATCGCCGAATCGGCGTCGTCCTTCGCGACGAGCACTGCGTTCGCGTCGGGGACACCGCCTGTCCGCGCGCTGATGTAGCCCCCTGCGGCGATGATGCGGTCGAGTCCGCTGCGATCGACCACGAGGTCGCGCACGACGGGAAATGCCTTCGCGCGCCATGGCTCGATCACCACCTCCTGGCCGTCACGGAAGCTCCGGAGATGTAGCTGACAGGTGGCGGTTCCGCGCATCGGGCCATGAGCGACGCCGTTGATCATGAGCCCGCACGAGCCGCAAATCCCCTCGCGGCAGTCGTGATCGAACGCGATGGGCGCTTCACCCTGCTCGATCAGCCGCTCGTTGACGACGTCCAGCATCTCGAGGAACGACATGTCGGCCGAGAGATCGGGCGCGTCGTACGCCACGAACCGCCCGGCCGCGGTCGGCCCCGGCTGGCGCCACACACGCAGCTTGAGGTGCATCGTCACTTGTAGCTCCTCTGCGCGAGCTGAACGTTCTCGAATACGAGCGGCTCGCGGTGCAGCACGGGCTCTGCGCCCTCGCCCGCATACTCCCACGCGGCGACGTAGGCAAAGCGCTCGTCGTCGCGCTTGGCCTCGCCATCCGGTGTTTGGTGCTCCTCGCGGAAGTGGCCCCCACACGACTCCTCGCGGTGCAGCGCGTCTCGGCACATGAGCTCGGCGAACTCGAGGAAGTCGGCGACGCGGTTCGCCTTCTCCAGTGCCTGATTCAACTCGGCATCACTCCCCGGTACGGTCACGTTCTCCCAGAACTCGGCGCGGATCTCGGGGATGCGTCGCAGCGCTTCCCCGAGTCCGTGTGCCGTTCTCGCCATTCCGCACTTGTCCCACATGAGGGCGCCGAGCTCCCGGTGGAACGAGTCGACGGTCCGTGAGCCGCCGATCGAGAGGAGTCGCTTCGTCTTCCGGGCAACGCCTTCGAGGGCGCCACGAACCTCGGGGTGATCGGCGCTGACCTTGTCGAGCTTCGCGGTCGCCAGGTAGTCCCCGATCGTGACCGGAATGATGAAGTAGCCGTCGGCCAACCCCTGCATGAGGGCGCTTGCGCCGAGGCGGTTTGCGCCGTGATCGGAGAAGTTCGCTTCGCCCAGCACATGCAGGCCGGGAATCGTGCTCATGAGATCGTAGTCCACCCACAGCCCGCCCATGGTGTAGTGCACCGCGGGGTAGATGCGCATCGGAACGCGGTAGGGGTCCTCGTCGGTGATGCGCTGATACATCTCGAAGAGGTTGCCATACCGCTCCTCGATCGTTTGCCGGCCGAGTCGCGTGATCGCGTCGGCGAAGTCGAGATACACGCCGCGCCCGCCCGGGCCGACGCCACGCCCGTCGTCGCACGCTTCCTTGGCCGCTCGTGAGGCAATGTCCCTCGGCGAGAGGTTCCCGAAGCTCGGATACTTTCGCTCGAGGTAGTAGTCCCGCTCCGCCTCCGGGATCTCGTGAGGTGGACGCGTGTCCCCAGCGCGCTTTGGCACCCACACGCGTCCGTCGTTGCGCAGACTCTCCGACATCAGCGTGAGCTTCGACTGGTAGTCGCCGCTCACCGGGATGCACGTGGGGTGAATCTGCGTGAAGCAGGGATTGCCGAACGCGGCGCCGCGCTTCCAGGCACGGAACGTGGCCGTGACGTTCGATCCGCGCGCGTTGGTCGACAGATAGAACACGTTGCCGTACCCGCCCGTCGCCAACACCACCGCGTCGGCGACATGGGCGGCCACCTCACCGGTGACGAGGTTCCGCGTCACCATCCCGCGACAGCGACCGTCGATGAGGATCAGGTCGAGCATCTCCGTCCGCGGATACATCAGGACCGTGCCGCGCGCGATCTCCTTGCACAGCGCCTGGTATGCGCCGAGCAGAAGCTGCTGCCCGGTCTGCCCGCGTGCGTAAAAGGTGCGCGAGACCTGGGCACCCCCGAAGGAGCGATTGGCGAGGTACCCGCTGTACTCGCGAGCGAACGGGACGCCCTGCGCCACACACTGGTCGATGATGTCGACGCTGATCTGGGCGAGGCGGTACACGTTGGCCTCACGAGCGCGAAAGTCTCCGCCCTTGATCGTGTCGTAGAACAACCGCCAGATGCTGTCGCCGTCATTCTGATAGTTCTTCGCGGCGTTGATTCCCCCCTGGGCCGCAATACTATGGGCACGCCGCGGTGAATCCTGAAAGCAGAAACAGCTCACCTGATAGCCGAGCTCGGCGAGCGAGGCGGCAGCCGACGCGCCCGCCAACCCGGATCCGACGACGAGGACTTTGTAGCGACGCTTGTTGGCGGGATTCACCAGCTTCATTTCGAAGCGATGGCGGTCCCACTTCTCGGCGAGCGGCCCGGCGGGGGTCCTGGCGCGTAGCTCCATCGTCGGCCTAACGAAGCGCCCCAAGCAGAACCGCGATCGGCACGCTGACGAACCCCAGCGGGACCGCCACCGCAATGATCGTCGCGAACCGGCGCCGAGCCGCGTTCACGCGCTCGTGCTCGATGCCGAGCGTCTGAAACATGCTCCACGTTCCGTGATACAGGTGCATCGCCAGCGCGACCATGGCGACGACGTAAATCCCGGCGACCCACCACACGCGAAAGGCCGTCGTAATGTTGTGATACGGGGCAAGGTGAATGAAGTCGGAATGCGCCTGGCCGGTCGTGAAATGGAGGATGTGATAGACGAGGAACAGGAGGAGCGCGACGCCTCCCCACCGCATCGTCCGCGAGGCGGAGCTCGATGCCTGCGGCACGAAGCGCTGATACGCGGTGGGCCGCGCTGCGCGGGCGAGTACGGCGAGCTGCGTGGCCGCGACGACGTGCAGCACGACCGACACGAGCAGCAGCACGCGCACGCCCCACAAGAGCACCGGGAGTGTGCGCAGACTCGCGGCATAGCCGTCGATGGCGCTCGGGCCGACGAAGATCAGCAGGTTGGCCGTCACGTGCGCGAGGATGTAGCCCACGAGCACGATGCCCGTCACCGCCATCACAACCTTCTTGCCGATCGTGGAGCCCCAGAACCGCCCGAACGGCATCGCCGATCAGAGCTTGAGGACGCTCATCGGCTCGCGGACCGCCTCCGCACTCTTGCCGAGGTCGGTACGCTCCTGCGGCGTGAGCTCCACTTCGATGATCTGCTCGAGTCCCTTCCGACCGAGCTTGCACGGGACGCCGAGGAAAAGGCCGGACATTCCATATTCGCCCTCGAGCCACGCGGCGCACGGAAGCACACGCTTCTTGTCGTGCACGATGGCCTCGGCCATCTGCACCGACGCCGCGGAAGGCGCGTAGTAGGCGGAGCCCGTCTTGAGATACTTCACGATCTCGGCGCCGCCGTTGCGCGTTCGATCGACGATCGCGTCGAGTCGCTTCCGGTCCATGAGCTGCGTGACGGGAATGCCACTCACCGTCGTGTACGAGATGAGCGGGACCATCGTGTCACCGTGGCCGCCGAGCACCATGGCCTGGATGTCTTCGACCGAAACGTCGAGGGCCTCGGCGAGGAAGGAGCGGTACCGCGCCGTGTCGAGCACGCCCGCCATGCCGAGCACCCGCTCGCGCGGGAAGCCGGTGACCTGCTTCGCGACGTAGGCCATGACGTCGAGCGGATTCGACACCATGATGATGATCGCGTTCGGCGACGTGCGCTTGACGTGCTCCGAGACCTGCTTGACGATGCCGGCGTTCGTGTTGAGCAGGTCGTCGCGCGACATGCCCGGTTTGCGCGCGATCCCGGCGGTGATGATGACGATGTCGGAGCTCGCGGTCTCCTCGTAGCCGTTGGTGCCGAGGACGCGCGTGTCGAACCCCTCGATGGGCGCCGACTCCCACTGGTCGAGCGCCTTGCCCTGCGGCACTCCCTCGACGACATCGACCATCACGACGACCTTCGCCAGCTCTTTCTCCGCCAGCCGCTGCGCCGTCGTCGCGCCGACATTCCCGGCGCCAACGACGGTGATCTTGTTGACCATTGCCCGTATGCGCGTTGTGAGTGACGGGCGAAAGCTATCCGGGGCGCGGTTTCGGTGCCACTGCTTTCCCGGGCTCAGGCATCCAGGTTCGACGAGCAGACGCGGATTCCGCGGACGCCGCGGAAACGGCCGGATCGCTCCGTGCGCGTTGATCCTTCCTCTGCAACACCAGGCGGCGGCGTTGTCGCGCGAGAAGAGTCCGTCTCCCGAGCGAGCCGCCTGAATCCCCGGAGTCTGCGTCCCTTCAGTTGGAACCTGGGTGGCGGTGCGTCGTTACCCGCCTACCTCCGACAGCGCGCGAAGCCCGCCGACCTTCATCTGCAGCAGCGCGTGCTCGCGCGGCTTCTCCGCCAGCGCCTGGACGTAGAGCGGAACGAGATCCTCACCGCGGCGAAGGGGATCGCGAAGATTCACCTCGTGATCGCCGAAGAGGCAGGTGCGCAGGCGGCCGTCGGCGGTGAGGCGGACACGGTTGCAGGTGTCGCAGTACGTGTGCGTCATCGGCGTGATGAGACCGATCGTGCCAGCCGCTCCGTCGAATCGGTAGTATCGGGCGGGGCCGTTGCCGCGCCGAGGCGCGGTTGCCGGTCTGAGCGTCCCGAGAGGCGCGATCCGCGCAAGCACCTCGTCGCTGGGGACGACGTGCTCCCACGTGAGCGAGCGGAGATCGCCGACCGGCATGAGCTCGATGAATCGCACGTGCCACGCGTGCTGGAGTGTGAGGCGCGCGAAATCCTCCAGCTCGTCATCGTTGATGCCGCGCATGACGACGACGTTGATCTTGATCGGATCGAGACCGGCGCGTTGCGCCGCCAATGCGGCACCGACGGGGTCGAACGGGATGGATCGGCGCGCAATCGCGGCGATACGCTCCGGCCGGAGCGAGTCTGCGCTCATGTTGATGCGGTCGAGACCTGCGGCGCGCAGCGTGTCCGCCATCGCCTCGAGCTTCACCCCATTCGTCGAGAGGGCGATGTCCTCGATGCCGGCGACTGCCCGCACCATCGTGATGAGGCGCTCGAGCTGCGGCCGGATGGTGGGCTCGCCGCCCGTTATGCGCACACGGCGCAGACCGAGGGGGGCGAGTTGGCCGACGATCGCGGCGATCTCCTCGTACGAGAGAATGTCGTGTTTGGGCAGCCACTCGAGACCCTCCGATGGCATGCAGTAGAGGCATCGGAAGTTGCAGCGGTCCGTCACCGAGATGCGCAGGTACTCGATGCGTCTGCCGAACTGGTCGACGAGTGTCTTCATGGGCCGACTTCCGCTCGCGCCGCGGTGGGATCGACCCACGCGCGCGTTCCGTCGACGTATTCCTCGCGCTTCCAAATCGGAACGCGACGCTTCAGCTCCTCGATGACGAAGCGCGACGCGTCGTACGCTTCAGCGCGATGCGGGTGCGCGACGGCAATTACGACGCTCGCCTCGCCGAGCCCCATCCTGCCAAGGCGATGCTCGACGACGATGTCACTGGTGCCAAACCGCGATACCGCTTCGGTAACGATCGCCTCGAGCTCGCGAGCCGCCATCGCTTCATACGCCGTGTACTCGATTCCGCTAACGGCGCGACCCTCGTTCACCTCTCGCACCGTGCCGACGAAAACGATCGACGCCCCGTTGGCGACGCTGGCGACTTCCGCCAGCAGCGCGGTGGCATCGAGCGGCGTAGGAACGACCGCGGCGCGCATCAGCCGCCGGCCACCGGCGGGATCACGGCGACCTCGTCCCCATGACGAAGCACCTGGTCGGGCCGTGCATAACGCTCATTGACGGCGACGAGCGGCGCCGGTGGGAGACGGCGCTCGGGGTCGAGCGAATGCAAGTGGCGCAATAGCTCGCCAACTGTCGACCCGTTCGGCACTTCCATCTCCATCCGGCCTCGTCCGAAAACGTCTGCGTACGACGCGAAGAACAGGGCGGTGATCGTCATCTCGTACAGTCGCGAGAGGGCGCAGCACTGGCAAGTCCGTCACGGAAATGAAAAGCGCGCCGAGGCGTTGAAACGGCCCGGCGCGCGGTCGTGAACGAACTCGTTGTCACGCTTCCGTTTCGCTTGCCTCGGTCTCGGATTCGAAATCTTCGACGCCCGCAACCATGGCGCGCAGCTCTTTCGACGGCTTGAAGACGGGGACAGGCCGCGCCGAGACCTCGACGGGTGAGCCCGTGCGAGGGTTGCGCGCCATTCTGGTCTTGCGGTGGCGGATCTTGAACGTGCCGAAGCCGCGGACCTCGATATTCCGCTGCTCCTTGAGCGCGTCCTTGATCGCGTCGAGAAACGCGTCGACCACGCGCGCGCAGTCCTTCTTCGAGATCATGGGACCCGCCGTGCGCGAAATCTGCGCGGTAACGCGCTCGACCAGATCGGCCTTCGTCATTCGATAGCCTCGTCGTGAGACAGCCGATCGTCCTTGATCGGTGCGTCGAACATAGGACGTTACCTATTGTGTGTCAAGCGTTTGGCTCGCTTCGCACTACCGCGCGCGGACAGCGTCGAGGAACTCACCGAACAGGGGGCGAGCGTCGTGCGGTCCCGGGGCCGCCTCCGGATGGTATTGAACGGCAAAGATCGGCAGCTCGCGATGGCGCATTCCCTCGATGGTCTGGTCGTTCAGGTTGATGTGCGTCACCTCGAGGGCCGGAGCCCCCGGAATGCCTGTTTCGTCCCCTTCCACGGCGAACCCATGATTCTGCGATGTGATCAACACGTGGCCGGTGTCGATCTCGCGTACCGGGTGATTCCCGCCTCTGTGGCCGTAGGGCATTTTCGTCGTGCGGCCGCCGAAGGTGAGGCCCAACAGCTGATGTCCCAGGCAGATGCCGAAAATGGGAACGTTCTTCGCCGCGATCGCTCGAATGATCGCGGGCGCGTAGGTCACGGCGGCGGGGTCGCCGGGTCCGTTCGACAGAAACACGCCGTCGGGCTCCATCGCGAGCACCGCCTCGGCGCTCGTTTCAGCGGGGACGACGGTCACCCGGCACTCGTGCTCCGCGAACAGGCGGAGGATGTTGCGCTTGATGCCGTAGTCGTACGCGACGATGTGATGCACCGCGCCCGGGTCTCCCCACTGATACCGCTCGCGCGTGGAGACGCGTGAAGCGAGATCCAGTCCCTCCATGGAGGGACATGCGTCGAGCGCGGCGATCGCATCCGCTCCTGGTGTCTCGCCTTCGGCGATGACGCCGCGCATGACTCCGATCGACCTCAGATGCTTGGTGAGGCGTCGTGTATCAACTTCTTCGAGAATTGGTATTTGGGCATCGTTCAACCAACTTCTCAAGTCGCCCGTTGCCCGCCAGCTCGAGTACGTCGCGGACAGCTCGCGCACGATGGTTCCGGCGACCTGCGGCCGCGCCGATTCGGGATCCTCGGTGTTGATGCCGTAGTTACCGATCATGGGCGCGGTCATCACGACGATCTGCCCGCGATACGATGGATCGGTGAACACTTCCTGGTATCCGGTCATGTTCGTGGTGAACACGACCTCCGCGACCGTCGGCTGCGCGGGATCGCGGAGCCGTCCGCGAAAAAGGGTTCCATCTTCGAGGAGAAGGAACCCTGTTCGTGAGCCGGACGGCCCCCCCGCGATCACGGCTGCGGTGTCGATGGAGTGGCGCCAGGTTCCGGCTGCGTCGCTGGTGCATTCTCGAGCGGAATCGGCGCCTCGTTGGCACCCGGCGCCGCCGTGGCGGGAGCCGTCGGAGCGCTGACCGGCTGATCGAGGACGGAGCGCGCCGTGACCGCTCGCGACGACATCAGCGAGAGCACGAAGCCAAGCAGGAGAAACGCGCCACCGAGATACCAGCTCGACTTGGTGAGCACGTTGCCCATCTGTCGCGTGCCGAAGAACGAATCAGGAGACGTTCCGACGCCGCCGAATGTAGCCGCGAGGCCACCGCCCTTCCCCGACTGCATGAGGATGACGATGATCAGGAAGATACTTGCGAGAACCAGCAGGACGACGAGGAAGGTATACATCGGCAGATGGGAAGGGTGTTGCGCTAAGCTTCGTAAGCTACGCGAGTTACGAAACTCGGTCAAGGCCGATCAGGAACGCGCGATCGTCGCCCACCCTTCGGGGTCGAGGCTCGCCCCGCCCACGAGGAGCCCGTCCACATCCTGGGCGGCCAGGAGCGCCTGCGCGTTCCCGGTATTCACGCTGCCGCCGTAGAGGATCGGGATCTCGCTCGCGCGGTCGGCGGCAAGCTGTTTGAGCGCACCTCGAATCAGCGCATGGACGGCGCTTGCATCGCGGGGCTCGGCAGTCTGTCCGGTGCCGATCGCCCACACCGGCTCGTAGGCGACGAGCATCTGCGCCATGTGTGCCGGATCGAGATCGGCGACTCCGGCGTGCAGCTGCCGCAAGACGACCTTCTCCGTCTCGCCGGCGCGGCGCTCTTCGAGGCGCTCACCGACGCAGAGCATGGGCCGCAATCCGGCCCGCGCGGCCGCGGCGCATTTCCGCCGCGTTTGATCGTCGGTCTCACCGAACACGTGGCGCCGCTCGGAGTGTCCGATGAGCGCCACACGCGCACCGGCATCGCGCGCGATCGAGGCGGACGTCTCCCCGGTGAAGGCGCCCTTGTCCTCCCAGTAGATATTCTGGATTCCCAGAAGAATGTCGGGTCGTTCCTTCGTCGCCGCGACCATGTCCGGCAGCGTTACGGCAGGCGGGAACATGATCACGGACCGATCGCTGCGCCGCGAATAGCGCGCGAGAAACGTGCGCATGAATGCTCGTGCATCGCTCGGCCCATGGTTCATCTTCCAGTTGGCGGCGAGCACCGGCTTGCGCATCTATCCCCTCGCGTCGTCGAGCACCGCTACACCCGGCAGCGTCTTGCCCTCGAGAAACTCCAGCGACGCGCCGCCGCCCGTCGAGACGTGGCTCATGCGATTCTCGAGGCCCAGGTCCGTGACGGCGGCGGCCGAATCGCCGCCACCGACGATCGTGGTGGCGCCACGATCGGTGGCCGAGGCGATGGCTTCGGCCAGCCGGCGCGTTCCCGCATCGAACGGCTTCGTTTCGAACACGCCCATCGGACCGTTCCAGATCACCGTGCGCGCCCGAGCGACCTCCTCGGCGAACGTCTGCACCGAGCGCGGCCCGATGTCGAGCATCGCCTGATCGGCGGGAATGGCGGTCCGCGACACCGTGCGGGCCTGCGACCCCTGCTCGATCGACGGTGCAACCACGGCGTCGTCAGGCAGCACGAGCTTGTCGCCGCCGCGGTCGAGGAGCTCCTTCGCCATCGAGACCCGGTCCGCTTCCACCAGCGACTTGCCGGTCTGCAATCCCATGGCGCGGAAAAAGGTGCACGCCATCGCGCCCCCGATCAGCAGCCGATCGACCTTCGGCAGCAGCTGCTCGATGACGTCGATCTTGCCGGAGATTTTTGCGCCACCCAACACCGCGACGAACGGCCGCTCGGGATCGGCGAGCGCGCGACCGAGGTAGCGCAGCTCCTTCTCCATCAGGAAGCCGGCGACCGCCGGCTTGAGGTGCTGCGCGACCCCTTCTGTCGACGCATGCGCACGGTGAGCGGCGCCGAAGGCGTCGTTGACGTAAAAATCGCCGAGCCGCGCGAGCGCACGCGCCAGACGCTCATCGTTCGTCTCTTCCCCGCCGAGGAAGCGCGTATTTTCGAGGAGAACGATCTCCCCCTCGGGAAGCGCATGCGTGGCCTTCAGGGCTTCGTCCGTATCGGTGGTCTCGACGAAACGCACGCCGTGTTTCGTGAGCGTCGCGAGATGCCGCGACACCGGCTCGAGCGAGTACTTCTGGTCGGGCTTCCCCTTTGGCCGACCGAGATGCGAGAGCACGATCACGCGCGCGCCTCGCTCGGCGAGATACTCGAGGGTCGGCAGCGCGGCGCGAATACGCGTATCATCCGAGACGTGCCCGTGCTCGTCGAGCGGCACGTTGAAGTCGACGCGGACGAGCGCGCGCCGGCCGCGAATCGCGGACTCGGGGAGATCGCCGACGGTCTGCTTGTTGAGGACGGCGAGCACTATCGCTTCGCCCCCACCATGGCGAGCACGTCCACGCATCGCGACGCGTAGCCCCACTCGTTGTCGTACCACCCGCACACCTTCACGAGGGTACCGTCGATGACGTTGGTACTCTTCGCGTCGAGCACGCAGGAGAACGGGTTGCCGATGAAATCCACCGACACCAGCTCGAGCTCCGTATAGTCGACGATTCCCTTGAGTGGGCCGCTCGCCGCCGCGCTCTTGAAGGCGGCGTTCACCTCTTCGACGGTCGTCTGACGCTCCACCTCGACGACCAGATCGACGAACGACACGTCGGGCGTGGGAACACGAATGGCGATGCCGTCGATCTTTCCCTTGACCTCGGGAATGACGAGCGATGTCGCCTTGGCGGCCCCGGTCGTCGTGGGGATCATGGAAACGGCCGCCGCACGCGCCCGCCGCAGATCCTTGTGCGGCAGATCGAGGATCTGCTGGTCGTTGGTGTAGCTGTGCACCGTCGTCATCGAGCCGTGGCGGAACCCAAAGCGGTCGCGCACGACCTTCACCATCGGCACGAGGCAGTTCGTCGTGCACGATGCGTTCGAGATGATGTGGTGCTTCGCGGCGTCGTACTTGTCGTGATTCACCCCCATGCACAGGGTGATGTCCTCGCCCTTCGCCGGGGCGGAGATGACGACCTTCCGCGCGCCGCCGGCGATGTGCGCCCGTGCCTGGTCCGCGTTGGTGAAGCGTCCCGTCGACTCGAGGACGATGTCGACGCCGAGGTCCTTCCACGGCAGCTTGGCGGGATCCTTCTCGGACAGCACGGTGATCTCGTCGCCATCGATGATCACCGACTTCTCGGCGGCGCGAACCTCGCCATCGTACGTTCGGTGCACCGAGTCGTACTTGAAGAGATGTGCGAGCGTCTTCGTATCCGTCAGATCATTGACGGCGATGAAATCGAGATCGGCACCGGTTTCCTTCGCGGCGCGCACGACCTGCCGGCCGATGCGGCCGAATCCATTGATTCCCACACGAATTGCCATGACGGTCGAACTCCAGTCGAATTAGCGGTCGCCGCTCGCGGGCGCCCTGCCGAAGGTTACGAAGCTCACGATGCGCGCGCCGCCATCGAGCAGCGCCGAGGCGCACTCCACCAGCGTCGCGCCGGTCGTCACCACGTCGTCGACGAGCATCACATGTGCGCCGCGAAGGCGCGCGCGTGTGCCCGCCACCGCACGAAATGCGCCGGAAACGTTGCGGCGTCTCGCCTCAGGTGTCAACCGCGTTTGCGTTTCTGTCGCACGCGCTCGCACGAGAACGTCTCCCCACACAGGAGTGTGCCAGTGGGGCGAGAGCGCGTGAGCCAGACGCGCACTCTGATTGAACCCGCGTTCGCGCTCACGTGCTCCTGCTAATGGAACGGCTACGAGCGCAGTCCGTTCCCGCACGACATCCTCCGGCCACTGCAAGCGCGCCATCCTCGTCGCCATCGGTGCGGCGAGCGCGTGCCATCCTCCGTACTTGAGCTCATGCACCAGCGCCGACCCGCTGCCACGATCCACCCAGCACAGCGAGCGGGCGCAGCGCACGAACGCGGGAAGCAAGTCACACCACGTGCATCGACGCGGGCCGGTCGGGTGGCCGCACCGGTCGCACCGGGGTGCGGGAAGGGGTACCACCCGATTCCAGCACCGTGCGCAGGCGAGGCCGCGATCCGACCGGTCATTGAGCCGCCCGCAAACGACGCATGCGCAAGGAAGAAATAGATCCATTGCGGCCTGCGCCCACCCGCGCCACGCGCCGATGGCTGCAGTCATTCGCGCGCGGCCGCCCGCAACGCCTGGCGCATGACGTCGCGCGGTGCGGCGATGCCGAACCACCACTCGAAGGCAAGCGCGCCCTGCTCGAGTAACATGCACAACCCATCGACCGCGGCGTGCTTTCGTTCACGGGCGGCTCTCACCCACGCCGTCTCGCGCGGCCGATAGACCAGATCGAGTACGGCGGCCTCGGGGCGGAGACTCTCGATCCGGACGGGCAGCGGATCGTCGGCGCGGAGGCCAAGCGACGTGGCGTTCACGACCACCGTGGCGTCACGGACGGCCTCGTCGGCCGTTGCGGCGACCAGCTCGACGATGGGAAAGCGTGCTCGAAGCGCCTCCGCGCGCGGCTTCGTGCGATTGAACAGCGCCACCGTTGCTCCGCTCCAGCGCTCGAGCGCCGTCATCACTGCCGCGGCGGATCCCCCGGCCCCAAGCACCGCGACACGAGCGGCGGGACGCAACGCACCGACCTCCCGGGCAAGGGCGTCGAATCCCCCGACGTCCGTGTTCGTCCCTTCGAGCACATCATCGTCCGCCACGCGAAATGTGTTCACCGCGCTGACGCGCTCCGCGACGGCGTCGACGCGGCCGCAGTGGCGTGCCATCGCTTCCTTGTGCGGAATGGTGACGTTCCCCGCGGCGCGCGCCGCGACGAGCCGGTGCACCGTGGCCTCGAGCGCGTCCGGGCGGACGTCGATTGCCTCGTAGGTGATCGGCAGGCCCGCGTACCGGAGCGCAGCGTTCTGTAACGCGGGGGACAACGAATGCGCGACCGGGTGTCCGACGAGGACGAGACGACCCGGTGCGCGCCTCACGATCGTCCCGGCGTGCGCTCCGTCGCGATGCGCTCGATGGCGTGCTGCACTTCGCGATCGAGCTCATCGAACGCGGACCGGTAGTCGTCGAGATCGCCACCGAACGGATCGGTGATGGAGCGGTCGCTGCGGCCTCGCGAGGCGTACGCCGAGAGCAGGTGCGTTTTGCCGGTGCCGCCCAGCGCCTCGATGCGCTCCACGTGATGCGGCCCCATCGCGAGAATCAGGTCGCTCCCGCTGACGAGCTCGCGCGTGAGCAGGCGCGCACGATGGCCCGACAGGTCGACGGATCGTTCCATCGCGACGAGCAGCGCGCCATCGGACGCCGGGGCACCATCCCATGCGGCGGTGCCGGCGCTCCCCACCGAGAGCTCGGACAGGCTGCGCTCCGCCGCCAATCGGCGCGCGAGCGCCTCCGCGATCGGGCTGCGGCAGGTGTTGCCGGTGCAGACGAAAAGCACGCGCATCGGCTCAGGCATCTCCAATCAGGTCGGGCACGCTCTCGCGCAACGTTGCGGCGGCGATGGCGCCCGGGCGGATCACCCGGGGGCGCGTGCCGGTGCAATCTACCACGGTGGATGGCGGGGAGGAGGAGAGGCGCCCGCCGTCGAGGACGCGAAGCGTTCCACGCGCCATGGCATCGCCCCATTGTGCGACGATTTCCGATGCCGCCACCGCGGCGGGGGAGCCGGGCCGGTTGGCGCTCGTCGACGTGACGGGCCGCCCGTATCGCTGGATGAGGTGCGCCATGCCCTGGTGCGAGGTCCACCGCACAGCGACACCTCCCTCCGGACCGCGCAGCCGGTCGGGCACTCGCCGTTCCCCGCCGGGCAGGACCAGCGTGAGCGGCCCGGGCCAGTGGCGCGCCGCGAGCCGCGCCGCATCACCGGTGAAACGAAGATCGAGCCGCGTCACCATGTCGCTCGACGAGATGAGGATGAGAAAGGGCTTTCCCGCCGGGCGGCCTTTGAGCTTCACGAGAACGTCGACCGCATCATGATCCACGGCCCCCCCAAACCCGTAGACGGTCTCGGTCGGGTATCCGAGCACACCGCGGTTCTCGAGATGGACGATCGTGTCCGAGACGGCCGCCTCGATCTCGGCCGGCGACCAGAACGGGATCGCACGCGGGCCGGTCACTTCGCCACTCGAGCCATGGCTTCCACGAGGGCGAAGTCGGTTTCCTCGGTGACCTTCACGGCGCGCTCGCTCCCTTGCACGACGACCACCTCGAACCCGCGCGCTTCGCATAACGCCGCGCAGTCGGTAGCATAGGTGCCGGTGCGCTGGGCCTGGGCGTACGCCTCCTCGATCATCGCGCGTGGAAACGCCTGCGGCGTCTGCGCACGCCAGAGGCCATCGCGCGCCACCGTTCGCACGACACGGCCCGCGGCGTCGGTCTCCTTCAGCGTGTCGGTGACCGGCAACGCCGCTACCGCCCCCCGTCCGGCTCGGGCCTCGGCGATCACGCGGTCGACGACGTCCATCCCCACCATCGGCCGCGCGGCGTCGTGAACGATGACGATACGCACGTCGTCAGGCAGGTCCTCGAGACCGCGCAGCACCGACTCGCCGCGTTCGCGCCCGCCAACCGACACCAGCAACCGTTCGACGTCGCACTGAAAGATCCAGGGTGGCGGGTCGCCCGCATAACGCCGAGGGAGCACGCAGACCACCATCGCGACGTCGCTGCGCTCGTGGAAGAGCTGGAGTGAATGCAACAGCATTGGCTTTCCCGCGATCCATCGAAACTGCTTCAGCTCGTTGCCGCCCAGCCGCGAGGACGCCCCCGCCGCGACGAGGACCACCCCGACGTCCGGAGTCGTGGTCATCGCTCGAAGAGATGCCGGAAGACGTCGCTGATCGTCCGCACGCCGATCGCGTTCACGTCGCGAAGCCGCTTCGGCACGCCGCGCTCGGCGAGATACACCGTCGTCAGGCCCATTTTGGCGCCTTCCGCCAAACGCCGCTCGGACTGCGACACCGGGCGAATCTCTCCTCCCAGGCCGACCTCGCCGAGGAAGAGCGCGTGCGCGGGGAGAGCCCGATCGTACACGCTCGAGGCGAGTGCGGCCGCCACGGCGAGATCGCCCGCCGGCTCGTGCAGCCGCACACCCCCAACGACGTTGACGAAGACGTCCAGCTGTGCGAATGGCAGCCCTGCCCGCTTGTCGAGAACCGCGAGCAACAACGCGAGGCGGCGGCTATCGAATCCGGTCGAGACGCGCTGCGGCGTTCCGAATCCCGCCTTCGCGGCGAGCGCCTGAATCTCGACCAGCAGCGGCCGAGTCCCCTCCATGAGTGCGGTCACGGCGCTGCCCGAGGCGACGTGGTCCCGATCGCCAAGAAAGAGCTCCGAGGGGTTCTCGATCGGAATGAGGCCAGCTTCCGTCATGCGGAAGACGCCGATCTCGTCGACGCCGCCGAAGCGATTCTTCGTTGCGCGGAGCACGCGATGATCGAGCGACCCCTCTCCCTCGAAGTAGAGGACGGTATCGACGATGTGCTCGAGCGTTTTCGGGCCAGCGATGCCGCCGCCCTTGGTGACGTGGCCGACGACGAACACCGCGGTGCCGCTCTCCTTCGCGAAGCGCATGAGCCGTGCAGCGCACTCGCGCACCTGGCCCACGTTCCCTGGCGCGCCTTCGAGATCGGCGGTGAAAATCGTCTGGATGGAGTCCACGATCATCACCGCGGGCTCCATCCCCGCGGCAGTCGCGAGCACGGTCTCGAGCAGCGTCTCGGTGAGCAGCTCGACGTCGGCGGCAGCAGGCGACAGGCGATCGGCGCGGAGCTTCACCTGGAGCGGCGATTCCTCGCCCGACACGTAGAGCACGCGCTGCCCGCTCGCCTGCAGCGCGCCGGCGACCTGAAGCAGCAGGGTGGACTTGCCGATGCCCGGCTCCCCGCCGATGAGAATCATCGAGCCGGGGACGATGCCGCCGCCGAGCACGAAATCGAACTCGTTGATGGCGGTGCGGAGGCGGCGCTCCTCGGAGCCGCGCACGTCGCGAAGCGTGGCCGTCGCCACGACGCTGCCGCCGACGCCTAACGCGGCCGCCCCGCCCTGGCGCCGCGCCGCCCCGGCGTTGCCCGCGGGAAGACGGGCGGCCGTTTCCTCGACGAGCGTGTTCCATTCGCCGCACACGTCGCACCGTCCGGCCCATTTGGGGTGCTCGGCGCCGCATTCGGTGCACCGGTAGACCGTTTTGACCTTCGCACTCACTGGGCTTGGGCGCGTCCGCTGTAGTTCTCGAAGCGCGTGTACGCCTTGTGGAAGAACAGGTTCACGATCCCGGTGGGCCCATTGCGCTGCTTGCCGACGATGACCTCGGCGCGCCCCTCGAGGGAGTTGCCGTCCTTGTCGGTTGGCCCCTCGTACATCTCCTGCCGGTAAATGAACATCTCGAGATCGGCGTCCTGCTCGATGGCGCCCGATTCGCGCAGATCCGAGAGCTGCGGCCGCTTGTCGGTGCGCTGTTCCGTCGCGCGCGACAGCTGCGAGAGCGCGACGACCGGCACGGCAAGCTCCTTGGCGAGTGCTTTGAGCGAGCGCGAGATCTGGCTGATCTCCTGAGTGCGGTTCTCGGCGTCCGACGTGCTCTGAATGAGCTGGAGGTAGTCGACGACGACGAGCCCGATGTTCGCGTCGGCACGAAGCCGCCGAGCCGCCGAGCGCATCTCGAGCAGCGTGATACCCGGGCTGTCGTCGATGAAGATCGGTGCCTGGGCCAGAATGCCGGCCGCGCGTGCGAGGCGCGGAAAGTCGTCGTCGCGGAGCATTCCCTTCCGAAGCTTCTGCGCGTCGACGCGCGCTTCTCCCGTGAGCATCCGCTGCACGAGAGACTCCTTACTCATTTCCAGGGAGAAGAGCGCAACCGGAACGTTGTGCTCGATAGCCGCGTGTTGCGCGATGTTCAGGATGAACGCGGTCTTGCCCATCGAGGGGCGCGCTGCGACGACGATGAGGTCGGACGGCTGGAAGCCGGAGGTCAGCTCATCGAGGTCGGTGAAGCCGCTGGCCACGCCAGTGATCGATTTGCCACCGCGCTGCAGCGCTTCGATGCGCTCCATGGTCGGCCAGAGCAGCTCCTTGATGCGCGTGAATCCTTCGCGTCCCCGCTGCTGGCTGATCTCGAAGATGCGCGATTCCGCGTGATCGAGCAGCTCGCCGGCGGTCTGTCGTGCGTCGAAGGCTTCGGCGACGATGTCGGTGGATGCCTCGATGAGTCGACGCAGCAGCGCCTTCTCGCGAACGATCTTGGCGTGGTATTCGACGTTCGCCGCCGTCGGAACGGCGTCGACGAGAAAGCCGACGTAATCCTTGCCGCCACTCGCGTCGAGCTCGCCGCGACGCTGCAGCTCGTCGGACAACGTGAGCGGATCGACGACATCGCCACGCTCCGAGATCGCGACCATCGCGCGAAAGATCCGGCGATGCCCCTCGCGGTAGAACATCGTGTCATCCACGTGCTCGGTCGCGCGCAGGATCGCATCCTGGTCGATGAGCATGGCCGCGAGCACCGCTTGCTCGGCGTCCTCCGACCACGGAGGGCGCCGATCGCGGTACGCGTCACGCGGCGACTGAATCGAGTATTCGACGGACGAGCTTGACATCTTCCCAGGTGGGCTTCTTCCAGCCAGGGTTGCGTAGAAGCGCCGCCGGATGGTAGGTGGCGATGAGGGGCGTGCCGTGATACCAGTGCATCGCGCCGCGCAGCTTGCCGATCGCCACCTTGGTGTCGAGCAGCGTTTGAGCGGCGAACGTCCCGAGGGCGAGGATGACCTTGGGACGGATCAGCTCCACCTGCCGCAACAGGTAGGGACTGCACGCGGTGATCTCGTCGGGGGTCGGGTTCCGATTCCCCGGCGGACGGTGCTTCATCACGTTCGCGATGAACACCTCCTCCCGGCTCAAGTTAATGGCCCGGAGGATATCCGTCAGGAGTTTTCCCGCCTGTCCGACGAAGGGACGTCCTGTCTCGTCCTCGGTAGCACCGGGTGCCTCGCCGATGCACATGAGCTCGGCGGTGGCGCTTCCCTCTCCAGGCACTGGATTGATCGCCGTCGCGTACAGCGGGCAACGCGTGCACGTGCGCACCATCTCGGCGATGGCCCCCAGGCTCGACGCTCGTGCGATCGGGCCGCCAAAGAGCTCGGCCTCTGCGCCGCCAACGACGAGGCCCGCGGGGGCGAGCGCCGAGAGGCGGGTGGTCATGCGAGGCGCTGGAGGCGCTGGAGGCGCTGGAGGCGCTGAAGGCGCTGAAGGCGCTGAAGGCGCTGAGGGAACGTCCGCCCGCGGGATTCGTACAGCTGGCGACATCACCTCGGCATCGGCATCGCGCAGCGCCTGGCGCCAATCGCCGCCGGCCGTCGTGCCTGCCGGACGTGCGGGGGCGCGTTTCCCCTGCGCGCCCACGATGCGCAGCACTTCATCGACGGTGAGCTTGTCGAGCACCAGCTCCGATTCGCCCATCTCGCGACGCTGCTCCAGGTAGCGTCGAAACATCTCCTCAACGGTCACGCAGCAGCGCCTCCACGCGGTCGAGAATTGCGTCGGCGACGTCCGTCTTGGGCATGAGTCCGAGCGCCTCGGTTCGGCCGTCCCGGTGCACGATCGTCACCCGGTTGGTGTCGACCGCGAACCCAGCGCCCGCCTCCGTGGAATCGTTGACGACCACGAAATCGAGATCCTTCGCGGCGAGCTTCTCCCGGCCGCCTGCGAGCGCGTCTCCGGTCTCGAGCGCAAATCCAACGACGACGGCGCCAGGTGGACGCGCATCTCGCGTCGTCTTGAGAATGTCGGGTGTGGGAGAGAGGGCGATTGTCCCGGGGTTGTCCTTCTTCTTGATCTTTTTTTCGGAAGGCGCCGCCGCGCCGAAGTCCGCCGGCGCGGCGGCCATGACGAGTGCATCCGCCCGCGGGAGCGCGGCCCGCACGGCGGTCGCCATTTCCTGCGTCGTCTCGACCGTCGTCACTTCGATGCCGGGCGGCAGGGGAACCTCCAGTGGGCCGGCCACGAGCGCGACGGTTGCCCCGCGGCGCCATGCTGCTGCCGCGATCGCGATCCCCATCTTCCCGGTACTGCGGTTGGAGAGGAACCGAACCGGATCCACAGGCTCGCGCGTTGGGCCGGCGGTAACCAGTACGTGCCGGCCTCGAAAGGCGCCATTGGTCTCGAGCAAGCGGCCGATGTGGGCGAGAATGGTCTCGGGCTCGGGCATGCGCCCGGGCCCGCTCCCCTCCCCGGCAGCGAGCGGTCCCTCGTCAGGCTCGATCACGCTGTGTCCCATCTCGCGAAGGTGCTGCACGTTCTGCTGCGTCTGCCGATTCGCCCACATCCGGTCGTTCATCGCCGGCACGAGGAGCACCGGAGCCTGCGTCGCCAGCAGGCAGGCGGTCAGCAAATCGTCGGCGAAACCGTGGGCTACGCGCGCGAGAAAATCGGCTGTTGCGGGTGCGACGACCACGGCATGCGCCGCCTTCGCGAGCGCGATGTGATCGAGGGCGCGCCCGGCCTCGAAGAGATCGGTATGCACCGGTCGGCCGGTCAACGCCTCGAACGTCACCGGACCGACGAACTCGGTCGCGGCGCGCGTCATGACGACATCCACTTCCGCGCCGGCCGACGTCAACAAACGCGCGAGCCACCCCGTCTTGTAGCTCGCGATTCCCCCCGTGACGCCGAGGACGATTCGACGGCCGGCGTAGGGGCGCATGCGGAGATTACTGGCCGCGTCGCCGCGGAAGCACGCGGTACTCGATCGCGCCGTCCGTGAGCTCCTCGAGCGAGCGCGTCGTCAGCTTCTTCTCGCCCGGACGCGAACGGTCCCGCGGAAACTCGTTGATGATGCGCGCATACTTCGCCGCGACGAGAACGCCGAGGTATTTGTTCGCCGCGTGCTGCGCGACTTCGACTGGCGTGAAAACCTGCATGGGATCACTTGGGTGAATTGTTGTCGACTTCCCGCTCCAAACGCTCCGTCAGCGATCGAACCTGCTCCTCCAGATTGTGCACCCGCTCCCGGCGACTGGTCTCGGCGTCGATCACCGCCGACACCCGCGCCACCGCGCGATCCAGATCGTCGTTCACGACCACGTAATGATAGTCTTCCGCGTGCCGCAACTCCTCCAGCGCGCTCATCATGCGCCGCGCCAGCGACGCGCGATCCTCGGTCTTTCTCGCTCTCAGCCTCGCGAGGAGCACATCCGCGGACGGAGGCAACACGAACACCAGCACCGCGTGCGGATACGCGCGGGCCAACTGCGCCGCTCCCTGCACGTCGATGTCCATGATTACGTGCTGGCCGTCCGCCAGCACCCGCTCGATCTCGCTGCGCAACGTGCCGTACCAATGCCCGTGCACTTCCGCACACTCGGCGAACTCTCCTCGCTCCCGGCGCTCCCGAAATTCCTCCGAGGTCAGAAAGAAGTAATCACGCCCCGTGGTTTCGCCCGCGCGCGGTTTCCGGGTCGTGCACGAGATCGAGTATCCAACATCCGGCCGCCACTCCAGCAGCCGCCGCGCGATCGTCGTCTTTCCGCCCCCTGATGGCGCCGACAGGATGAGCGGAAAGGGGTTCATTCGAGATTCTCGACCTGCTCGGCGATCCGCTCCAGCTCCTCCTTGACGGCGACGACGTCATGCGTCATGGCGACGTCGCGCGACTTGCTGCCCGTAGTGTTCGCTTCCCGGACCATCTCCTGTAGCAGAAAGGCGAGTCGCTTACCGACTGGCTCCGCACCACCGCGCTGGAGCGTGTCGCGAAACGCCGTAATGTGCGAGCGAAAGCGATCGATCTCCTCGGCCACATCGAGCCGATCCGCCAGCAGGGCGATCTCCTGCGCCAGACGCTGCTCGTCCATCGTCGTGCTTCCCGTCAGCTCCGCCACCGCGGCGCGCAGTCGCTCGCGCTCGGCGACGATCCGCTCGGGGGCCCGCGCTGCGATCCGCTCGAGCGCCTGCTCCACGAGCGCGATCCGCTCGGCGAGCACCGTCCCCATTCTCTGCCCCTCCGACTCCCGCATCGCCGTGAGCGCCGCGACCGCCTGCCTAACCAGCTCAACGAGCTCCTCCACCGCACCACCGATCTCGGCCGAGCGCTCGCTGGTCATGACATTCGGCATCCGCAGCACCGTCGAGATACTCACCGCCTCCTCCAGGCCGTGGTCGCGTTGGAGGCGGCGGAGGACCTCCAGCGCCTCGGCGAATCGGCGCTCGTCGACTGCGCTGTCGCCAGCCGCTTCGCGCTCGATGCGCGCGATGAGGGTGACGTGTCCGCGAGTGATCGCGCGTCGAAGCGTCTCGCGGACCTCACCCTCCCACCGCGATAGCTCGGCGGGGAGCTTGAGGCTTGGATTGAAAAAGCGATGGTTGACGGTTCGAAGCTCGACACTCACGCGTGCCGCTCCCACCTGTCCTGCGGCGGCGCCGAACCCCGTCATGCTTCGGATCATGGCAAGTCATGCAAGTTACGGCGCCGCAACGACCTTGTCAATTCCAGAAGTCCCATCGCACCCCGTACAACGTCGTCTGACGCGGCAGGCTATAGCCGGGCACCAGCTCGGTCGCCCGCTGGCCGATCGTATAGCGCTGCCGCCAGAACAGCACGGCGTCGACGAGCCGGATCTCGAGCAGGGAGCTGAGCTCGTGACTGCTGAGCGCCACGAGCGGACCGATCGAGCGCTGGAAGGAGATCCCATCGCGGTAATCGTGACG
Organism: Gemmatimonadaceae bacterium; assembly: GCA_025930755.1. Lineage (GTDB taxonomy): Bacteria > Gemmatimonadota > Gemmatimonadetes > Gemmatimonadales > Gemmatimonadaceae > JAICNG01. The sequence continues at coordinate 97,074 of JAICOJ010000002.1, forward strand.
GACGGAGATCAGGGCCCCGAAATGACCGCTGGGAAACTTCGTCAACCACCGCGTGCGGACGTACACCTCGGAGCGAACCTGCATCCGCGGTCGGTAGCTGCCTTGCCGCTCCCAGCGGAACGCAAAGATGTCGGCGTGAACGGCGCGCCACACGCGCCCCCGCACGCCGCCGAACAGGGCCGTCGTGCGTCCCTCATCGTGGGGCACGAACGTGGAATCGAAGATGATCGGCGGGGTGACGTGAATCGAGTCGAGCGTGACGGCGCCCCCCGTCAGCCACAGGTCGCCGAGGCGGAGCGCCACTTCCCCTCTGGCGCTCATCACGTCGTCGGCATCGAGGTCGCTCGGAGCGCGACGCAGCGACGCGACCGCCGCGAGGGAGAGGAACGACACCGGAGAGAAGCGGGCGGAGATCTCCCCCAGCGATGTCGAATCCCCACCCCGCCATTCGGCGAGGGCGGCCAGTCCTCCCAGGCGATGATCGAGGGCCACACGCCCGGCAATCGCGTGAAACCCATCGTCGCCACCGTACGTGCGACTCGTGAGGCTGGTGCGAAATGCCTTGGACGACCAGCCTAACGCGCCTACGACCTGACGCTGCGAGCGCCTGGCTTCAATGGTGTCGAGCGGGAGCCGGGGCGGATCGATCCGCTCCCGCGTGAACGCCTGGGACGCGAGCACGAGCTGCGCCCAGCCTCCGCTCTCGGGGTCGCCGACGCCGATGCGGCCGTACGCGTCGCGTCGGATCGAGTTCACACGCGGGATCTCGTACGCATCCCCCCGACGCTGAACATTGCGCTGTCGTCGGGCGCGAATCCCGAATCCGTCGACGCTCACGCCGCGTGCTGCCCAGCCAAGGCGGGCGATGAGCGAGAGCTCGTCGCCGCCACCGGAGGGAATCCCGCTCGTCCCATATTGCTGGAACCCGCCTTGTATCGCTTCGCCATGGCCGAACCGGCGGCCGAGCATTCCGCGATACAGGTTCGTGTCCTCATCCCCCGTGAACACATCGGTCCGTGATGCCGTGCTCGTTCGCTCCACGCGCCACGACCGAAGGTGCACACGAAGCTCGTCGGCGCCGCGCTCGACGAGCACCTCCTCGAGCGTCCAGAGCTGGACCTCCGCGAGATCGAGCAACCCACCCGTTCGATCGTCCAACGGCCGCAGCTCGATTCCGTCGTAGAAGACGCGCACGCGTCCCCCACCGCCTAACCACGTCACCTCGGCCGGAGCGGCGATCCATCCCGACCGAAACGGCGTCGCACCGGGGATGCGCTCCAGCAGCTCGAGCAGTGTGAGCCCGCCACCGGCGAAGAGCTCATCACGCGTCCAGTGGTAACGGCCCGCCGCATCCATGGTGAGCGGAAATTCGGCCCGCGCCAGCGGCGCCTCGATCGTATCGCGCCGGATCACCGTGTCTCGCTGCGTGCGAATCGTGTCGGCACCCGGCGGGGTCGTGTCTCGCGGCACGGCGACCGTATCGCGCGGCGGATCCTGACTCGCGGCGCTGGAGTAAAAAACGGCCCCGGCCACGAGGCCGAGGCCGGCGCAGCGAAGCCAGATCCGCGCGCTCAGCTCACCCGCCCGCGTACGAACTCGACGAACGTTCCGACCGGGACGCCCGTGGGCCCTTTCGGAAGTGCGACGAGATCGGTCTCGGAGTACGCTGTCCCCGCGATGTCGAGATGGACCCACGGGTAGCTCTCCGTGAACTCCTTCAGGAACATCGCCGCCGCGATCGCGCCCGCGGCGCGGCCGCCGGAATTCTTGATGTCGGCGACGTCGGACTTGTTGAGCTCCTTGTAATCCTCCCAGGTCGGCAGCTGCCATCCCGGCTCACTCGCGCGCTTGCCTGCGCCCAACACCTCCTGCACCAGCGCCTCATCGTTGCCGAAGACGCCTGACGCCGTGTGGCCGAGCGCAATGACGCATGCACCGGTGAGCGTCGCTGCGTCCAGTACCGCGGCAGGCTCGTACCGGCGCGCCCACGACAGCACATCGCACAGCACGAGGCGTCCCTCGGCATCCGTATTGACGATCTCGATGTACTTCCCGAGATGGCTCTTGAGAACGTCACCGGGCTTGAATGCCGTTCCGCTCGGCATGTTCGTAGTGCTGCCGACGAGACCGACGACGTTGGCCTTGAGGTCCAGCCTCCCAATGGCTTCCATGGCGCCAAGAACCGCGGCCGCGCCGCACATGTCGAACTTCATCAGCTCCATGCTTTGCGCGGGCTTGATCGAAATTCCGCCCGAATCGAAGCAGAGTCCCTTTCCGACCAGCACGACGGGCCGGCCCGAGCCCCGCCGATGCTCGAGCGCGATGAGCTTGGGATCCTGCGGCGTGCCCTGCGCGACGCCGAGAAACGATCCCATGCCTTCGTCCTCCATTTCCTTGCGGCCGAGCACCGTGGCCTTCATCCCGTGCCGTTTGCCGATCTCGCGACCGACGTCGGCGAGATAGTCGGGGGTGCAGAGATTCCCCGGCATCATCGCGAGACGTCTCGCGAGCGCCATCCCCTCGGCGATCGCCACGCCGGTTTCGACCTCGCCTTTCGCCCGCTTCTCGTCCCGCACGAGCACCACCGCCTCGTCAGGGGCTGGACGGCGCTCGTCGTCCGGCGGAGGGGTCTTCGTCTCGGTGTACTCCCAGACCCCCATCGAAAGTCCAATGACCGCACTCTCGACGCTGCCCGCGGAGCCATCCTGATACCACGCGATTTCGCGTGCTCCAGTGCGGCGGGCAAACCGTGCGGCGATCATGGCCGCACGGCGAAGCGCGCCAGCGGGCTCGGTCACGGTCCCCATCCCGACGAGCAGAATGCGTTGCGGACCTTTCGTCCCGCCGACGAGGTGCATGGTCTCGTCTCGCGCAAAGCGGAAATCGCGCCGGTCGATGACGCGGGAGAGCGCCCCGCCGAGCGCGTCATCGAGTGCCGTGATGCCATCGTCGAGCTTGGTGCCCTTCGCCAGCGGCAGCACGAGCAGCGGGACGTCGACGGACCGCAGCTGTCCGCTGCGAACCGAGAATCGCAGGGAGCTCACGCCATCCCCGCGATGATGGCATCGGCGAACGCCGACGTGCTCACCTCGGTCGATCCTGGCATCTGCCGCGCAAGATCGTACGTCACGCGGCGCGACTTGATCGCATGCTCGATGCCTTTGACGATGAGGCGGCCGACGTCATCCCACTCGAGGTACTCGAACATCATGACACCCGAGAGAATGACGCTGCAGGGATTGACCTTGTCCTGGCCAGCGTATTTTGGCGCGGTGCCGTGGGTCGCCTCGAAGCAGGCAAGCCCATCACCGACGTTGCCGCCCGGCGCCATGCCGAGGCCGCCGACCTGCGCAGCAGCCGCGTCGCTGAGATAGTCGCCGTTGAGGTTGGGCGTCGCGATCACGGAGTACTCCGACGGTCGAAGCAGTAGCTGCTGAAACATCGCGTCCGCGATGCGGTCCTTGATCACGAGGCAGTCGACTTTCGCGCTGCCGCTGATCTTGCCGAGATCCGCTTCGCTGATCACGTGCTCGCCGTAGCGCTCCTTCGCGACCTCGTAGCCCCAATCACGAAAGGCGCCCTCGGTGAACTTCATGATGTTGCCCTTGTGCACGAGCGTCACCGACTGGCGACCCGTGCGCAACGCGTACCGAATCGCCATGTCGACGAGCCGCTTCGAGCCGAACTCGGACATCGGCTTGATTCCAATGGCGGAGCCTTCGCGGATGTTCTTGCCCATCGTGTCGACGATGAAATCGCGGACGCGTCTGGCCTCTTCGCTGCCCGCTTTCCACTCGATGCCGGCGTAGACGTCTTCGATGTTCTCGCGGAAGATGACGACGTCGACCTTTCCCGGCTCCTTCACCGGGGCGCCGACGCCCTCGAAGTAGCGCACCGGGCGGATGCAGGCGTAGAGATCGAGCACCTGCCGCAGCGTCACGTTCAGCGACCGAATGCCGCCGCCCACCGGCGTCGTGAGCGGCCCCTTGATCGAGACGCGAAACTCCTGCATCGCGTCGACGGTCTCCTGTGGCAGCCAGTCGTTGTGCGCCTTGAAGGCCTTTTCGCCGGCAAAGACCTCCATCCATGCGACACGGCGCTTTCCGGCAAAGATGCGCTGAACGGCCGCGTCGAAGACGCGACGCGAGGCGCGCCAGATGTCGGGCCCCGTGCCGTCTCCCTCGATGAACGGGATGATCGGCGTGTCGGGAACGTTCAGCTTTCCGTTGGAGAAGCCGATGCGCTCGCCATCCCGCGGCACTGTGGCGAATCGGTAGCTGGTCATGACTCGATCAGGGGGAGATGTCGCACGGGCGCGGTCGGGCGCGCGCTCGTGCGCATGCGGAATGAGTGCCTAACGTCGCTGATCGATCGGCGTCACGCGCAACTCGCGCGGCCCCACGTACTCGGCGCGCGGCCGAATCAGCCGGTTGTGGGCGTACTGCTCGAGGAGGTGGGCCGCCCACCCCGACAGCCGGCTCACCGCGAAGAGCGGCGTGTACAGGTCGGTCGGAATGCCCATCACGTAATACGTGGACGCCGAGTAGAAGTCGACGTTCGGCAGCAGGTTCTTCTCGGCTTTCATCGTTTCCTCGATGCGCCGCGACATCTCGAACCACTGCGGGGTCTTGTACTTGTTCCCCAGCTCCTCCGACATGCGACGCAGATGCGTGGCGCGCGGGTCTTCCGCCTTGTAGACGCGGTGGCCGAAGCCCATGATCTTGCGCTTGCCCGCCAGCGCTTTCTTGATGAACGGTCCCGGCTCCTCACCCTCCTTCTTCATCTCGAGCAGCATCTCCATGACGGCGGTATTGGCCCCCCCATGCAGCGGCCCGGAGAGCGTGCCGATGGCCGAGACGATGGCGGCATACATGTCCGCGAGCGTGGCGGCGGTCACGCGCGCCGCGAAGGTCGAGGCGTTGAGCTCGTGGTCGGCGTGGAGGATGAGCGCCGCATCGATCGCGCGCTCTTCGAGCTTCTCGGGGCGCTTGCCGAGCAGCCGGTAGTACACGTTGCCGGCAAAGGAGAGCGAGGGATCGGCCTTGACCGGCTCCTTGCCCTGACGAATCTGCGCCCACGCGCCGACGATCGCCGCGATCTGCCCCTGAAGTCGCGCCGCACGACGGAGATTCGCGGTGCGATCATCGACGGGAGACTGCTTGTCGGGATCGTAGAACGAGAGCTCCGAGACGGCGGTCCGCAGGACGTCCATGGGATCGGCGTCCTTGGGATAGCGTTTCAGCGATTCGACGAGCGCCTGCGGGAGGTGGTAGCAGGAGCGAATCGTCTCGGCAAAGCCGTCGAGCGCGGCACGCGTCGGGAGCGTGCCGTACCACAGCAGGTAGACGACCTCCTCGAATGTCGTGTTTTCGACGAGATCGTGGATGTCGTACCCGCGGTAGATGAGCTGCCCGGTCTTCCCGTTGACGTCTGTGATCTCGGACGGGCCGGTGACTACATCCTCGAGACCGGCCGCGGCCGCCTTCACGGTTGCCGAAGTTGCCATCTATGACTCAGGGTGATGCGTGAACGGTCATGAGTAGCCGGTAAAAGTTACCGGCGCGAGAAAGGCGCTGCAAGTTGAACGCCGCGCGGTGTTTTCGGATGCACGAACGGCCGCGATGCATCGCGGCCGTTCCTTGGTACCAATTGGTGAAATACCCGGGGCGGGACTCGAACCCGCAAGAGCCAAAGCTCGGGGGATTTTGAGTCCCCTGCGTCTACCGATTCCGCCACCCGGGCGCGTCGGGAAATCTAGCGTCCCGAGTGTGGCCAGAACACTGGTCAGGGCCGGCGCGC